>JAZPYJ010000048.1:0-8826 GCA_045544075.1 Thermoanaerobacteraceae bacterium
GGAAGAAATCACAGGTCTCAGGGTGATAAAAATGGCTATTGATCTTCATGTGCATACAACTGCATCAGACGGGACTTTTACTCCGGATCAGGTCGTACAGGAAGCGATCAAAATCGGTTTGGATTGTATTGCCATAACCGATCATGATACCATCGCAGGGATTGAACCTGCTAAAAAAAAGGCAGAAGGCCGGATCATGGTGATTCCCGGAATAGAAATCAATACTGATTATCATGAGCGGGAGCTGCATATCCTCGGGTATTTTATAGATTGCCGGAATAAGTTTCTTCTGCGTGAACTATCAAGAATTCATGAGCTGCGCCTTCAGCGAATAGCGTCAATATTGGATAAACTTCATGATATAGGATATGAAATAACGATGGCGGATGTTGAGAAGGAAGCAGGAGGAGGCAGCATCGGACGGCCGCATATAGCACGCGCTTTGGTAAAAAAAGCATATGTAAATTCAACCGGGCAGGCGTTTTCTTATCTGATTGGACGCAACGGACCGGCTTATGTACCGCGCTATGATCTGCAGGCTGCAGAAGCTGTAAGTCTTATCAGACAGGCCGGCGGCATCGCGGTATGGGCTCATCCCGGACATACCCAGGGGGATGAAATGCTGCCGGAGTTAATTGCAGCCGGATTGCAGGGGATAGAAGTATACTATCCGGATCACAGCAAAACTCAGATCGAGCACTATAAAAAACTGGCAGATAATAACGGACTTCTTATGACGGGCGGAACTGATTTCCACGGTGATATAACTAAAAATAAATTTTGGCTGGGTGCTATGGATGTTCCGGATGAAGTATTGCCTGCTCTTCTGCAGGCAGCATCGGGCAGTAAGCTTTAAACCAGTTGGGGAAATAATGTATTTATAAGCCGGCAAGGGGATGTTTAAAAGTGATTGATGCGATTTTTATTAACGAAGATGTATGGGAAAAACTTGTCAGATTGGCCGATGAGCATAAAAATTACGATACGGGCGGTATATTGCTGGGTGAGAAAAATACACGCCTTCCTATCGTAACAGATCTTTCAGATCCGGGCCCGGCGGCCGAGGGATCTCAGTTTTCATTCCAGCGTGATGACAGTTTTATGCGTGCTGTTCTGGCTGAAACGATAGTACACAGTTTGGGACGGATCGATTATATAGGAGAGTGGTATCTGAGTGCGGGAGGCAACCTGATGCCTACTTCGGCGCATAACAGAATGCTGAGCAGGATCAGTACTGATGCCCGGTACAATAATCGTCATCCTGTTTTGCTGCTGGCAAGCCTGACTGATAAAGGTTTACGTGCCCGTGCCTTTATATATGAAAACAAAAAAAAGCCGCGCAAAATAAATATCAATATTGTCAGGAAACTGGATGAATAGATCTGATCATATTTCGTTAAATTTTAAAGTCATATATTGGTAATAATTACTGCCGATAGAAATATCAAATAAAATGAGGCACAGACGAACAATAAAGGAGGTCTTAACTGCTTCTTAAAGTGCAGGGTAGTATACAGAATAATTGCCGACAATAAAGCAAGACAGGCACTGAATAAAGCAAGCGGGGTGAGGACCCAGTCAGTCAGAGCGATTCCCAAAGCGGGAATGATGGAGCTTTGGAAAACCATTGCGCCTGTAATATTTCCCATTGCCAGTGTATCTTTTCCATCCCGTATCCAGATAACACTGTTGATCTTTTCCGGCAGTTCGGTAGCGATAGGTGCAATGATAAGCGAAAGAACAAAAGCAGGCACACTGAATTTATCAGCCAGATATTGGATGGCATCTACGAATAAATCAGCGCCGACTATGATCATAGTCAGAGCAACAGCGATCTGCAAAAGGATCATGGCCATGGCCGGTGATGTTTTTTTGCGGCTGAAGGTCAGAGGCTTGAGGTTCTCTTCTTCGGGATCTTCGGCTTCGTTGTTGTGGCTCTCTTTTACTGTAACATAAGCATAGACAAGGTACGACAATACCAGCAATGCAGCCGTGCAGTAGCGCAGTCCGGACGGCAAGAAGGAAGCAAGGATCGCTATAGAATACACGATAATGAAATATAGATAGTCGCGCTTGATTATGCGGTTGTCGATCATTAAATGATGCCGCTTTTGTCCCTTATATTTGAATCCGATCGCGGAAAAAGCGACTACGCCCATGGCCAGAGTTGAAAGCATAAAAGGTGCTCCTAAAATAGCGCCTATACCGATATGGGAAGCGTCTTCTCCTGAGCCGAATAAAATAGCAATGACAGGTATAAGTGTTTCAGGCAATGCAGTACCGATGGCTGCCAGAATACTGCCTACCGCTCCCTCGCCCAGATTTAATTTTTTTCCCAGCCATTCGATGCTGTTGGTAAATAATTCTGCTCCGGACAGGATCACTGCCAGACTTATCAACAAAATCAATACATGCATATCGATCGCTCCTTTTTTTCACAAAAAAACAGACCTCCGCTATTATTGCTAACAGCGAAAGTCTTGCATAGTCCTGGAACAGGATGGAACAAACCGGGGCTTTATCGGCCCGTACTGACGATTTGTCCCTCAGAAAAAATCTGAACGCTACTCCCTTTCACGACGATTATTATATAAGATAAAATACCATAGGTCAAGAAAAATTTTACCTTGCATCAGGACAGAGAGATATTGTTTTTGTTGACTTAAACTTATGTAAGGTATATAATTACTCAGATACAAATATCATCAGTATTACTGATTTAAAGAAGGAGGAATTGTCATTCAATGAAGAACACGAAGCTGATTATCCTTATCGTGCTGATATTGGCAATTGCTGTGGCAGCGGTATTAGCAGGGCCCTGGCTGATCAATAATCAGAAACTTGGTCTGGATCTGCAGGGAGGTATACATATCGTATATCAGGCGACTGATGAAAACGGAGGCGAGGCAGACAGTGATGCCGTAACTAAAGCGATTGCGATCCTGGATAAACGTGTTAATGAATTCGGTGTAAGCGAACCGATCATTCAGCAGGAAGGTGACGATCGTATTATTGTTGAACTGGCTGGTGTGGATAATCCCGAGGAAGCTATTGACATACTCGGACGTACAGCTCTGCTGGAGTTCAAGACTTCGGATGGAACTACCGTGCTGACTGGTTCGTATCTTAAAGATGCACAGGCTTCCTATGATGCAAGCGGCAAACCGTGCGTTGATATCGAATTTAATAGCGAAGGTGCTAAGATTTTTGGTGAAGTGACCACAAATCATGTAAAAGAAGTTCTGGCGATTTATCTTGATGGTGAACTTCTGACAGCTCCTGTTATCGAGGAACCGATCACAGGCGGTACAGCTTCCATTTCCGGAAGTTATCAGAGTCTGGAAGAAGCTAATGAGGATGCAGTTCTTTTGCGTTCCGGTGCTTTGCCTGTTACTCTGGAGATAATGGAGATGCGTACCGTAGGAGCGACACTGGGCAGCGATTCGCTTGCCAAATCGATGAAAGCAGCGATGATCGGTCTTGCTTTGGTCTTCATTTTCATCGTTCTCTATTATAAATTACCCGGTATCGTTGCGGTTATTGCTTTGATAGTTTATATTTTGTTGGATCTGGCGATCCTGGCTGCGATCAATGCAACTTTGACATTACCGGGTATTGCCGGCGTTCTGCTGTCGGTCGGTATGGCGGTCGACCTGAATATTCTGGTTTTTGAAAGACTCAAGGAAGAACTTCAGGCAGGCAAATCACTTCGTATGGCTATACATGTCGGATTCAAAAGAGCGTTGACTACTGTTATCGACTCTAACGCCACAACTATTATAGTTGCCTGCGTGTTGTTCTACTTTACCTCAGGCACGATCAAAGGTTTTGCCCTTACTCTGATCATCGGTCTTCTGGTAAGTTTATTTACAGCAGTTACCTTTACTCGTTTGGTGATGAATCTGATGGTCGAATCCAAACTTGTCAAGACGACTAAATTTTTCAGGATGTAAAGGGAGGGATGATAATGTTTGATTTCAATAGCTTAAATACCAAATATGACATCGTAAGCAAAAGAAAGATCTGGTACATCATAGCTCTGGTCATTATCATACCTTGCCTGCTGTCTCTTGCGTTCCGCGGTTTAAATCTGGGCATCGATTTTACAGGCGGCAATCTGTTCGAAGTGAAATTTGCTCAGGCGATAACCGAGGACGAGATCCGTGATGTTTTAAGCGAATATGATCAGGAGAAAGCTACGATTCAGCTTAGTGAAGAGGATATAGCTCTGGTGAGGACGGCTGTGCTGACCGAAGACGAACTGAATGAAATAATGGATGGTCTGCGTGATAAATTCGGTGAGATAGATATTCTGCGCAGTGAAAGCGTAGGCCCGGTCATCGGCGGGGAACTGACCAGACAGGCGATTCTGGCTTTGAGCATTGCGGCAGTACTGATGATCATTTATATTACATGGCGTTTCGAATTTTTCTATGGGATCGCCGCGATCATCGCATTGCTGATCGATACAACTGTAACGCTGGGTGTGTTCTCGATTTTCCAGATCGAAGTGGAAAGCGCTTTCGTTGCGGCTGTTCTGACTGTTATAGGTTACTCGATCAACGATACTATCGTTATATTCGACCGTGTGCGTGAAAACTGTAGCTTCCGTAAAAAAGGAGTCAGTTACGAAAAAGTTGTCAATGCAAGTATATTCCAGACGTTGGCCAGATCTATCAACACGCTGCTGGCAGTCTTGTTTATCCTGTTGGCGCTGTTCTTTGTTGGCGGTGAAACGACCCGTACCTTTGTATTGGCGATGATCATAGGTACAGTAAGCGGCGGATTTACTTCTATCTTTTTGGCCAGTTCTTTGGCAGTCGATCTGAATCGCACGCTGGGAGTGAAGACAAATAAAAAAAGAAGCAGAGTGTAAGGACAGGGAAAATTTATCAATATAAAGCAGCTGTTTGCGCAGGCGCGAAGGTGAAGACCATCGCGCCTGTTGCTGAATATAGTAAATAAGCGATAACCCACAAGAATTATATTTTGCGGCAGCTCTTGATTATTTGATATTAATAGCAGCACGTTATATTCGTGATGAAATCAATCAGTCGGAGGAAATAGACAATGTTTAATGAAAAAGATTATCCAAGCAAAAATGAACGGGTAATTGTTACTGTGATCGGCCAGGATAGGGTCGGCATTATTGCAGGAGTAGCAAATGCTTTAGCCGATAACAATGCTAATATCCTGGATATCAGTCAAACGACTATGCGTGATGAGTTTTTTACCATGATCATGCTGGTGGCGATCGACAGTCAGACAGCTAATCTCGGGCAGCTCAAGGAAATTCTGGACAAGGAAGGGGAAAAGCTGGGCGTTAAAATAGAGATCCAGCACGAGGACATTTTCAAATATATGCATCGTATCTGACGGCAAGGAGGAAAAATTTTGGTTTTTACGTTTGATGAGATATACGAAACGATCAGAATGATCGAACAAGAGAATTTTGATATTCGTACTATAACCATGGGGATCAGTCTGCGTGACTGCTGTGATCCGGATGCGGACCGGGCTGCTGCTAAAATTTACGAGAAAATCGTGCGGCGGGCGGAACGGCTGGTACGGGTCGGAGAGGAGATAGAACAGGAATATGGTATTCCGATAGTGAACAAAAGGATATCAGTGACTCCGATTTCTTTGATCGCTGAAGCCAGCAAGTGTGATGATTATATGCCTTTTGCGCTTTCTCTGGATAAGGCAGCGCGCGCTACAGGCGTAAACTTTATCGGCGGTTTTTCTGCGTTGGTTCAGAAAGGCATGACAGAAGGGGACAGAAAACTGCTGGCTTCATTGCCGCAGGCTTTATCCCGGACCGAATGCGTTTGCGCATCGGTAAATGTTGCTTCCACTAAAGCCGGAATCAATATGGATGCAGTGGGACAAATGGGACGGATCATCAAGGAAACTGCTGCTTTGACTGCAGATAAGGATGGATTGGGATGTGCTAAACTGGTGGTCTTTGCCAATGCTCCCGAAGATAATCCGTTTATGGCCGGTGCTTTTCACGGCGTGGGTGAACCTGAGACTGTTATAAATGTGGGCGTAAGCGGTCCGGGAGTAGTGAAGAGAGTTGTTGATAAATATCCGGATGAAGATCTGGGATTTTTGGCAGAGCAAATTAAAAAAACTGCTTTTAAAATAACCCGTATGGGTGAATTGGTCGGAAGAACGGCGGCTGAACGTTTGAACGTTCCGTTCGGCATTGTTGATATTTCTTTAGCTCCGACTCCTGCTGTCGGTGATAGTGTGGCGGAAATACTGGAATCCATGGGATTGGATAGCTGCGGTGCTCACGGAACTACAGCTTGCCTGGCTATGCTGAATGACGCAGTAAAAAAAGGAGGAGCAATGGCCTCCTCATATGTCGGCGGACTGAGCGGTGCATTTATCCCTGTCAGTGAAGATATCGGCATGATCAGAGCAGTAGAGAAGGATGCCTTAAGTCTGAATAAACTTGAGGCCATGACCTGTGTTTGTTCGGTGGGGCTTGATATGATCGCTGTACCGGGGGATACTTCTGCGGAAATCTTATCCGCGATCATTGCTGACGAAGTGGCGATAGGCGTGATCAATCAGAAAACGACTGCAGTGAGAATAATACCTGCTCCGGGGAAAAAAGCAGGCGATACTGTGGAATTCGGCGGGTTATTGGGGTATGCGCCTGTAATGAAGGTAAATCCGTTTTCTCCTGCTCGTTTTGTGCACCGGGGCGGAAGGATTCCGGCACCGATCAATAGCCTGAAAAACTGAAGTATAGCAGCAATAATACTGATGAACAGGATGTTGAATCCGGCGGCAGATATTTAGTCGTGAACAGAAAGAGACAGGTTATGATCAGAATAATTATGATTGCCGCGCTGGTTTTGCTGCTCGATCAGAGCAGCAAGTATCTGATAAGCAGCAATATGATGCTCAATCAGTCAATTCCGCTGATCCAGAATGTTTTTCATATTTCCTATATTCATAATTACGGTGCGGCTTTCGGCATACTGCAGAATCAGCGGATCTTTTTCGTTGTGCTTACTCTTTTGATTGCAGCGGCACTGTTGATCTATTATTATAAATTTGCAGAACATAACTGTCTGATCAAATGGGGAATTGCATTGCTTTTAGGCGGTGCTATGGGCAATTTGCTGGATCGTTTGCTGAAGGGATATGTCGTCGACTTTTTTGATTTCAGGATCTGGCCGGTTTTTAATGTGGCCGATATCGCAGTTGTCGTCGGAGCCGGACTGTTGTTTCTAGCTTTGATTAGAAGTGATCGTTCTGAAGGGAAAACGGACAATGGAGATAAAAAAAGAAATAATAGTTGAGCAGAGCGGCAGCCGTCTGGATGTATATCTGACTGAACAGGATTTCGGAGACATAGATTTTGCACCCAGCCGTTCGTATTTGCAGAAATTGATCGCTGATCAATGTATTATTCTGAACGGTAAAGCTGCCAAAGCAGGAACAAAATTAAAAAAAGGTGATCATATCACTGTTTCACTGCCCGAGCCTAAGCTCCCGGCTATCGAGGCAGAGGATATTGCCTTGTCAGTGGTATATGAGGACAGTGATATGCTGGTAATAAATAAACCTCAGGGAATGGTAGTTCATCCTGCCGAAGGTAATTACAGCGGCACTTTGGTTAACGCACTGCTGGCATATTGTCATGATCTCTCAGGCATAAACGGCTGTCTGCGGCCGGGAATCGTGCATCGCCTGGATAAGATGACCTCCGGACTGATCATGGTTGCTAAAAATGATCTTGCTCACTCTGTTTTGGCTGATCAGATAAAAGACCGTAAAGTGGTAAAAAAATATTTGGCATTGGTTCAGGGACTGGTGCGGGAGAAGGAAGGTGTGATCATCGCTCCCATTGCCCGCAGTTCACAGGATCGAAAAAAAATGACAGTAGCAGCAAACGGCCGTGAGGCGATCACGGAATACAGATTACTGGAGCATCTGGCCGGTCAGTATTCACTTTTATCTGTAAATCTGAAAACCGGCCGTACTCATCAGATAAGAGTACATCTGCGCTATCTTGGTTTTCCTGTAGTTGATGACCCTGTATACGGGCCATCAAAAAACAGATTCGGACTGCCCGGACAGTTTCTGCATGCTGCACACCTGGAATTTGACCAGCCCCGTACCGGAGAACACATTGTTCTGGATGCTCCTTTGCCTGAAAACATGCAGCAAGTCCTGAGACAGCTGGGCAGCAAGTATCTTATTGAAGAAGAATCGAAATAAGTTGCATCTTTTATGATAGTCCGTTCAGAAAGCGCGGAAGCATCTGCTGTGAATACTGACACAGTGAATAATTGCCGTTACAGAGACACCAATCATACATCAGGCCCCGTTCGAACATAGCATAAGCTTTGGTGATATCATTAATGGATAATTCTTTGCTGAAGTAACCCTGCTGCTGGCCTTCAATGGTTATCTGCCGCAGCAGTTTATAATATATGCGGTCGGGTTCCAGCAAATGGCGTTCGCCTTTGGTTATCAATTGGGTGGAAAAAAGACGGCAGAGCAGCGAGACACTGACTGTATTTTCGATCATAAGGAATAATTGCTGGTTCATGGTGGTCAGCTTCTCGATCGGCGAGAGTGCCGGATCCATCGTTTCCATCACTTCACTGTATTTCTCATCAAACAAAACGGAAAGAGAACCGAGAAGGGCATCTTTCCCCTCAAAATAATGATAAAATGACCCTTTTGATGTTTTAGACTCTTCAACGATATCATCTATAGTGGTATTGTCATAACCGTTGCGGTAGAATAACTGCCAGGCGGCCGATACGATGCGGCTTTTAGTATTGCTGCGGGTTGTTT
>JAZPYJ010000049.1:0-5826 GCA_045544075.1 Thermoanaerobacteraceae bacterium
ACATCGATGAAGTTCCTGGTTCTGGCTGTTTATGCCCAATTGATGGCTGGTACTGGGAGTTAAGGTGAGGGGGCGAGCCGCAATGGCATGCGGGCGTTGACCCTCTTTCCGCGGAGACCCGAGCTTGTGGGGCTGCCGCCGACTCAGTAATAATGAGCGCTGCGAACTATGATCCGGGGTATAAACCTGCACGTGGAGAAATTTGCGTGCAGCGTAGCCTGCCTTGAAGTGAGGCTGGCTGGGATGCCGTGCATGCTTGCGGTCGTTTTCCGGGCCCGGAAAATGGCTGCTTGTCGGTTGAAACCAGTTTTGCAACAGAGGCTAAGGAAGAGAAATCTGTCTGGGAAAACCACTAGACTGTTTGTTTAACAAGGCAGATCAGGGATTACAGTGTAGACTAAGTGGCAATCCAGCCCCGCGTTCGGTGACGGCGCGGAAAAGTGTTGAAAGGGAAACCGCTGACGGGTGACTGTCAGTACATTTTTGGGAAAACCTACTGGACCTAAGCTGCAACGTTTACCTGATTTGCCGCCATCTGTTTTTCATATTACTGTAAATATTTTTTTTGCGGATCATTTCGGCAATATTCGGGCATTGAAGGCAGAAAAGGACTGTGGATAGTGGCAGTTAATAATAACAATAAAAAAGGGCCGCTGCGGCATGCTTTGCTGATTGGCGGCATCACGTTTATTCTGGCCATGTTTTTTTCTCAACTGGCCCAGAACGTTATAAGCGCAGGGCATAGTATTATTCTTTCTGTTATCTTGCTGCTGTTTATAATATTTATCGGCATTGCTGCTGATGTTGTTGGTACTGCTGTAACAGCGGCCTCGGAAGCGCCTCTTCATGCCAAAGCAGCAAACAGAATCAGAGGAGCCCAACAGGCAATTAAACTGGTCCGCAATGCGGATAAGGTAGCTAACATATGCAATGATGTGATAGGTGACATAGTCGGTACTTTATCAGGTGCATTGGGCGGAGCGGTCGTAATACAAATGCTGATATATGACTGGTCTTTATCGCAGACCGTTA
This sequence comes from Thermoanaerobacteraceae bacterium, assembly GCA_045544075.1. Taxonomy (GTDB): domain Bacteria; phylum Bacillota; class JAZPYJ01; order JAZPYJ01; family JAZPYJ01; genus JAZPYJ01. Next base: position 1,033 of record JAZPYJ010000049.1, read on the forward strand.
TGACTACACTGGCTACGGGAATAATAGCTGCTCTGACAGTTGGAGGCAAGGCATACGGCAAGCGGTTCGCGATCGAAAAGGCGGATAAAATTATATATATGGTGGGCTGGGTCATATCGGTTATATTGAGGACCGGTAATATGAAAAAGAAAGAAAAGTAAAAAAATTGCATATAAATGCTTCATATTAATTTTGAAAGGTAATAAGGTAAAGAAGATTGGATAACGTATTGCAAGAGACAGAATATAAGATACTTAATAAAAATATCTCGTCTCAATCAATTAAAAATATGGATAAGCAAAAGCTGGAACAGCTGGCTGATGAATTGCGTCAAGAGATCCTGAAGGTCGTAGCTCATAATGGAGGGCATCTGGCTTCTAACCTGGGAGCAGTCGAGCTGACGATTGCTCTGCAGAGGGTTTTTGATCTGCCAAGGGACAAAATTGTTTGGGATGTCGGTCATCAGTCATATGCTCATAAGATCCTGACAGGAAGACTGCAGCAATTTGCAACTCTGAGGCAGAAAGACGGATTGAGCGGCTTCCCGAAAAGGTCAGAAAGTGATGCTGACTGTTTCGGGACCGGACACAGCAGTACATCTATCTCGGCTGCGTTAGGGCTGATTGCGGCCCGGGATCTGCTGGACGGGGATTACTCTGTTGCAGCTGTAATAGGTGATGGCGCGCTGACGGGCGGAATGGCCTGGGAAGCACTTAATAATGTCAGTAATCTTTGTGCACGTCTGAAGCATGATAAAAACCTGATCATAATCCTGAATGACAATGAGATGTCGATATCCAGGAATGTAGGAGCTTTTCCCGAGTATTTAAGCAGGGTGCGCACCAATCCGCGTTATTTTCACAGCAAGGAAAGAATAAGACGTACGCTGAAAAAAACACCTGGTATAGGGAGCCCGATCTACCGTTTCCTGGCCCGGTGGAAAGAGAGCCTGAAATACTTATTAGTTCCCAAGATGCTGTTCGAGGATCTGGATATTACTTATCTTGGTCCGATAGACGGGCATAATATCGAAGAAGTATCTGCTGTATTAAGACGTGCCCGCCTGGTGGAAGGGCCGGTGCTTATTCATCTGTATACCAAAAAAGGCAAGGGATATATTCCGGCAGAACAGGAACCGGACCGCTTTCACGGGATAGGACCGTTTGATATCGAAACAGGACGAAGCCTGAAAAAACCGGGACCTCCTGCTTATACCCAGATATTTGGCGACACATTGGTAGATTTGGCTGGATCAGATGATAAAATAGTAGCGATCACAGCGGCTATGCCTCAGGGAACAGGATTGCTCAAATTCCGGGATCGTTTTCCAAACCGCTATTATGATGTCGGAATAGCCGAGCAGCATGCTGTTACTTTCGCAGCCGGCCTGGCTGCGGCCGGTCTTCATCCTGTTGTTGCGGTTTACTCTACTTTTTTGCAGAGAGCTTATGATCAGGTGCTGCATGATATCTGTCTTCAGGATCTGCCGGTGATCCTGGCTATCGATCGCAGCGGACCGGTCGGTGAGGACGGACCGACACATCATGGCCTGTTTGAGTATTCTTTTTTGCGGGCAATACCTAATCTGTCGATCATGTGTCCGAGGGATGAGGATCAGCTTCGCCATATGCTGAAGACAGCGGCTGAAGCTAGCGGCCCTGCCGCAGTATGTTATCCGCGGGGGAAAGGTTGGGGGGTTCCGCTCATTGGTGATCCCCGGCAGTTGCCTTTAGGCAAAGCCGAGCTGCTGCGTTCGGGAGAAAAACTGGCTATCCTGGCTATCGGCAGACAGGTAATGATCGCCTGCGCAGCTGCTGACAGTCTGCAAAAGCAGGGGATCAATATTACCGTAGCAGATATGCGCTTTCTTAAACCTCTTGACGAAGAAATGATTATGTTGCAGGCTCGACAAAATGATCATTTGCTGCTTTTGGAAGACCATATGCTGGCAGGCGGATTTGGCAGTGCCGTATTGGAAGTACTGCAGCAGAAAGATCATTTGGACGTTAATGTAAGAAGAGTCGGTTTTCCTGATCGGTTTATTGAACATGGCAATGTTGATCAATTGCTTTCTGAATACGGATTGGATGCAGATAATATAGAAAATATATGTAAAACTATGTTGACGGAGAAACGGTTTAATGAATAAAAAGATCAGACTGGACGCGGCTTTAGTCGATCTTAAGCTGTTTGACAGCCGTGAAAAAGCAAAAGCTGCCGTAATGGCCGGCATAGTATTTGTAGATGGAAAGATGATTGACAAGCCGGGTGCTCAGGTAACGGCTGATAAAAAGATCGAGATTCAGGGGAATGTTTTGCCGTTTGTCAGCCGCGGCGGATTGAAGCTGCAAAAGGCTATAGAAGTATTTGATATTGATTTGTCAGGTAAAGTTGTTCTTGATGTCGGTGCTTCCACCGGCGGTTTTACTGATTGTGCTCTGCAGCACGGGGCGCGGCTGGTTTATGCAGTCGACGTGGGTTATGGACAATTGGCTTGGAAGCTTCGAAATGATCAGCGGGTCATAGCGTTAGAGAGGACTAATTTCCGCTATATTGATCCTGAACTGATAACCGAAAAGCCTGACTTTATATGTGTCGACGTTTCTTTTATTTCACTGGCTAAGATATTACCTAAGTTGGCTGAACTTACTGACAAAGCCGAAGGAGTGGCTCTGATCAAGCCGCAGTTTGAAGCGGGACGCGATAAAATAGGGAAAAAAGGAGTAGTGCGTGACAGCACTGTTCACTATGAAGTGATACGAAGAATAATCGATCTAGCTGAGGAAAATGATTTGCTTGTTTTGGATCTGGATTATTCGCCGATAAAGGGACCGGAAGGTAATATAGAATTTTTACTTCATTTTATGCAAAAGTCTGCTGTGAGAACATCTGATCAGAGTAATAACTCCGATGAATCAATTAATAGTGTTATCAGCGACCAGCAGATTTACGAACTGGCAGAACGGGCAAAACTGGAACTGGACAGCAGATCAAAAACGGAGCATTAATACAGGCATAAATTTTTATGTTGAGTATTTTGCAGAATGTAAAAAGAAAAATGGATTTTGATGTAAAGGTGGAATAAGATGGCTTTATTCAAAGATATAGAACTCAGCCCTGATCTGTTAAAAGCGATAGAAAAAATGGGCTTTGAAGAGATGACGCCCATTCAGGAAAAAGGTATTCCATTGGTTATGGAAGGCCGTGATATGATAGGTCAGGCACAAACAGGAACCGGCAAAACAGCTTGTTTTGGCATTCCTGTTATTGAAAGCATAGAAAGCGCTTGTGAAACGATCGAGGCTGTAGTTATTACGCCGACCAGGGAATTAGCGATACAGGTTGCGGAAGAACTGAATCGCATCGGGCAGTTCAAGCATATCAGCAGTCTGCCTGTTTATGGCGGACAGGATATCAATATGCAGATAAGAGCGCTTAAAAAAAGGCCGCAGATAATCGTTGCAACTCCCGGCCGTTTAATGGATCATATGGAACGCCATACCATCAAAATGGGAAACGTCCGGACGGTCATACTGGATGAAGCTGATGAAATGCTGGACATGGGATTTATCGAAGATATAGAAAAGATTCTGCAGAAAATTCCTGAGGAAAGACAGACTCTTCTTTTTTCGGCCACTATGCCCAGACGCATACAGGAATTGGCTGAGAAATTCATGCACGATCCCGTAAAGGTACTGACTAAACCTAAAGAATTAACTGTTCCCGATATTGAGCAGACTTATTTGGAAGTTAAAGAAAAAGAAAAATTCGATGTCCTTTGCCGGCTGCTTGATACTCAGGCTCCTTTGCTGGCGATCGTTTTCGGGCGGACTAAGCGAAGAGTGGATGAGTTGTCCGAAGGTCTGGAAAAACGGGGCTATCTTGCGGAAGGCATTCACGGGGATCTGACTCAGGCCAGACGTGAGACTGTTCTGCGCCGTTTTAAAGATAGTATGATCGAGATACTGGTGGCTACTGATGTGGCAGCACGCGGCCTGGATATCAGCGGAGTAACGCATGTATATAATTTTGATATTCCTCAGGATGCCGAAAGCTATGTCCATAGAATCGGCAGGACAGGAAGGGCAGGCAATAGCGGGATGGCTGTCACGTTCGTAGCTGAAAGAGAAATGGGCCAGCTCAATGTTATACGTGATCTGCTGAAAGTGAAAATCAAACGTATATCCGTACCCACACCGGGTGAAGCGGTTGCAGGACAGCAGGCGATCGCCCGCAGTAATCTGCTGCAAACTGTAGCAGAGGAGAATTATGAAAATTACAGGGCTTTGGCTGAAGAGCTTCTGACTTTGACCGATCCTGTCACGTTGCTCGCGGCAGCGATGAAGATGATTACCAAAGAGCCGGATCTGACTCCGGTTAAACTTACGGCAGAAAGACCGATCGTCGTAAAACAGAAAAAACAAAATGATCATCAGAGAAACAGGTCAGAACGGAATCGAAATAATACCGGGAAAAATAAAACTCACAGAAGTATGAAACAGAAATTTGACAAAGATAATGGAAATGCATATCATAAAGCACATAATAATGCGCGAAAACATGAAAACAACAAAGCTGCAAAGTTCGATTTTTCGGACGAAGCTGCCGATATGTCGTCGGCCGAACTGAACGAAGATGCTTTTAAACGTTTCTACAGCAAAGGGAAAAACGGATATCGTTCCAAAAAAGATTACCGCAGAGAAGTTATATCAGATCGTCATAATAGTGACGACGAATATGCAGATCATAAAGGAATAAAAGGAAACAGAGGAAGAAATCACAGGTCTCAGGGTG
>JAZPYJ010000050.1:0-7680 GCA_045544075.1 Thermoanaerobacteraceae bacterium
AAGGCAACATCCAGACTCATCTGCTCATCTGTGTCAAACGGATCGATCGCATATGCGGCTGAACAGATGCCGATCACCAGTGTCAGGCACAGAACCATCAGCAATAACAGTTTTGATTTCTTTTTCATATCCTTCACCTCCGGCTTCTACGCCATATTCTGTCATCTATGATCAGCCAGGCAATTATGATCATCAGCAGCGGCACCGCTATGATCGGAGCGATGTACACCGGCTCGATCTGTACACCGTCAGCCACTACCCGGATCTTGTTTGCTGATTCGATATTGTCGGCTCTGTGTCCGCGGACCAGAAGCCTGTGGGTATTTATACCGTACGGCGTGCAGGTAACGAGCGTGCAGTAATCCTTCCCCTCGACCAGCTGCAGGCCGGAAAGATCGGTAGGCTCCACGATCCTGATCTGATCCACCTCATAAGTATAGGTCTCGCTCAATACAGTGATCGTGAACAGGTCGCCCGCCACTACTTTATCCAGCTCGGAAAAGATCCTGGCGGAGGGCAGTCCGCGGTGTCCGGAAAGCACGCAGTGGGAAGTTTTGCCGCCCACGGGAAGGCTGGTCCCTTCAAGATGACCGATCGCCTTCTGCAGAACATTCTCATTGGTCCCGTGATAAACGGGCAGATGCAGCCTGATCGCCGGAATATCGATAAAGCCCATATTCCCCGTGCCGTCGATATCCAGCTGGCTGTCGTAATCCTCTTCCTCCGCTTTGGTGAGCGGCGTCCATTTGAGTCCGTTCTCCGCTATCCGGCTGTTATATTCCTTAGCCCTGCTCAGGACCTCATCATACTGCTCTTCATCCATGTTGGCTACTTTCTCGGAGTAGCCGATGATCATGCGTGACTGATGGAAGGAGTTCCACCAGTCGCTGACCGACGGATAGAGCATAAGGCCGAGGCCGAGCAGAAACACAAGTATCAGTATAATATAGGAACGTTTTTGCTTCATGAAAGCATTCTCTTTAATGCCGCGGCTTACGGGAAGGAAATATCCCCTCCCGTAAGCTCAGCGTGCAATAATTTAAAGGCAATGATAGGTTATTCAGAAATTATTTCTCAGCGCCGACTCTCTTCTTGGTGATGAAGAGAACTACAGCAGCTGCCATCAGGATACCGCCAAGCACCATGAAGATGGTGGTGCCGATGCCGCCGGTGGAAGGAAGCTCAGCGCCGGCATTGTTGGTAACTGTTGCTTCCTGTTCGAGGTTATCAGTTGTGTAATCATCACCTTTGATGGTGACCTCTTCGTCATCAGCTTTGTTGTAGCCGGCAGGAACGGTTTTTTCTTCTAAGGTATAGGTTCCGTCAGCAAGGCCGGTGAATGGAGCTACATTACCATCAGCATCGGAAAAATGTTCATCTGCATCATCGATGCTGTCTACCCAAGTGATTTCTCCGTTTGCGAGAGTGTAGTATTTGCCGTCAGAATTCTTGAGAACGAATCCGGCTCCTTCCAGAGGTTCATTATCGCCGTCCTGTTTTAAAACGCTGATCTTAGCGTTGTAGACTTCAACTTCCTCAGATTCGGATTTGTTGCCGTCTCCGGAGGTCAGTTCCGCTTTGTTGGTTGCAGGATCTGAGCTCAGTGCGTCTGAGGTTACGGTTCCGGAATATTTGATCGTGATCTCGGTGTTTTTGTCAAGGCCTGCAATATAGCTGTCAACAAAGGTGATAGTGAAGGAACTGTCGCCTTCTGCTCCGGAGATGCTGAAAGTATCATCGCCGGCAGCAACTTCAGTTCCGCCTACGTAGACCTTTGCATCACCGTTGTAGGTCAGGTTGGTCATGGTATCTTTGAAAACTACATTTTTCGCACCGTTGCCGGTTGTGATCACGGCAGTGAAGTCCTGTGAGGTTCCTACAGCTGCGATGGCTTGCAAAGAATTAGCGTCATATGCAGTGCCTGCTGATTTTTCAACTTTAGGGATAACGTTTTTATCATTGACCGTTGGATTGTCATTGTTGCTGTCGATAGTTACGGCAGTACCGGTTGAGGTCGTGATATAGTAGTAACCATACGGAAGTTCCTTAGTGGTTCCTGAAGTCTCTCCTACTGCAACTGTTACTGTATCAACTAGATCATCATCAGTCACATACGCAGCGATAGCTGCGATAGCGTCCTCATCCAATGAATCAGGACCGGTCACGTTGCCCGCAGCATCTACGCTGAATCCGGCATCTTTCATAGCCTGGCTCAGAGTATCTCCGCTGCATAATGTGTAATTGACTTTGGTATTATCATCAGCGTTTACTGTAGCATCGAATACCTTATATACTTCATAAGTTGAATCTACAGTAGGAGCCTGTTGTGATGTCGGAGCTGTGATAGTGATCGTGCCGGTATCGGCAGCGAATGCTACAGCGCTCATTGCGAACACGAATACCAATGCGAGCGCAAGTACTAATAGTTTTTTGTTCTTCATTTCCCTCTCCCCTTCTTTTAGAGTGTTTTTTTACCTTTCTGACCAAACCTTCTGGTCATTTGCTTCTTCGCTGCGCCGACTGTTTCCGGCCGGGCGGCAGCAGGCCCGTGTTCATTATCCGACGCGGTCTCCCGACTGCGATCCCGCACAGGCCTTTGATTTTTTCAACATTTCATGCTTTATCTTCCGTCTTCAGATCTGAGCGTTGTCCATTCAGTCGAGAGTTACTTTGACCTCCTTTCCGCACGCTTATTTCTGAAGCCGTACATCAAAGCAGCCGATGCCATAAGCAGCATGCCGCCTAATGTATAGATCAAGGTTCCCGGTCCGCCGGTCATCGGGAGTTCGGCACCGGAAGTATCCGAAACGATGATAGTATATATACCGTCGATCACAGTCGCCGGTGTTGACGATGATCCGTAAGTCACGCCTCGGCTGTCGATAGTTATAACTACGTCTTCGGTCAGGAGCTTGTATCCATCCGGCGCATCTGTCTCTGCCAGATAATATTTGCCCGGCAGCAGATTGCCGACAGTTGCTTTTCCTTTGTTATCTCCCTCGCCGGCAGTTGTAAACGAAGCAATTTCTTTGCCGCTCGCATCCTTTGCTTTTACCGTATGATCCTCATCTGTATATAAGTCAAAGGTCGCTCCGTTCAGCTTGTTGTCTTCGTTTCCGTCACCGATCTTCTGGATCCCGACTTCATAATCATTTATAGTGTTGGTGATCTCAAATCCGCTGTCAGCGTCTCCGCTTGTTTCAGAAGTATACCCTGTTACATCGCCGGATTCAACTACATTGTACTCGATGGCAGCTGCATCTGTGAGAACTCCGTCTTCAATAGTGTACGTATATGCCGGGAGATTCTCCCATGTATACTTCCACTCATTATCCGCATTCAATGCTTGAGTATCTTTTACTTCATCGCCGACCTTCAACTGAACACTGATCGATTCGGGACGCATATTGTAAGCATTATCGTTGTCATTCCAAATCTTCTCTACCGGAATCTCCGTCGTTTCAGGATCATCCTTTATAGTGATCAGGTAATATGTTACCTGCGTCATTGTTCCGTCAACGTCAACCGTCTCTGTGACTTTTTGGACATCCTTGACCGCAGATGATTCATATGTCACGGCATCCGTCGCTACAGCAGCGTCAACTATGATCTTCACAGGCTCAGGCAGAACTTTATATCCTAATCCTGAAGGAGCGGATGTTTCGACCAGATAGTATGTTCCGCTCGGAAGCGAACCCAGACTAACCTTTCCGTCACTGCCGGTCGTTACAGAACTAATGACCTCTGCATCCGGATTTACAGTCGTACCATCTTCAGCATAGTAATCGTCTCCGTACAGCGAGAATGCTGCTCCGGGCAGTGCCGTTTCTCCGTCTTCAGTGGTTTTCAGAATCGAAACATCAAGTGATTCCGGATAATTCGGGAAGACGTACAGATCGTTCTTTTTGTCCAGCTCTATATCATATGCTTCAGTTTCCGGATTCCATTTGTAAACCTTGCAGTATTCATTGCCATCAGCTTCATATACCTCGACTTTATAAACGCCGTTGTCCTTTACATAACCATCCGGAGCAGCGATTTCGTACATGTAGTAGGTTCCGTAGGCAACGCTTTCAAAATCGACCTCTACGTTCCCTTCGCTGTTCTCCTCAGAAGTAGCTTCATAAGCTTTGATCGCACCGGATCCTGATATATCCTCTATGCTTCCGGTACCCTCAGAAGGATCTGACAGGAACAGTCCGAATGTGGCGCCCGGAAGAAGATTGCCGCTCTGGTCTACCTTCTTGAACTCGACCTCGCCGCCCTTGTAGACGTTGTAAACATAGAATTCAAGGAAGGTATTATGAAGCTCTCCTTCATGTGTTGTACTGTAGTAATCCCCGACAACGTCCGGGATAGCCCGCATGGTGTTGTCCTGTTTTTTATTAGAGTGTGCCACCCCGTCATCATCACGCCAGACATATTCCGTTTCGATATATGTCTCTACATAATCCCAGGTGTTTCCGTCTGTATCAGTTATTGATGTTCCTTCCAGGTCGCCGGTTTCCTCAATATAGACAAGTCCTCTGTCGACTGAATAGTCATAAGAGACACCGTATCCCGCTTCACCCGCTGTGATCGATCTTGAACTTACCTTTGTATACCCGCTGTAATCCACAGTCTCTGTTGTTTCGCCCGACCATGCGGTAGGTGCTGTTACGTCTCCCTCCACATTCTGATAAATATCAAAGTTAAATGTTCCTCCGCTATCGACAGAGATCAGCTGACCGTCCGTATTGACGGTATACTTGATTATTTCGATTGCCGCCAAATCGGCATCGGTGTCATCTGACGTTCCAAGGACGAAGTCCATACCGCTGACTCCGCCAACAGTTCCCGCACCAGTCCTCCTGTCACGCCCAAAGCTCGAAATACCGGGGCATTCATTGTCATCATCCCAATAGCTGAAATTGGAAGTCAAAGTAACATTGACCGTAACTGTAAGCGGAACCAGATTTCCTGATCCGTCTTTCTGATAAAGAGTATTGCCTTCGCTGTCCTGAAGCGTCAATTCCACTGGTTTAGTTACATCAACTTCATAGTAGATCTGGTTGTCAGTGGTAATATACTGTTCAACGTTTCCTCTGGATCCAGCTTGACTCAACACAACAGATCCGACAGGGAAAGTACCTCCTATACGCACCTGATCCATGGCCTGCCCTGAACCGGTACTGGATGTGTATTCATCAATTATGAAGGAATTATCATACGTCCGATTTCCGGAACCGTCCTTTGTATAAGCACTGATCGTTGCGCTCATCAGATCCGCTTCAGTGACAGGCACTGCATTATTAACGCCTTTTGCATTAACATGCTGGCCGACCTGGACTGTCATTGCTTCAGACCCGTCTGCATAATAGTAGGTACCATAAGCCAGCGGAACCGACACAACAGCAGAACCCTGCACGCCTATATCGATATGATCTACCGTATTGCCGGAAACACTGGAAGCTAATGTTGCAAAGTAGAATACAGCGGCATTGCTCTGCGCACTGATGTTGCCTGTCAATACGGGATTTCCTTCAGCATCTGTCGTTACACCTAAATAATTTCCTCCGCCAGAAAGATAGTATCCATTCCCGCTTGCGGTACGCGTTATCGTTCTCGCTGTAGTACTGATACCGTCGGAAGCGGCCGGATCGATGTACTCATATCCGGTATTCGTCTGTACCCTAATTCTATAATTACTTCCGGAATTGCCTTGCCTATTCCATGTCCATCGTTCAGCGGTACTTACCGTATAAGAGTTATTTCCTGACGGGGTAACTTCCTCAAGAGTTCCGTCGAACAGTACTTCATAATATTTGCCGTCATACTGTACCAGAAGAGCGTATTGACCATTGTTGCTTGTATTTGTCGTAACCGTAGCAGTTACTGAGAAGCTCTCCTGTTCGAATATGATCTCATTGTTCCTGATCTTAGGCTCGATGACTTCTATACCATCATCCGCAAAGTGGACGATCTGAAGCTTTTCGCCGGAAGAGAGCTCTACAGGTTCAGCATATTCTATCTTTACTTCAACAGCCGCTGCAGGCTCGACCTCCTTGCCGTCGCTGATGATGGATATATCAAAATATCTCGCGGAACCGACTTCTGTTTCATCCGGCAAAGAAACTATCTGCGCTTCATACGTTCCTTCATCTTCGGACTCAACGGCTGCAGCATCAGATTTCTCTTTTTCAGCCGCATCAGCGTCCAGCTTATCGATCGCCTGTTCGTTATATGATTCATATTTGGCTGTTCCGGGCAGGATCTCTTTTACTTTCAGCTTGGAACCGTCAGGTATCCCGGCTTCCGGTCCGTAAGTCACAGTGATCTTATATGTTTTCCCGTCCGCTGTAAGGACCGTATCTTCGATAGTCTCTGTTCCGACGATAGCATAGATCGAAAAATCATTGGTCCTGAAGCTTATATCCCCGACGCTCTGATCATTTGTATCTATCCCTTTGACGACTTCACCTTTCTGTACGCCGTTGTCTTCTTTAATATGGATGACTACGGGGTCTTTTGCGTCAGCGATTGCTCTGCCGGTAATGGTAACTTTGACCGTTTTGCCTTCCGCCGGCTCTATCTCTTTTCCTTCTTTATTATAGAAAGTGATATCCACGGCTTTGACAGACTCGACTTTTGCCGTGACCGCCGCATCGATCGCATCTATGACGTTTCGTTTGGCGACCGGTTTGATTTTCATCGTTGTTCCTTCGGGGAACGCTCCGGCTTCGGCCTCGACTTTGACGGTAACATCATTGTCAAAGGTGCTTTCGGTGAAGGTCATCGCTCTCGGAGCTGCCTCTTCGGTTTTTTCATCTTCCTTTTCGGCAGATGCATCAGTTTTCTCTTTATCGCCGTCTTTTGCTTCGGCGGCCTGCTCTTCAGCAGCGGCTTCTTCGGTCTGTACAGCAGCCTCTTCGGTCTGTTCAGCAGAAGCTTCTTCGCTTACCTCTTCCTCAGCCGCAGCTTCTTCGGACGCGGCATCCTCAGCCGGCACCGTTTCATCGACGGCTGCGTCTCCGGCCTCGATAGCTGTGTTCTCAACGGCCGCGCCTTCCGTGAATACTCCGTTCTCCGCCGCCTTATCGCTTTCCAGCGTGATGGCGGGCAGGATCAGAGCGTACACCGTGCAGAACACGACGATGGCCGCCAGTGCGCCTACGACCTTGTACCATTTTGCCTTGCGCTTGTGCTCATTGTCAATTTTCGCCAAAGCTTTCTGAATGTTGAATCTCATGTCGTAATCTCCCCCCCGGACGAGTTTTTTAATCTGCGGAACCGAATGCCGATAACGGCCAGACCTTGAATACTATCCTTCCTACTATCTGCTCCTGCGCCACGCAGCCGATCGTGCTGCTTCGCGAATCCACCGAGACTGACCGGTGATCGCCTATCACGAACCATCTTTCCTCCGGCACCTGATAGGGCAGCTCTATGTCGCACTCTCCCAGCGCTTTATCCTGTACATACGGCTCGTCCAGCAGCTCTCCGTCCACATAGACGTTGCCGTCTTTATCTATATCGACCCATTGTCCCGGGCCGGCAATACACCGCTTGATCAGCAGCTTATTGTTGTAATAGAACGCGACTATCTCGCCGCAGTCGAAATCGGAGCTCTTCACCGAGATCACGATCTCGCCGTCCTCCAGCGTGGGACTCATCGAGGTCCCCATGATCTTCAGAACGGGC
>JAZPYJ010000051.1:0-12650 GCA_045544075.1 Thermoanaerobacteraceae bacterium
CTGCCGGTTATTTTTTCTTTGTCCAAGCCCAGCCAGTATATCAGGGTTTTTTATCAGGATCAGATCCAGCTGATCAGTATCAGATCGCTTTTTAATTTTTTGCTCCGCCCTGCTCTCCGGCCTATAATCCGCTACTGCCGCCGCCATTATGATGATATCATTCTCATCGAAGCAGCTGTCGACCGCTTTCTTCATTTCCAAGGCGCTTTGTACTTCATATGATTTATTTACTCTGGGCACCGGAATATTCACCGGTCCGTGGATCAGTGTAACCTCCGCTCCGCGCAGTACAGCCTGTTCAGCCAGAGCAAAACCCATTTTCCCCGAACTATAATTGCTGATAAAGCGAACCGGATCGATTTCTTCTACAGTCGGGCCAGCTGTAATCAGGATCCTGCGTCCTTTAATGTCATTTTTTTTTACTTCATCAGATAACCGGACTGACATTATTTTTTTGATATTTGCAATAATATCTGACGTCTCAGGCAGGCGTCCTTTGCCGGATGTTCCGCAAGCCAGCCGACCGCTATCCGGAGAAAGGATCGTATAACCGGCCTCCGATAATCTGCGCAGATTATCCTGAACCAAAGGATTGTTATACATATTTTCATTCATGGCGGGACAAATCAGCACCGGACACACGGCTGCCATAACCGTGGCGGTAAGCAAATCATCTGCCAGCCCATTGGCGATTTTACCGATCACATTCGCCGTCGCCGGAGCAATTACGATCATATCACTTTTCTGCGCCAACATAATATGGACAACCTTGCTCTGTTCTCCATCATCAGAGCAATCATCAAACACATCCAGATAGACCTTATGTTTTGACAATGTGCTCAAAGTCAGCGGAGCGATAAATTTACATGCATTGCGTGTCATGATCACACGTACTGATGCTCCCTGTTTGGTCAGTTGACTGACTAAATCAGCTGATTTGTAGGCCGCTATACCGCCGCTGACCATTATCGTCACATTTTTATACTTTATCTGATCCATAGTTTTCCCCTTCGGCCGGCAGGAAATATACTTATTTTATACGATTATCCGAATTACGAATATATGTTATATCATCATTGATAATCTCTTCCATAGCAACCGTGACCGGTTTCTCATTATCTATTTCTTCATTATATAGTCCATGCTGACTTTTTTTCAGATCATCTCGTTCCTGATTTATCTGACGGGCCCTTTTGGCGGTCAAGGATACCAGCGTATAACGGCTGTCTACTTTTTTCATCAATTCATCCAAAGTAATTGCTTCTGACATAAATTATCCCTCCTGGACAATATCAGCAAAATAGTTGTTGTTCTCCAAGACCCGCTTGCTGCGGCAGCGGGCGGCGTTAATAATAGATGAGACATTATCTACCGCTTTGCTTAACTGATCATTGATCACCAGATAATCATACTCACTTATATACTGAAGTTCTTCATGAACCGCCTGCAGTCTGCGGGCAATTACTTCCGGTGAGTCGGTTTCTCTGTTGATGAGCCTCTCTTTAAGTACAGAAAACGATGGAGGCAATATATATATCAGGACTGCTTCCGGATAATTGCTTTTTACCTGCATCGCTCCGTTGATATCGATCTCCAGTACGACATCTTCACCTGCATCCAGTTTCTTGAAAACTTCATCACGCGGCGTACCATAGTAATTGCCATATACCAGAGCATATTCCAGAAAATCATGTTTTACTATCCGGCGCAGAAAATCTTCTTTACTGAGAAAGAAATAATGCTTGCCTTCTACCTCATCTATCCGCGGCGGCCTTGTAGTAACTGAAATCGAACAGCTGAGATTTTCATATCTGTTTTTTATCTCATTTACTATCGTTCCTTTACCCACTCCGGACGGTCCGGAAATAACAAGCAGTAATCCATTATCCATAGCCACACCTCTCTTTATTTACATTCTTTTTAAATCTTATTCCGCGTCTTCATCCTGATCGCTGATATCTTTATTGACGATACGATGAGAAACAGTTTCCGGCTGGACTGCTGACAGAACGACATGATCGCTGTCGGTTATAATAACAGATCGGGTACGTCTGCCATAAGTCGCATCTACCAGCATGCCGCGGTCCCTTGCTTCGGTAATGATTCTTTTGATCGGAGCTGATTCCGGACTAACTATCGCTATTATTCTGTTGGCTGAGACAATATTTCCAAAACCTATATTGATTAATTTGATATCCATTATTCATTCCTCCTGATTATTCTATATTTTGAACTTGTTCTTTGATCTTTTCTGCTTCTCCTTTTAAATCCACTACCAGAGAAGTTATCTGCTGATTATTGGCTTTTGAACCGATCGTATTTATCTCACGAGCCATTTCCTGATTGATAAAATCGAGTTTGCGGCCGATAGGTTCATCTTTTGTCAGGCAATCCTCAAATTGATGAAGATGACTGTCCAGACGTACCAATTCTTCATTAATATCGACCTTCGACGCGAATATCGCTGTCTCAGTTAGTATCCTGCTGCTGTCTATCTCAGTATCCGACAGCATGTCTTTAAGTTTATTCTCCAGCCTTTCCTGATACTCCGTCACCACTCCGGGTGCCAGAAAACCTATCTTTTCTCTTCCTTCTTCGATATTTCGCAAATTGCCTTTAATATCCTGCAGCAGTTTCTGTCCTTCCAGCTCACGCATTTTCACCAAAGCATCCACGGCACCTTCTAATGCCGGCTGCAAGTATTCCTGCCAGAAAAGATCTGTATCTTCTTCAGGTTCCTCAACTTTAAAAACATCAGGCAGACTGATCAGGCCCTTGATATCCAAAGAACGTGCTATTCCCAGTTCTTCCTGAAGTTCGGATATTTCTCTGTAATAAGCCTGTGCCAGTGCTTTGTCCACCTTGATATTTTTAGTCTGACTTCCTACACTTTCCACGGTAATAAATACGTCTATATGCCCGCGAAATACTCTTTCCTGGATAGTTTTACGCACTTTGTCCTCCAGGCAGATAAAACGGCGCGGCATTCTGATATTAAAATCCAAAAAACGTTGGTTAACAGCCTTGACTTCAATTACGATCCGTTTTTGTTCATCTGTAATCTCTGCACGGCCATAACCGGTCATACTTTTAATCATCTTAAACCTCTCTTTAGATCAGTTTGTCCAGAAAATCAGCAATACGCTGGATCCCGGTCTTAATATTTTCTCTGGAAGTCGCATAGGACAATCTTACATTGTTTTCAGAACCAAAGGCTATACCCGGAACGATCGCCACGCTTGCTTCAGTTAAAAGCAGGTCAGCCAATACGGTAGTGTCATCTATCATTTGCTCTTTATATTTTTTATGCAGATAAGCGGAAACATCCGGGAACAAATAAAAAGCTCCTTCCGGTTTATTGCATTTGATTCCGGGGATAGCTGTAAGCAATGCATGTGCCAGATCTCTGCGCTCCACAAATTCGGCAACCATTTCCTCTACCGCAGTCTGAGGCCCGTTTAATGCTTCCAGTGCAGCCTTCTGGGCTATGGAAGTCGGGTTGGAAGTGGAGTGACTTTGCAAGCTGGAACAGGCTTTTGCAATATTTTCCGGAGCAGCTATATAACCAATCCGCCATCCGGTCATGGCATAAGCTTTGGACATACCGTTGATCAGTATGGTCTGAGCTTTTATTGCCGGTTCCGCCATTATGATGCTTACGTGTTTTCTTCCGTCATAAACCAGTTTTTCATAAATCTCATCGGAGATAACGATTATTTTATTTTCCATCAGCACTGCTGCCAGAGCACGCAGCTCCTCTGCATCATAAACCTGTCCTGTCGGATTGCTGGGACTATTTAAAATAATTGCTTTTGTCCTGTCTGTTATAACTTCCGATAGCTGCTGCGGCGTGATCTTGAACTGATTTTCCTGTTTGGTCCGGAGAATAACGGGAACTGCTCCGCCCAGTTTGATCTGCTCAACATAACTCACCCAATAAGGTGCAGGCAGTATAACTTCATCTCCCGGATTCAGAATGACCTGCATTACATTGTACAAAGAATGTTTTGCTCCTACATTCACCACAATATTCGCTGTCGTATAGTCCAGCCCGTTATCCTGTTTTAATTTCCGGCAAATGGCTTCTTTAAGCTCCAAAGTTCCGCCTGCCGGTGTATACTTCGTGAAGCCGTCTTCTATCGCCTGCACTGCAGCACTTTTTATATTTTTAGGAGTATCAAAATCAGGTTCACCAACGCCAAAATTGATAATATTAACGCCCTGCTTTTTCAATGCCTTAGCCTTTGCGTCGATGGCTAAAGTCGGTGACGGACTGATTCCTGAAGCCCTGTCTGAAAGCTTTATTGTCCATTCATTCATGATTTTCCCCTCCTAATATGAATAATATCTGTCCTATCTAAAACTCCACATGGCCTATCTCAGCTTTCATCCTGTCGATCGCTTCCTGCAGTCGTTCTTCACTGACAGTCAGTGCGATACGGAAATATCCTTCACCAAGTTCACCGTATCCGTTGCCCTGGGTCAAAACCACGCCGGTCTTTTCCAAAACATATGCAGCAAATTCTTCAGATGTAAAGCCCTTGGGAACCGGAGCCCAAACATAAAAAGTCGCTTTGGATTTTTCCAGATTCCAGCCCATGCTGTTAAGGCCGTTGATAATAACATCACGGCGTCCCTGATAGATAGCACATTGTTTTGCCAGAGCCTCCTGAGATCCGGACAGTCCTTCCATAGCAGCATACTGGATAGCCTGAAAAACACCGCTGTCGATATTTGATTTCAGTCTTCCAAGCGCTTCAATGATCTCTGCATTTCCTGCAGCCCAGCCTACACGCCAGCCTGTCATATTGTAGCTTTTGGAAGCGGAATGAAATTCGATTCCCACATCCTTTGCTCCCTTTGCCTGCAGGAAACTCGGTGCGACATATCCGTCATAAGTTATCTCTGAATAAGCTGCATCATGACAGATTATTATATCATTTTTTCCGGCAAAAGAAATCGCTTTATCGAAGAAAGAAATATCCGCAACAGCTCCGGTCGGATTATTAGGATAATTCAGAAACATGATCTTCGCTTTTTTGGCTGTTTCCGGATCGATAGCATCAAAATCAGGTAAGAAACCGTTTTCTGCCAGCAGCGGCATACGATAGACTTCTGCTCCTGCAAGCGAAGCACCTCCCGAATAGACCGGATATCCCGGATCGGGAACCAATATAAGATCACCGGGATTCAGATAGCATAAAGATATATGAGCGATACCCTCTTTGGAACCAAGCAGGGAAACGACTTCATTCTTTGCATCCAGTTCTACATCAAAGCGTTTTTTATACCAATCCGCTACTGACTGACGATAGGACAGCATACCAACTGAAGACGGATACTGATGATTGGCAGCTACCTCAGCCTGTTCCTGTAATTTGCGAACGATCGGGCCGAAGGTAGGCATATCAGGATCACCGATACCTAAATTGATAATATCTACTCCCTGTTCTTTTTTTTCAGCAATAATTTTCTCTATTCTCGCAAATAAATACGGAGGTAAATTTTTTATCCGATCGGCTTCAGCGTATTTTTTCATTTCATCAACTCCTATTCAATACTTGAGCATTTTTATTCTGTGTTAATCAATTCACAATATTTCTTATTCAGCTATTGATTCATGACTTATCTATTTATTATACTTCATTTTTTTTAAAAATGCCACTTTTTGAAGAATATTTTTACTTTTTTTATAAATCATCAGATTATAAAAAAACAGCTGTCAGAAAAACCTGAACAGCTAATAATCAAAGAATAAAATACTAATATATTTTTCCGGTCGTCAATACTCTGAAAATGGATCTATTTGATCTCTGATCATATTAAATAATTCCTGCAGGTAAATAAATAGTCAGAACAAACCGTCTGCCCGCAGGCTGCGAAAGCTGTGATTGCCGATGATTATATGATCCAGCACTTCAATGCCTAACAGCTCACCGGACTGGATTACTCTTCTGGTCAAAGCTATATCCTCACCGCTCGGATCAGTCTGACCGCTGGGATGATTATGAGCTATGATCACTGCTGCAGCACTGCGTCTGATCGCTGACTTGAACAATTCGCGCGGATGGACCAACGAAGCGTTTAGAGTTCCGATAGAAATAGTTTCTACACCGATTACGATCTTATGCGTATCAAGCAGCATTACTTTAAAATATTCCCTGTCCAGACCGATCATATCATTCATCAGGTAATCGGCTGCGTCTGATGAGTTGACGATCTTTCTGCCAATGATCTCCTTTATATTGCATCTTCTTCCTATTTCAACAGCAGCCAGCAAAAGAGCAGCTTTAGCCTGTCCTATGCCGTCTATAGCCAGCAGTTCCTCACGGGATGCCTGAGCCATTACATTCAGGCTGCCAAAATGATGAAGGATATTAACGGCCAGATCCAAAACATCGCTGCTGGCTGTACCTGTTCTCAGAATAATCGCCAGAAGTTCCATGTCATTCAATGCCCTCGGCCCCTCATTAAGTAATCTTTCCCTGGGCCGCATGTTGACAGGCATCTTTTTTATGGTTTTGCTGCTGTTTTCCATAATCAATCATTCCTAATAATCGTTTAACAAAAGACTCAGCCCTTGCTGTCTGAATAATTGCTCCAGAGTAAATATCGATAACCCGACTATTCCGAAATAGTCTCCTTCGATCTTTTCGATAAAAAGACTGGCTCTTCCCTGGATCGCATAGGCTCCCGCCTTATCCAGAACATTCTCACTTGCAGTGTAAGCGTCTATCTCCGTATCACTGAGATTTCGGAAACATACAGTAGATACAGAATATCCGCTGCTTATTTTACCGCTGCCGGCATTCAATAATGCTATCCCGGTAAAAACCTTATGCTTACAGCCGCTGAGCATCCGCAGCATTTCTTTTGCCTGCTTGATATCACCCGGCTTTCCCAGGATATTATCATTTATATAAACAATAGTATCTGCACCTATGATCAATCCTGAGTGAATATCTACAGCTGCTGCACAGGCTTTATCTCTGGCTAACTGCATCACATAGTTCTCAGGCAGCATATTTTTTTCAAACGGAGCTTCTTTGATTTTATTATCTATCAATTCGAATTTAATATTCAAATCGCGCAGCAGTTCCTGACGTCTTGGAGATTTTGACGCCAGATACAACGTATTTTGATGTGCCACTTCAACGTCCTCCTGTGATACAGCCGGCAGTATTTTATTACGCCGTTGCTGTCTGTAAAATTATACCATTTTTTATTTATTATGTCAATTATTTATTGCCATTTTGATTTTCCTGAACACGATTTCTCTGACTTCGCCTATCATATATATCGACCCTGTAATACAAACGATGCATTTATTCTGATAGGCATCCGTTTTGATCGTACGGTTATTCCTGTATCCGGACGGATGATAATTATTATCTTGCCTGCAATCACTATAGAGCTCATTAATAATATCCTGATCTTTCCTGCCGTCATTCCACAATTCTGCTGCATACAGAGCCATATCAACGGCCTGCTCTATATTTTCTTCAGCGATGGCCGGTATTCCATATTTGCTTCTGGCTGCAGTTTCGAGTTCGTACCAATGAGCTGCTCTCGGGCTGTTTGGCTTTGTCACTATTATCAAGTCAGCCAGCGGATATAATTCGGCGGCGCACTTCTCACGCTCCTTGTCATCCAGCATACCGATCACCAATATCAGACGTATATACGAATCATTTTTCTTTAACTGATCCAGATAATTGCGCAGGCTGACTGCTCCTGCATGATTATGTGCTGCATCGATCAAAACAGGCGGGACCATACTCAGCCACTCAAGACGGCCGGGCCATGATGCATCAATCAAGCCCGCTCGTATTGCATTTTCATCAATTTTCCATCCCTGACTGCGCAGTATCTCACAGCAGGCAAGTGCTGCAGCGGCATTTTTCTTCTGATGATCTCCCTGCAATCCTATCAATATATCAATATATGAGCTCTCAATGCCATGATAAGCAAATGATTGCGCCGTCAAAGATCGAATTCCTTTATTCATGCCTTTGCTATTATTTAAATCAGAGTTCTCTGAATCTATTCTGAATTCCGTTCCCAGACGATACAAAGGAGCATGCATTGCCGTACAATACCGTTCTATGACCTTGAGAGCTTCCTCATCCTCACAGGCGGTCACCAAAGGAACACCTTGCTTTATGATTCCGGATTTTACAGCAGCTATTTCTGCCGTTGTCCGTCCCAAATAGGCAGTATGGTCTATACTGACATTGGTGATCACGGAAATTTCGGGGATCACGACATTGGTCGAATCGATGGCCCCGCCCAGACCGACCTCCAATAAGACTATGTCCGGTCTTAATTCAGCGAACCACAGCATAGCAGCAGCAGTTAATACCTCAAACTCCGTCGGCTGTTCATATCCGTCCGTCAGCATAGCATCTATATGTTCACGCAGGTCAGTAAACAATGATGCTAATTCTTCTTCGCTGATCATGCGTGAATTGAACACCATTCTTTCCCTATATGTCGTTAAATGCGGCGACGTAAAAGCCCCTACGTTATATCCCGCCTTCTGCAAAATACTCTGCAAAAAGGCAATGGCGGAACCTTTGCCGTTAGTTCCGCCAACATGTATCGTTTTAATCTTTCGTTCCGGATTGTCCAGACGCTGCAGCAGCTCTTTTATCCGTGTCAGGCCCGGATTGATGCCAAATCTGGACAGTTCCTGCAAATAATTAATCGACTGCTGATAATTCACGTGCCTATCTCCTCGGATCAATTCTTCAGCATGGCCAGCCGCTCATTCAATGATTTCTGTTTGCCGGCAAATTCATCTAATTTTGCTTTTTCCTTAGCCACGACTTCTGCCGGAGCCTTGTTCAGGAATTTTTCATTACTGAGCTTACCCTTGACTCTTGCCAGCTCTTTTTCAACTGCATTATAATCTTTGGTAAGACGCTCAATTTCTTTATCCAGATCGATCAGCCCGGCCAGCGGAATGAAAATCTCCACTCCCTTAGCAACATTGGCTGCCGCCTGTTTCGGTTTATCTGTCTGCCCGACGACTATTTTGCATTCTGCATTGCCAAGACCGTTGATATAATTCACGCCTTCATTCAGGATCTCAGCGACGGACTCACTTTCAGCATTGAGGATCACTGATGCCTTTTTGCTAGGAGCAATATTTACCTCACTGCGAATATAACGAATTCCTTTGATTACCTCCATCAGTAAAGCCATTTTCTTCTCACACTCAGGATCGATCAATTCCTTATCGGCTTCCGGCCATCTGCTCAGCATAATAGTTTCACCTTCATGCGGCAAATGCTGCCATATTTCCTCCGTGATAAACGGTATAAACGGATGAAGAACGACCATAGTTTCACGCAGTATCGTAGCCAGTACATATTGGGCTGAACGTCTGCTTTCATCATTATCATCACTGTACAAGCGCGGTTTAGCCAATTCGATATACCAGTCGCAATATTCATTCCAGAGAAATTCATAAATGATCCGTCCGGCTTCACCCAATTCGTATTTATCCAGATTAAAGCTGACTTCTGACACCATATTATTGAACCGGCTTATAATCCATTTATCGGCAAGTGTCAGCTCGAAGCTCTTGCAGTCCGGATCATAATCTTCAAGATTCATCAGGACAAAACGCGATGCGTTCCAGATCTTGTTGGCAAAGTTGCGGGCATTTTCCAAACGCTCTTTATTGAATCGCAAATCATTGCCGGGAGTGTTTCCTGTGATGAGCATGAAGCGCAGACTATCTGCTCCAAACTGCTCAATGATTTCCAGCGGGTCAATTCCATTGCCCAGTGATTTGCTCATTTTACGTCCCTGAGCATCAAGCACCAGCCCATGAACAAAAACATCACTGAATGGACGTTCTTTCATATTTTCCATTCCGCTGAAAATCATTCTGGCTACCCAGAAGAAAATAATATCACGGCCCGTTACCAGCACAGAAGTAGGATAAAAATGTTCCAGATCTTCTGTTTTATCCGGCCAGCCCAAAGTTGAAAACGGCCAGAGAGCAGACGAGAACCATGTATCTAAAACATCTTCGTCCTGAACTATATTCCGGCTTCCGCATTTGGTGCAGCATTCCGGATCCGCGGTCGATACTATCGTCTCACCGCAATCCCGGCAATACCAGACAGGAATGCGGTGTCCCCACCATAGCTGCCGGGAAATGCACCAGTCACGTATATTTTCCATCCATCCCAGATATATCTTTTCAAAACGGGAAGGAACAAATCTAAGTTCTCCGCTCTTTACTACATCGATCGCCGCTTTGGCCAGCGGCTCCATGCGAACGAACCATTGTTTGGAGATCATAGGCTCGATGATCGTTCCGCAGCGGTAGCATTGTCCGACCGAATGCTCATAATCCTCAATTTTCAGCAGGAAGCCCTGTTCCTCCAGATCCCTGACTATCTGCTCGCGGCAGGCAAAACGATCCATTCCGGCATAAGGTCCGCCGTTTTCATTAATAGTCGCATCCTTATTAAATATATTGATCTGTTCAAGATTATGTCTCAATCCGACTTCAAAGTCATTGGGGTCATGGCCTGGAGTCATTTTTACCGCGCCCGTTCCAAATGAAATATCACAATATTCATCCGCAACGATCGGTATCTCACGCCCTACCAATGGCAGAATACATGTCTTGCCTACTACATGCTTATATCTGTCGTCGTCCGGATTGACTGCGATGCCAGTATCGCCCAGCATGGTTTCCGGTCTTGTTGTAGCGATCACGATATAATCATCGCTGTCCTTGATCGGATACCGCACATGGTAAAAATGACCGGGCTGATTTTCATGTTCGACCTCAATATCAGAGATAGTAGTACTGCAGTTAGGGCACCAATTAACGATATAATTATCCTGATATATCAGCCCTTTTTCATAATATTTGACAAACACTTCACGCACTGCTTTGGAGCATCCTTCATCCATCGTGAACCTCTCACGGCTCCAGTCACAGGAAGCACCCAGTTTGCGCAGCTGTGTGGTTATACGTGCCCCGTACTGATTTTTCCATGCCCAGACGCGTTTGAGAAATTCTTCCCGTCCCAGATCATATTTGTTCAATCCTTCTTCCGCAATACTTGCTTCAACTTTTGCCTGGGTCGCAATACCGGCATGGTCGGTCCCCGGAAGCCATAAAGTATTAAATCCCTGTAAGCGTTTATAACGAACGAGAATATCCTGCAGAGTCTCATCAAGGGCATGCCCCATATGCAGCTGGCCTGTTACATTGGGAGGAGGGATAACGATACAGAATGGTTCTTTATCCTTATCGACCTCCTGATGAAAATAACCGTTTTCTTCCCATATCTTATACCATTTATCTTCTACTATGCCAGGATCATAGACTTTTGATAACTGTTCTTTTGTCATTATCTTACATTGCCCCCTACCTACAATTATTCACGATCAGTTTTTACAGTTTTCAGAATTATTATTTTATTATAGCTTTTATAATCTTATTTATCAATCAGTATCAATACATTTCTCGATAAAACCCAGTACTTCCTCCCGTCCATCTCCGTCTAAAGCAGAAAACATTATTAACGGCTGATCCCTGAACATTTCCAGCCCGGTTCTGATCAGTTTCTCCTGTTTGGCATATTGGCAGCGTTTGATCTTATCCAGTTTGGTCGCCACCAATAGCGAAGGAACAGAACACTGCTGCAGCCAGTCATACATCTCTTTATCAAGCACTGATGGTTCGTGACGAACATCCACCAATTGAATGACACCCTTCAGCCTGCCGCCACTCCTGACATAACTAAAAATCCACTGCTTCCAGCGCTCACGCATCTGTTGGGAAACTTTTGCATAACCATATCCGGGCAGATCCACCAGATAAAACTCATCATTGATCAAATAATAATTCATGGTTTGAGTCTTTCCGGGTTCCGAACTTGTACGGGCAAGATTTTTCCGGTTGATCAATCGATTGATCAGTGAAGATTTGCCTACATTTGAACGGCCCACCATAGCTATCTCCGGCAGCGCCCTTTCAGGTGCATGACGCGGATCGACCGTGCTCAGAGCATATGCAGATGAACGGATTTTCATCGTTCTTTTTCCTCCTGCACTAAAGCCACAGGCAAAACTTCATCCATATTTCTGACCAGAACGAACTGCAGCCGGCCGCGTATCTTTGCCGGAATATCTTCCATGTCCTTTTTATTATCAGCAGGCAGAATTATCGTTTTGATACCTGCCCGGTGAGCAGCCAGAACTTTTTCTTTAAGGCCTCCGATAGGCAGCACCCTTCCGCGCAGTGTTATTTCTCCTGTCATCGCAACATCACTGCGTACCTTTCGTCCGCTCAATGCCGATGCGAGAGCAGTGGCCATAGTTATGCCGGCTGACGGTCCGTCTTTAGGAATAGCTCCTTCCGGAACATGTACATGAATATCGGTCTTTTCATAAAAACCCTCTTTCAGTCCCAACTCTTCTGCCCGTGATCTGACAAAACTATAGGCAGCCTTGACCGATTCTTTCATTACATCACCTAATTGACCTGTCAGCGTCAACGTTCCTTCCTGGGCTATGGGAAATGTAACCATCTATGTTGACGGTGTTCCTGTGGGAACTGTCACTCTTGAAAACGGTATTGCCGAGTTGAACAACATCAGCGGTTTGGCTGGCGG
>JAZPYJ010000052.1:0-2687 GCA_045544075.1 Thermoanaerobacteraceae bacterium
ATATCCAATATAATCCAAGACCTGCCGGAGCGGCAAAGCAAATCAAAGCGCTCATGAACGGAGTGAAGATGCTCATGTTCTGCAGTGCACCTGCTAAACCGGCCTGCGGTGCCATCGCTTTGCGCTTTTGATAAAGTTCACGATTTTTACTGAACTTTTCAGCATAGTTGGTCGATATATATGATGTTATAAATGCCAGGATCGCTATCAGCAGCAGCAGTAGAGTGGATATCCCTACAAATGTACTGGAATCACCGGTAAAAAGGAAATTTATATTAGGAACTTCTCCCAGATTCATTGATAGAAAATTCAAATTTATCAGATCTGATGAACTGAGCATATCAGAAACTGTTGATAGCTTATCGGGATTAGCTGAATAATAGTTTATTACTGCTATATCCTGATAACGGCTGGTGAGAGCTTCGGTCGGCAGGGTGGCGACCAATGCATTTATTACTTCGATGCTTTTATGCGCCATGTAACGCAGCGGATGTGAAATGACCATAAATAAAATTACAAGTACAGGCAGCTGAATCATCAGAGGCAGACAACCGGCTACGGGATTGGCTTTGTTTTCTTTATAAAGCTCGACCACTGCGTAGCTTTGTCTTTTACGGTCATTTTTGTATTTATTGTAAAGTTCCATTACCTGAGGCTGCAATTCGTTTTGCCGTACAGTTGCATTATACTGGCGGACTGTCAAAGGCAGAATAAGCAGTTTGATCAATATCGTAAAGATTATAATCGACAGACCATAGTTATGAAAGGCAAGATTATTATATATAAAAGATAAAATAGCACCGAAAACCTGAGCAATAGAATCAAACATTTTTAGATTCTCCTTATAATAAAAACTTTTTTTATTATAACATGAAATAGGATGCTTGTGACAATATAATTCCAAGAAAAGGAATGATTATAAATTTATTATTTTATAGCTAAATACTATGCAAATTTTAGGCTGGTTGTATAGTATTATATATGTAAGGAGAATCGCATATGGGAAAAAACGATATGGACATTAATAAACTGGAGGATCTATTTGCTAAATACGCGAATATGATCTACCGGCTGGCCTTGCTGAGAGTACAGAACACTTCTGATGCTGAGGATATAGTTCAGGAAGTCTTTATGCGCTGTCTGAAGAATGATCCTGATTTTCAAAGCGAAGAGCATAGCCGCGCCTGGCTGATCAAGGTGGCAGTTAATTGCAGTAAGTCGTTGCTGAATTCAGCGTATCGTCGGCGCAGCATGCTGACCAGTGAATGGAATACAGCCGGCTGGCAGTCCGAACCGTCTGATGTCTATTGGGCAGTTTTCAATCTTCCGCTGAATCTTCGTACCGTGATCCATCTTTATTATTATGAAGGGTATACGGTGAAAGAAATAGCGAACATTATGGATTGTCCTGAAAATACGGTAAAATCGTATCTGTTCCGGGCACGTGAACAGCTGCGCGATATAATGGAAGGAGAGGATTTTGATGTTTAAAGATAAATATAAAAATGATAATGACCAGCTTAAGGCTGAACCTTCTTTGATTGACAACATCAAAGAAGAAGCATCTGCCATGTTCAGGAGCGAACGTGCCGAGGCTGATTATGCTGCAGCAGAAGAAACCGCAGAAATAAGAATGGCTGAAATAAAATCCGGAAATGATGTAATATCAGACAGCCCAACGGCCAACAGGGCTGCGGAGATCGCACCGCAGATGAGGGATGATATCAACAAAGCAGCGTCCGAAGCTCCCGGCATACGTCAGACAATAAAATCCCTGGGTGGTGAATTATCGGATTCTGACTCAAAAAATGCAAATTCGGCGCCAAAGGGTGATAATGCAGAAATAAATCATCAGGATAAAGCAGAGATCAACTATGCTGAGGCAGAAAAATCAGCGGAGATCAAAATGGCAGAAATCAAACCGGGGGCTGATGTTGTTTCAGACAGCCAAACAGCCAACAGAGCGGCGGAGATCGCGCCGCAGATGAGGGATGATATCAACAAAGCAGCGGCCGAAGCGCCCGGCATACGTCAGACGATAAAATCTTTGGGCGGTGATTTATCGGATTCTGACTCAAAAAATGCAAATTTGGCTCAAAAGGGTGAAAATGCAGAAATAAATCATCAGGATAAAGCTGAGATCAACTATGCTGAGGCAGAAAAATCAGCGGAGATCAAAATGGCAGAAATCAAACCGGGTACTGATGTTGTTTCAGACAGCCAAACAGCCAACAGAGCGGCGGAGATCGCGCCGCAGATGAGAGATGATATCAACAGAGCAGCGGCCGAAGCTCCCAATATCCGCCAGACAGTTAAATCAATGGCTTCGGTAGAAGCAGAAGAAACTGAATATACTGATAAAAACAATAAACATCGCAGCGAACAATAAAATTCAATATAGCGATTTTTATATTTTTATCAGTAAAACGATTACTGTTCTGGTAAATTATCAATAATTAAAATATTATGATAATAATAAGAATGCTGAAAAAAATAAATGATATAGAGCGCAGCGATGAATGACGGCTGCGCTTTATTATTAAAATAGTTACTTCGTTATTTATGCATGCAAAAGATTCTTAGATATGATTTATATAAAATAATTTTGAAATCAACAAAAGGAATAGAAAGAATCTTACATAATAATAAAGCAGGTTAAATTTGAATACACAGCGAATATTTATAGT
>JAZPYJ010000053.1:0-2326 GCA_045544075.1 Thermoanaerobacteraceae bacterium
CGTTTGATTGCTGACTTTCTTCTTGCTGACTTACTTCTTCTTCTCCACGTATCGTTTCCGATCCGTTTGCTTTTCTTTCGACTTCTCTGCTCAGTTTTCAAAGATCTCCGCGGTCCCCCGCGCAACTTCTTTATATTACCACGCTTTATCCTTCTTGTCAAGAATAAATTTGATAATATTTGAAAAAGTTTTTGGTGACCCATCAGGGACTCGAACCCTGGACACCCTGATTAAGAGTCAGGTGCTCTACCAACTGAGCTAATGGGCCATATTCTCTTTGCTCTCCTTCAACGGAAAGCCTATTTAGTTTATCACAAATCGATAATTTAGCAAACCATTATTTTTTTAAAAAAACTTCATATTTATTAACTATTATTTAATTATTCATTGAATATCTTTATTTTCCTTGAAATTATCTTTTTTATCTGATAATGATCGTTATGATCATCAGTCAATTATCTGCAGCTGATTCACTGACTCACGGGGCTAAAGGACACCGCGAGTCAGTGATGGCATTATTCAACAGTATTACTGATGATTGATTCAATAAATCTTCATCTGTCAGCCAGCATCACATAATTACGGCGTTGAGCTACGCTGTTATATGCCGGTCTGATGATCTTGCCTTTGTTGGCTATTTCTTCAATGCGGTGTGCACTCCATCCGACGATTCTAGAGATCGCAAATATCGGTGTGTACATTTCAGTTGGAATATTCATCATTTTATAGACCAGGCCTGAATAAAAGTCTATATTGACACAGACGCTCTTAAAAGTCTTGGTTTTAGCAGCAATGATTTTAGGCGCCAGCTTCTCAACTTTTTCATACAATTCGAATTCTTCCTGAAAGCCCTTGCTGTATGCGAGATGTTTGACATACTGTTTGAAAATAACCGCACGCGGATCAGAAATAGTGTACACCGCATGACCTACGCCGTAAATCAATCCGCTTCTGTCATAAGCTTCCTTTTGAACTATCTTGGTCAAATATTCGGAAATCTCGTTTTCATCCTTCCAGTCAGACACATGTTCTTTAATATCATCCATCATTTTTACTACTCTGATGTTAGCTCCCCCGTGTCTCGGGCCTTTCAATGATCCGATAGCCGCACCGATCGCAGAATAAGTATCTGTTCCTGTGGAAGTCACGACATGCGTAACAAAAGCAGAATTATTGCCGCCGCCATGTTCAGCGTGAAGAACCAGCGCAAGATCAAGAAGTATCGCTTCTTCTCTGGTATACTGTTCATCAGGCCTTAACATTTGCAGAATATTCTCCGCAAGGCTGAGATCGTTCTGCGGCGGGTGAATTATCAGGCTTTGATTTCCGTGATAATGAGAACAAGCATGAAATGCATAAACCGCTAATGCAGGAAACTGAGCGATCAGTTTAATGGACTGCTTTAGTACATTGCTGATCTCTATATCATCAGGATTATCATCAAACGAATACATAGCCAGCACACTTTTTGCCATGGTATTCATAATATCAGGGCTGGGCGCTCCTAAAATTACGTCGCGGGTGAAATTATTAGGCAAATGTTTATATACAGTAAGCATTCTATTGAAGTCGATCAGTTCCTGTTCATTCGGCAAGGATCCAAACAAAAGCAAATAAGCTGTTTCTTCAAACCCGAGCCTATCTTCTTTCCTGAATCCGTTAACCAATTCATTGATATCAATCCCGCGATAAATCAAACGGCCGGGAATAGGTTTATACTGATCTCCATCGCGTTCATAGGACTGTATTTCACCTATCTCAGTCAGACCCACTAATACGCCATGACCATCAAGGTCACGAAGTCCCCTTTTTACCTCATATTTTTTATAAAGCTCAGGATCAATAAGGCTGCTCGATATTGCCATTTCACTTAATTTAGCCAGTTTTTGCTTTTCAAATTCCTTAAAATCCATTTTCTTTCCTCCTGCCATAATGCACAATCATATATATATAAACCAGGAACCCCGGTGAACACCAATTGATTACCGAAGTTCCTGATCAGTAAACATTACATTGGTTTATAAGCTTAACGATCTTAACATTATCCTTCGTATTCATCTTCCGGCACTCTGGCATCCCATTTGTGTCCGCATAACGGGCATTCACAGCTTATCTTAAGCCATATCCTGCCGTCCATTTTGAATTTAACAGGATCACCTTCCACCATCGGTTCAACATCTTCGCGACATTTAGGACAATCTTTATAACTATCAGTAGCCATAAGTTCACCTCCACTCGATGTATATATTAAAATATTACTTCATTTTATTAAAATATCCTGCATTTAAGAATCATCTTTTTTATTTGGCTGAAGCATCATACAAAA
>JAZPYJ010000054.1:0-4813 GCA_045544075.1 Thermoanaerobacteraceae bacterium
TCGTCAGAGAGATCGACTGCGGTACTGAAGATACCGTACCTGTTGAGGAGATCAGGGAAGGTACTGAAGTTATCGAGAAATTCGAAGACCGTATAATCGGCCGTATTGCCGGCAAGGATGTTGTTGATCCTGAGACCGGGGAAATAATCGTAAGCCGCAATGAAGAGATCGATGAAGACAAAGCCGATCGTATCATAGCAGCCGGCATCAAAAGGGTTGAAATACGTTCGGTTCTTACATGCAAAACGCGCTACGGTGTGTGTGCCAAATGTTACGGCCGTGATTTAGCTAACGGCTGTATGGTGAATATCGGCGAAGCTGTGGGAATAATTGCGGCTCAGTCGATCGGTGAGCCGGGTACTCAGCTGACGATGAGAACTTTCCATACAGGCGGTGTTGCCGGCGATGATATCACCCAGGGTCTGCCGAGGGTAGAAGAGTTGTTCGAGGCCCGCAAACCTAAGGGACAGGCAGTGGTTACCGATATAAGGGGCCAGGTCGAAATAAGAGAGGCCAAAGGGCGCCGCGAGATAAAAGTATTTAACGAAGACGGTGACGAAAAAGTCTATCAGATCCCATACAGCTCAAAGATCAAAGTCCGTAATGATGATCATGTGGAGCCGGGCGATGAATTAACGGAAGGATCGATCAATCCGCACGATCTTTTGAGGATCAAAGGTAGTAACGGCGTACAGCTGTATCTGCTGCAAGAGGTTCAGAAGGTCTATCGTCTGCAGGGCGTTGATATCAATGATAAACATATAGAAGTAATGGTGCGGCAGATGCTCCGTAAAGTCAAGATAGAAGAAAATGGCGGAACGAAGCTTTTGCCGGGATCTCTTATTGATATATTTGAATTCATGGCGGAAAATAAAAAAGCTGAAGAAGAAGGTCTGGAACCGGCGACAGCTTCCCCTGTTTTGCTGGGGATCACCAAAGCATCTTTGGCAACAGATTCCTTCCTGTCGGCAGCGTCTTTCCAGGAAACGACACGTGTTTTAACTGAGGCAGCGATAAAAGGAAAGACAGATCCTCTGCTCGGATTAAAGGAAAATGTCCTGATCGGAAAACTTATCCCGGCAGGTACAGGAATGTCGCGTTATCTTGATCTGGATGTAGTGGATAATCGACCGCCTGTTATGATTGAGCAGGGATCGGAAACTCAGGAGGATGATATTGAGATCCCGCAGGAAAATGATGAAATATTTTTTGGCTCTGACAATGAAATATACTGAGAAAATCATTGACAAACAATTGATAGGGTGATAAACTAATCTAGTGTGTATAAGATAAGAAGGAGGCTCTGCGGTTTGGAAGAGCTGCAAAAACAGCATAATGTTATTGTCGGAGTCAGGCAGACTGTTAAATTTCTGAAAAAGGGACAAGTTAAAAAAGTCTTCTTAGCTAAAGATGCCGATAAAGAAGTTGTTGCTCCGATCATTTCAAGCTGCTGCAGGCAGATGATCTCAGTTCAGACTGTGGATACAAAAAAAGAATTGGGAAAAGCATGCGGGATCGAAGTGGATTGTGCAGCGGCAGCGATCATTTGTTAAAACAGACTAAGATTATTTTTGCCTCTTACTGGCATCGATAAGTAAGAGGCAAAAGTTTGTTGTATTTTAATGCTTAGCAAGTCCTATAAGTTATTAATGTTCAAGCATTGAGAAAGATCAGGGAAGGAGGTGCAAGAATGCCTACAATAAATCAGTTGATTCGCAAGGGAAGAGAGGAACTGCATGACAAATCTACTGCTCCGGCCTTAAAAGAATGCCCGCAAAAGAGAGGAGTATGCACAAGAGTTTATACTACGACTCCTAAAAAACCTAACTCTGCGCTGCGTAAGGTTGCCAGAGTCCGTTTGACCAACGGGATCGAAGTCACTGCCTATATACCGGGTATCGGACATAATTTACAGGAACACTCAGTTGTATTGGTTCGCGGAGGAAGAGTTAAGGATTTACCAGGCGTCAGATATCATATTATCCGTGGTGCGCTTGATACCGCGGGAGTATCTGAAAGAAACAGAGGCCGTTCTAAATATGGAGCCAAGAAACCTAAGAAAAAATCATAAGTACAATTTAAATATATGACAAAGGGGGGAAAAGCATGCCGAGAAGAGGTGCTGTTCCGAAACAGGAGATCTTACCCGATCCTATTTATAACAGCGTAATAATCACTAAACTAGTTAACCAGATAATGCAGGATGGCAAAAAATCCACCGCTGAAAAAATAGTTTATGACGCTTTGGATCTGATCAAAGAAAAGACCGGCAATGATCCGATGGAAGTTTTCGATCAGGCAATGAAAAATGTTATGCCTCTGCTGGAAGTAAAAGCACGCCGTGTCGGTGGTGCCAACTATCAGGTACCGGTGGAAGTAAGGGCTGAACGCAGAAATACATTGGCGATCAGATGGATCACAAAGTATTCACGCGAAAGATCAGGCAATACAATGATGGAGAAATTAGCCAATGAGCTTATGGATGCTGCACAAGGCATAGGGGCTTCTGTTAAAAAGAGAGAAGATACCCATAAGATGGCCGAAGCTAATAAAGCATTTGCTCATTACAGATGGTAGGAGGATTGGTTTAGGTGCCAAGAGAATTCCCTCTAAATAAAACAAGAAATATCGGAATTATGGCACATATCGACGCCGGGAAAACTACGACTACCGAGCGCATTTTGTTCTATACCGGACGTGTGCATAAACTTGGTGAGGTCCATGATGGTGCTGCTACCATGGACTGGATGGTACAGGAACAGGAACGTGGTATCACTATTACATCGGCAGCGACCACATGTCATTGGCGTGACTGTAGAATTAACATCATAGATACACCCGGGCACGTGGACTTTACGGTGGAGGTTGAAAGATCTCTTCGCGTATTGGATGGGGCCGTTGCTGTTTTTTGTGCTGTCGGCGGTGTCCAGCCGCAATCAGAAACCGTATGGCGGCAGGCAGACACTTATGATGTTCCGCGTTTGGCATATGTCAACAAAATGGATCGCATCGGTGCGGACTTTTTCCGCTGCATAGATATGATAAAAACCAGGCTTGGCGCTAATCCGGTTGCTATTCAATTACCGATTGGTAAAGAAGATCAGTTTAAAGGAATTATTGATCTTGTCAGAAAAAAAGCGATTATTTATTTAGATGATTTGGGAACCAAAAGTGAAGAATGTGACATTCCTCAGGAAATGCAGGAAACAGTTGCCAAGTATTATGATCAAATGATCGAGCAACTGGCGGATGTTGATGAGGATCTGATGATGAAGTATCTGGAAGGAGATGCTATTTCCGAGGAAGATATCCATCAGGCTCTGAGACGGGCAACTATCAATGTTCAGATCATACCTGTTTTATGCGGATCTTCATTTAAGAATAAGGGGGTTCAGCCGCTGCTGGACGCAGTAGTTGATTATCTGCCTGCTCCGACCGATGTTAAGGAGATCGTTGGCGTAAACCCGAGGACAGGTGAAGAAGAGTCGAGAGCAAATGATGATAACGCTCCGTTCTCAGGCCTGGCATTTAAAATAATGACCGATCCGTATGTGGGGAAAATTGCTTTCTTCAGGGTTTATTCGGGACATTTGGCAATCGGTACGTATGTATACAATGCATCTAAAAATAAAAAAGAACGTATCGGACGGCTGATGCTGATGCATGCCAATCATCGGGAAGAAGTGAACGAGGTTTACGCAGGAGATATCGCAGCGGTCGTCGGACTTCGTGAAACCGGTACGGGAGATACTCTTTGTACGGAATCAGATCCGATTATCCTGGAGTCGATGGTTTTTCCGGATCCTGTTATCTCGATAGCGATAGAGCCCAAGACCAAAGCTGATGAGGACAGAATGAATACAGCTTTGCAAAAGCTGGCTGAAGAAGATCCGACCTTCAAAGTGTCAACCAATACTGAAACAGGTCAGGTCATAATAGCCGGCATGGGTGAATTGCATCTGGAGATCATCGTGGACCGGCTGACCAGAGAATTCAAAGCAGATGTAAATGTCGGCAAGCCTCAGGTTGCTTATAAAGAAACTATCAGCAAAAAAGTTAAAGCCGAAGGCAAATTCGTCAGACAGTCGGGCGGTCACGGGCAGTACGGACATGTACTGATCGAACTGGAACCGAAAGAAAACGGATCAGGATATGAATTTGTCAATAATATAGTCGGCGGAGCGATACCAAAAGAATATGTCGCATCAGTGGATGCCGGCATAAGAGAGGCGATGGGCAGCGGTGTTTTGGCCGGATATCCGATGGTGGATATAAAAGCGACTCTGTATGACGGGACATACCACGATGTCGATTCATCAGATATGGCTTTCAAGATCGCCGGTTCGATGGCGCTGCGGAATGGGGCACAAAAAGCTCAGCCTATCCTGCTTGAACCGGTCGAAAGAATCGAAGTTACGACTCCTGAAGATTATCTCGGAGACGTTATCGGCGATTTGAATTCGCGCAGAGGTCAGGTGGAAGGCATAGAAGTAAGAGGAAAGCTGCAGATAGTGAAAGCGGAAGTACCTTTGGCTGAAATGTTTGGTTATGCAACTGATTTACGTTCAAAAACGCAGGGACGCGGAGATTACTCGATGCACTTCAGTCATTACGCTCCGGTTCCGGCAAACATTACAAAATCAATTGTCGAAAAAAGATATTATTAATAAGGAGGAAGAAAAGAGAGATGGCAAAGCAGAAATTTGAAAGAACGAAACCGCATGTAAACATTGGAACGATCGGGCACGTAGACCATGGCAAGACGACATTGACCGCAGCGATCACGACCTGCTTATCAAAAGTAGGCGGCGCA
>JAZPYJ010000055.1:0-12609 GCA_045544075.1 Thermoanaerobacteraceae bacterium
CAAACCTGCCGGGCGCTACCAACACCCGGCGGGTTCATTCTGAGGGATACGAGTATCCTCCAAATAAGTACTATTATAATAACTGAAAATTTACAATCTGTCAATCGTGAGTAAACTGGAATAAAAAGCAATGCAATGAAAGAATTGGATATCATTCAACCCACGAAATTTTTGCATTGATTTTGCCTGAAAAGTCAACGCCGCGGGAAGATAAGCGAAAAACGGTCCGGCCGCTTTGCGTAAAGGTGTTGACAGCAACAAAGTATTAACGTAACGTAGGTTAGAAGATTAATTGCCTGTAAGTACTGTTGATACTAGTGTTTAATTATGTTATAATAATATCAAAAGCAGAATATAGTAATCAAATAAAGGGTGCTAATAGCAGTAGAGGCTAAACACTGCTAAAGATATATTCATATGATGATAAAAATTATGAATTATAATAAAAACATAATTTTTTATTAGAGAGAGGACTGTCAGATGCAAGTTAAGAAAATAAAAAAAGTTAGAGTGTATGAAGAAATTGTTGAACAACTAAAAGATATAATTGAAAGCGGAGAATTACAGGTTGGTGAACGTCTGCCATCAGAGCGAGAACTGGCTGAACAATTTGCTGTCAGCAGAGTATCAATCAGACAGGCACTTACAGTACTGGAAACAGTTGGCCTAATAGAAAGGAAAATAGGCGGAGGTACTTATACGATAAGTCCCAATGATGATGCTATTAAAAGAAAACTCAGTCAAATTAAAAGCTCAATTTTTGAACCTATGGAAGTCCGCATGATGCTGGAACCACAAATTGCTATGCTTGCCGCTAAAAGAGCTAATGAAGATAATATTAAAGAAATAGAATTTTATATTAAAGAACAGGAGAAAAAAATTGCTGCTGAGCAATTAATTACTGATGAAGATGGTAAAATGCATATGGCTATTGCCAGGGCTACGAATAACACGATAGTAATAAGTCTGCTTGAAACTATAAATGAAATGGTCTGGGAAACCAGAAAGAATTCTATTAGCGCTGAAGGAGGATCTCAGCGCTCATTGGAAGGACATAAGGAAATACTAGAAGCAATAAAAAATCATGATCAGGATGCAGCATATGAAGCCATGAAAAAACATCTTATTTCAGTTGAGGAGTTGATAATGTCAGGAATAGAAAAACAAACAAAAAAAAATAATTGAGCATATAAAAATTATTTGTCATATCGTTAATTCCGCTGAAAGAAAACAATCTGCAATCTAGTCTCTTCATTATTAAAGCCATTTCTAAGACTAAAGGTTCTTAATTAAAATATGACTGATTAAAAAAAGATTGACTCCAGTAAACAGGCGTGCTATAATGCAATTGTAGAAAGGTCTGTTGGGCTAACCAAAAAATTTTACAACAATTGGTCCTACCAATAGTTGGCATGCCAAACAGACAATAGTTTCGTTGTTGAGATGGAAATAAAAGGAGGTGAATATTAAAAAGAAGTACTTCAGTAATAATCATTTTTGGAAATAGTCTTTTACATCTTTCAATAACTTAAGAGCAACTATTGCGTCATTATTACTGAGAAAAGGTAATAAAATATGATGAAAGGAGAATGCCATGACAGAAAAAAAAGGTCCTTCTAAGCTTGGATTGCTAGTAACGTTACTAATTGCTGCAGCGGTGTATTTTTTTCTAACTTGGGTTCCCCACAGCGGCATTAGTTTTCTGCCTTACTCTGAAGTTTCTGCTAAAGCTGGAACTGACTGGTTTTATAAACTGGTATGGTTTATTGAAGACTTTACCAACGCACAATTTTATGCCAGCGTATTTGCCGGGCTGGGTTTGATAATAGGTGTCTGGATTGCATATTATTTAAATTCCAAAAAGAGAAAAATTGGTGGCTTTATTGTTTGCTATAGTTATCATATTTTTCCCTGGGTATTTGCCTCTCAAATAATTAGTTTAGCTATTTCTGTATTACTTTATACTCCCCTGCTTGATTCTACAGGATTAGGTTGGATTCCAACCTTTATACCTTTTGTCAGTGTTCCTGTAATTGTGGTTTTGACGTATGGACCAAATTTAGCCGCAGTTTTAACCGGCAGCATACTGACAGGTATTTTAGCTACACCAATGGGTACTTTAATTATTAAATATGTTTTAAATCCTACTGGTCTGCCAGCTGTGTGCGCCAATGTATTGACCATGTGTTTTCTTGGAATAGTTATATTGGAAGTTTGCCGCTATGTTCCTTGGATTGATAAAACCAAAGGATATTTTGGTTCAAATGCCCTGGCTTGGGGCACCAAATACGCGGAGCCAACTCCCGAGGAAGATCCTTACACCGCTTCATGGTTTGTAAGACGTGTATTTGCCGATTTTACAGAAGCTCAGTTTTATGGCAATGAATGGGCATCACTATTAATGTTAGCAGGTGTTTGTTTAGACTGGATTATTGATCCCAGCCATATTTACTATGGTAATGGTACCGTTCCCATAATGATAGCCGCTTCTATTGTTAGTTCGGCAGTAGGGGTGTACATTTATCACGAACATTGGACAAAAGGCTTTTATCCAACTTTTTTACCAATCGTGACAATCGTTCCCGGCATTATCGGTATAATGGGCGGTAATATATTCTTGGCTTTAGTGGTTGCTGTGCTGGGAGGAATTTTAGCTCCACCATTTGCAGCAATGATTTCTGATCATATGCCCGATGGATGGCATCCTATGATTGGCAACACCTTATCAATGTGTGTCATTACAGCGTTACTAGCTATGTTAATTAAAGCGTTACCCGTTATCGGAATAGGTGTCTAAATATATAACAAAAAATAGGTTACTAGAAAAAAATACTAAAAAAAGGAGATAATACTATGCCAAAATATCATGAACTAAAAGCAACTCCGGAAACCTGTCGTTGGGGATTTTTTGACAACTCACTGGATCCGGTATTAACAATTCAATCAGGTGATATTGTTGCATTTGAATCGTTAGCTCATCATTGTGGTGATGCTCCGGATCTAATGCTTGACGAAGGCACCCGAGCGGTTTATGAGTCAATTCCTGAAAGTGAACGTGTTCCTGGTGTTCATATTATGACCGGCCCTATTTATATTGAAGGGGCTGAACCTGGTGATGCTTTAGAAGTTAAAGTTCTCGATATGAAACCAAGAGTTCCGTATGGATGTAATTTTGAAGCCAACTGGGGGCTGTTATACAAAGAATTTAATGAAAAAGAACATGTTACTATTTATAAGGCAGATGTTGAAAGTGGCTTAGCTAAAGCAGAGTTTTCTTATCCGTACTGGACACTATGCGATGTTCCCGGACGTATTACAGAGCCGGGGAAAGTTGAAAGAAAAGCTTGCCTCAAAGATATTTATGTACCGTTACGTTTTCACTTTGGTACTGCAGGCGTTGCTCCAAAAGAATGTGGTAGAATTAATACAATTCCTCCCGGACCGTTTGGGGGCAACCTTGATAACCGTAATTTTATTCCCGGAACCAGTATGATTTATCCGGTGCAGGTTAAAGGCGGATTATTTACTGCTGGGGACAGTCATTTTGCACAAGGCGATGGAGAAATTGCAGGAACAGCTATTGAAGGCAGTGTAAACGCGTTATTACAATTCAAATTACGCAAAGATATCAAATTAATCAACAACCCTGTTTTGGAAACGCCGACTCATTATTCAATTCATGGACTTAATGAAGATTTAGATGAGGCGTTACGACTTTGTGCTTTAGAAGCCATCGACTTCCTCTGTGCCAATAAAGGATTAACCAGAGAAGAAGCCTATTCAGTATTAAGCGTTGCAGGGGACTTCCAGATCACGCAAGTAGTCGATGCCGTGAAAGGTGTTCATTGCATGATTCCAAGATCAATGTTTGTTCCGGCAAAAGGATGAAAACAACTCTAAAATAAGATTATCATAAGTTGGTTAGTATGAAGGATATTGTCGGCAGAAGCTTTTGTAATTGTCGACAATATTCTTTCATATTCAAAAAAGGCAGCAAGTAACGGAACATTTATTTCAACAACTATAGTTT
The DNA here is from genome assembly GCA_045544075.1 of Thermoanaerobacteraceae bacterium. Classification (GTDB taxonomy): domain Bacteria; phylum Bacillota; class JAZPYJ01; order JAZPYJ01; family JAZPYJ01; genus JAZPYJ01. The sequence goes on from JAZPYJ010000055.1 coordinate 4,031, forward strand.
AAATTGGAGGAATTACATCAAAAAATTCATCATCAGTGATCCCGGTGAAGAAACCTACCGAGAGAGCATACTGTGTGCTACTATTGATTTGTTTCAAGGTAAGTAGTATTACTTTCGAAAAATAAGCAAATCGCGGATTATCTGATATGTATGATGCATCTGCAAGTATGGTTGATACAGCCCGTTTAACTGTGCTATAATAATATTAAAGAAAGCAAGAAAAGGGGGTCGTGATCTTGGGAAAAACAGCATTGCTGATCATTGACATGCAGAAAGACTTTACATTGCCCGGAGCGCCTTTTCAGGTCGATACGGGACTGAAGGTACTGCCGAACATCAAAGCGGCTCTGGAGGCCTGCCGCAGATTCGGCCTTCCGGTAGTTCACGTTTTCCGCTACTATCGGGCCGACGGTAGCGACGTGGAGATCACCCGCTACGACGGCTTCGTCAAAGCAGGCGGCGGATGCGTACGGGGGACCGAAGGAGCGGAGATCCTTGACGAGATCAAGCCGATCGAAGGTGAATATCTGATTGTCAAACAGCGCTGGAGCGCCTTCTTCCAGACCGAGCTGGATAATCTGCTCAAACGCCTCGGCGTGGATCAGATCGTCGTGACCGGAGTGCAGACACCGAACTGCATCCGCGGTACGGTATGGGATGCGAACTCGCTGGATTATGAAGTCATCGTCCTGACCGACAGCACCGGAGCAAAGACCGAGGAGGTCCATCAGGCCAACCTGTTCGATATGGCCAATATCGGGATCCGTTTGATGACGACTGCTGATTTTATCGCCAGCCTGCCCGATCCGCCCCGGGACAATTACCGGGAAAGGATACAGGCCGACATCGAAAGCAAAAGGATCGTTCCGGAACCGCCCGAATACAAATAATTTTATAAGATGCTGTTAAAATACTATGCGCGCTGCAGCGAAAGTACAGCAAAAATGCAGCAAAAGTTCAGCAAAAAGACGCCATCACCGCTCGCGCGGCAATGGCGTCTGATTTTTTCTGTGATTAGCTTTTTTAATACGTTTCAGTGATGCGTTTCAGTGGCGCGTCCATCGATACATCTGACGATGCGTCTGTAGCGCAGCGCCGTCTGACAAATGCAAAAGAGCCGACCGACAAACGCGGTCTCACTGATCTCCGGGGGCTTCCCCCGCCTTGCGGATGATCCGCTTGAAGCTCTTTTCGAACTTGGGACGGGGAAGCATGAGCACCCGCCCGCAGCCCTGACATTTCAGACGGAAATCGAGCCCGGTGCGCAGGATCTCCCACTGGGAGCTGCCGCAGGGATGAGTCTTCTTCATCTCGATGATATCACCTGTATTGAATTGCTGAAGCATGAAAACGATCCCTCCCCTGTTCTTCTCCCGCGGGCGGACACGCGCCGCGAAAGGCGCCGCAAAAGGCGCCGCAAAAGCACCATATAAGGCACTGCGAAGGCTCCGCTGTCAGCCGTCAGCACAGGATCGGCCGGCGGCAGAACGGAGTCGCTCAGCAGCATCAGTCGGCTGCGAGAAACGCCGCGTAGGCTTTCCAGGTCATATAGATATCAGCCTTGCTGGTGACTTCATAAGGCGAATGCATGCCCAGCATGCAGGTCCCGCAGTCCAGCACTTCCATGCCGTAGGCCGCCAGCAGATAAGCGACAGTGCCGCCCCCGCCCATATCGACCTTGCCCAGCTCGCCCGTCTGCCAGATGATGTTCTGACGATTGAAGAGCTGACGGATCTTGGCGAGATACTCGGCGTTCGCATCGCTCGCATCGTACTTTCCGCGCGAGCCTGTGTATTTATCGATGCTGATGCCGCGGCCCAGCCGCGAACAATTGTTTTTCTCCATCACTTCGGAATAATTCGGATCGAGCGCCGCGGTAACGTCGGCGGACAAAGCCTGTGAACGGCTCAGTACCCGACGGCAGATCAGCTCGCTGTAGCTTCCCTGCACCAGATTGATCAGCTCGGCGATCGTATTGTCCAGGAAGCAGCTCTGCATGCCTGTATTACCTGTGCTGCCTATCTCTTCCTTGTCGGCGAAATAGACCAGAACGGTCCGTTCGGGAACGTCGATAGTGCCGAGCGCCTTCAGCGAAGTGAACGCGCACACGCGGTCATCCTGCCCGTAGGCACCGATCAGACTGCGGTCGAAACCGATCTCGCGGGCGGGCAGCGCGGGCACAGCCTCCAGCTCGGCGCTGACGAAATCCTCTTCCTCCAGATCGTAGCGCTCGTACAGATACTGCAGCACAGCGGCCTTGACCTTATTCTTGGCGTCGCTGTCGGCCAGCGGGATGCTGCCGACCAGAATGTTCATCTTTTCCGCGACGACGAACTCATTCGCGCTTTTCTTCATCTGATCCTTGCCCAGATGAGGCAGCAGATCGGCGATGGTGAAGACAGGATCCTCGGCCTTGTCGCCGATGCTCAGCGTCAGCTTCGAACCGTCCGCGCGATAGATGACTCCGTGCAGCGAAAGCGGCAGAGCCAGCCACTGATATTTTTTGAGTCCGCCGTAATAATGGGTCTTCAGCATAGCGAGCTCATCATCTTCGATCAGAGGATGCTGCTTCAGATCCAGACGCGGCGAATCGATATGGGAAGCGATGATATTGAGTCCGGCGGTGATATCCTGACGGCCGACGATGATCATGGCCGCGTTCTTGCCGCGGGAAGTCGTATACAGACGGCTGCCCGGCTCCGGCGTCTTCCCTTCGTCGATAGCGTCCTCCAGCCGGACGAATCCGTGAGTATCGGCCCAGCCGGTGAACCAGTCCACGCATTCCCGTTCGGTACGGGCCTGATTGAGAAAACACAGATACTGCCTGCAAAAGCTCTCCATCTCCTGCAGTTCGCTCCCGGAAAGCTTATCCCACACATTGGCCGGGGTGTACTCCAGTTCTTCGTTGCTCTTCATAAAACAGATGCTCCTTTCATCACACGGCTCCCTATCTCAGACGGAAGGTCTGCAGGAAATCATTTGTCCAGGACAGAATGCCCGAACCTTCCGTCAGCGACTTCAATTGCTGCAGCAGACTGCTGTCGATCCCGAAGAAGGACGTCATATCCTTGAGCGGGACCAGCACCAGAGTAAGGATAACGATCAGTACGGCAGCGTTGAGCAGACCCATGGCCGCGCCGCCGATGTGATCGAGCAGACCGATAAGACCGGGAAAGACCTTAAACAATATTTTATTGAAGATTATTCTGATCAGGAACATAACTATGATCGTAACGCCGATAAAGACCAGCATGGTAACGAACAGATCGGCGACTGACGAGCCGACGGCGGAAGTGAGCGAAGCGCCGACCTCCTTGCTCGCGTCGATAGCCTTCAGCAGAAGATCTCTGATGAAAGCGGGCAGATCCAGCCCGTTGAGCTGGTCGTTGAGGTTCTCAAGCTCCATGGTGCTGACGTCTCGCGAGATAAGCGCATCGGGCAGATGCACGTGCTTTTCAAAAAAAGGACGCAGCATTTCAGACAGTCCGTACTTCTCGTTCAAAACAGAGGTTATCTTGCCGGAAAAGATCACGGCGAAGATAATGCCGGCGAAAAAACTGAGAAAACCGATCAATGTCTTCAGCAGACCGCGCTGCCAGCCCAGCACCAGGCAGATCAGCACGCAGACGAGAATGAAGATATCCATTCCGTTGCCGATCAGGCTCGTAGTATTCATAAAGATCCTCCTTCTGAGCATGATAAATATCAACTTTAAATTATATCATACCACATAATCGGGACATTGTCGCTAAAAATTTTATTTTAATTGATAAAATTCCCGATCCGTGCTATAATTTTCTAAAGCAACGCGAAAAAAAGCTATCCGCGAAAGAAAAGGAGGAAGACGCATGGATTTTAAAGACACCGTAAAAAACCGTTTCTCCTGCAAAAGCTTTGACGGCAGGCAGATCGCCAAAGCGCAGCTGGACGCTATTCTGGAAGCGGGCCGTCTGGCCCCCACCGCCAAAAACGCTCAGGAACAGCGCATCTACGTGATACAGTCGGAAGAAGGTCTGGCCAAAGTGGACGAACTCACGCCCTGCCGCTACGGAGCCCCGACCGTGATCATGGTAGCCTTTGACAAGAACAACGTGTTCATCTATCCCGGACAGAAGCACGACTCCGGCGCCGAGGATGCCTCCATAGTCGCTACCCATCTGCTGCTGGCGGCGGCAGACGTCGGCGTAGACAGCTGCTGGCTCAACTTCTTCGACCCCGACAAAGCAGCCGAGGTCTTCGGACTGCCCGTCAACGAGGAGGTAGTCATGCTGCTAGATCTCGGCTATGCCGCGAAGGACACAGGCCCGCTGGATAATCATTTCAGCCGCAAACCTTTGACGGCGACGGTGAAGTATCTGTAGGACGGGAAAACGAAAAACGAAAAAATGAAAATTTTCCGGGAAAATATCCCCCCACGGGGCTTGCGGGCGGTTTTTTTATCTGCTAAACTGTCACCATACAAACTGCAGCGGCCGCAAAAGGGCGGACCGCACGAAAGATCCTCTGAAATATCATCATAAAGAGAAAGCAGCAGACCATACGCTGAGGCCTGCTGCTTTTTTGTGTCTGTCCGCGTCGGTTTGCGCTAATCCGCGTCGGTTTAGCGCGCCCTTTTCTGCCGCCGATAATAAAAGGTTGCAGAATTTGCCGAAAAATGTTAAAATATCAGTGTATAAGGCAGAAAACACGAGGAAAGCGGACAAAAGGAACCGGACATAAGGATGCGAATATCAGAAGCCGGATAGCGGAAACAGAACACCGGAACAGAAACGGAGGGACGTATATTGAGCACAGAGAAACTGATCAGAGAAAGAAGAAGCGTGCGGACCTTTGACGGAAACGATCTGCGCGCGGAGGACGCGGAGCGCATCCTGCTGTTCGCCGAAACAGCGGACAATCCTTACGGCATCTCCATCGAATGGCGTCTCCTATCCGCGAAGGAGGACAATCTCAACTCCGCCGTGATCGTAGGAGCGGACACCTTTATCGCGGGCAAAACGGAACGGGCCCCGCACGCAGAGGAAGCGTTCGGCTATTCCTTCGAAAGGATAGTGCTCTTCGCCCAATCGCTGGGGGTCGGCACGACCTGGATAGCAGGCACGATGGACCGCGAGGCGTTCGAACAGGCGGTGGACCTGCAGGAGAACGAAGTCATGCCCTGCGTCAGCCCGCTGGGATATCCCGCCCGCAAGATGTCGCTGCGTGAGACAGTGATGCGCAAGGGAGTCAAAGCGGACAGCCGGATGGAATTCAGCGAGCTGTTTTTCGCCGGAAGCTTCGACCGGCCGCTGACAGAGGAAGAAGCAGGCGATCTGCGGAAGCCGCTGGAAATGGTGCGTCTCGCCCCGTCCGCGGTCAATAAGCAGCCGTGGCGCGCAGTCATGGACGGCGACAGAGTGCATTTCTACGAACAGCGGACCAAAGGATACGTCGATGAGAAAGGCTGGGATCTGCAGAAGATCGATCTCGGCATAGCCCTGTGTCATTTCGCCTGCGCGATCGAAGACGAGGGAAGGAAAGCAGAGTTCGTCACAGACGATCCGGGGATCGAGCTGCCCGGGGACGTTTCCTACATCGCCTCCTATATCGTGCGCTAGCGGAACAAGCCGCCTGAACAGATAAATTCCGTCATAAAAAACAGCGCCTCTTCGCGTAGAAGAGGCGCTTCTGCATCATCGTATCATTTAACACATATCGAAAGCGAACCGCTGCTCACAGAGCCGTGCCGCACGGCGTTCCGCTATTTCCAGCGGAACCTGCACTCGACGGCGACGCCCTCATCCGAGCTGACGGAGAAAAGATCCTCCTTGTCTCCCCGGTACCTTCCGACGGAAAGCACATCGCCTTCAAAGGTCTGTCTGCCGTAGTGCACCTCCATCTGCTCAACGTCGCGCCTGACGAGCTCATCGAAGGAAAACGTGTTCAGAATGAACCGGATATACTCGACGTTGTTGGTATGCGAGCAGTAATCGATACTGGCGGCCCGCACGCGGACAGTATCCGCTGCCTCCTTCTCGCATTTCGGAAACCTGCTGAACTTCAGACCGGGCAGAGCCGCGCCGCACGGCGTATCCGCGCCGATCCCTACCGTTGCGGCCTTGCGAATGCTTCCGTTTTCCGTATCCAGAGCGCACAGCTCCAGCCGAGAATGCGCGACAGGAGTGCGATCATCAGATTTGAGGATCTCCGTGTCCGCCATGAGCTTGGCCGCGGTGTGGGAGGAGATAAAGGAACGCACTTCGAACGGAGCGTGCCATTCGGGGCGCTGAAAGACACGGATGACGTTCTTCACGAACACCCACATCGCGCCGTATTCCCGCATGGCGGTGAGCCCGTCGAGGCGGAGATCCCCCATATGATCGGTGACCGCGTCCTCCACCAGCTGAAAAATCGAAAGCAGCGACAGCCTGGACGCGGCGTCACACATGCTGCCCGTCACTATATCCTTTTTTGAATAGATCGTCTTATCTGCCGTCTTCATACTATATCTTCTCCTGTCTATGGCCGTCTGTGACCTATCTATATGCTCCTCTGTGACCCCTCTTTTTGACCGTCAGGCCCGGATCATTCTTTCTCAAAGGCAGCAAGCTCCGGATGCTCCCTCTTCTCCTTAGAATAATTCTCGTAGCCGCGCTGCTTATGTTCATGACTGTTCCAGTACTCCGCGGCCGCGGGCGCCCAGGCCTCGGCGTAGGCGTCACATTTCGCGCAGAGATGCTCCACCGTTTCCGGCGATTCGAGATTGGTCTGATGCGCGCCGGTGCGTTCGATCATACCGCGCAGCAGCTCCGGATTCTCCAGCAGCGGACAGGGCCGCAGATGATTCCTGTTGAAAGGCTGCCCCTTGTGATATTCTCTGAAGAGCGGACTCTGCAGGATCTCCAGTATCGATTTATCTTTGATATTGCTGTCGGAGAAATGGATGAACACGCAGGGCTCCGCGTCGCCGTTGGAATTGATATGGAAATAATTGCGCCCTCCGGCGATACAGCCGCCGACGAACTCGCCGTCGTTCTGGAAATCCATGGGATAGAACGGAAGATCGCACTGCGCCGAGCGGACGAAGCGGATACGATCGATCATGGCGCGGCGCTGCTCCGGCGCGGCCATAAGCCCGGGCACGGCGTTGTTCCCGACAGGCATGTAATGGAAATACAGACCGAAGTGAGCGCCCCTGGAGGCGACGAGGCGGAAAAAATCATCGCTCGTGACAGCCTCGATATTGTCCCGCGTGTAGCACACGGAGATACCGAAAATGATACCGTGCTTCTTCAGCAGATCCATCGCGCGCATGACCGCGTCATAATGACCCTCGCCGCGGCGGGCATCGTTGGTCTCCGGCGTGCCCTCGATGGAGAGCAGGAAGGTGATATTCCCCAGCTCGCGCACCCTCTGACACAGCTCCTCCGTGATAAGCGTGGAGTTGGTGTAAACGGCGAAAAAGCAGTCGCTGTGCTTTTCGCACAGACTCAGAAGATCGTCCTTACGGACCAGAGGCTCTCCCCCGGTGAGCATATAGATATGCACGCCGAGCTCCTTCCCCTCCGTGACGATCCGGTCCATATCCTCATAGGAAAGGGCGATCTTGTGCCCGTAGGTCCCCGACCAGCAGCCGATGCAGTGCATATTGCAGGCCATGGTAGGATCGAACAGGATCAGCCAGGGGATATTGCAGCCGCAGATCTCTCTGTTCTTGCGGATCTTTTTCGTCCCGCGCAGGCCTGCCTCATAGCCCAGCGCCATGATGAACTTTTTAGCGTACTCCGGATCCGCATCATCAAGTATCGTACCGAGCAGCTTCATATATCGGTTATCGGGATCCTGAATGCCTGTTTTAAAAACCTCCATCTTTTCCGGAGTCATCTCTTTAAAAAAATACGGAACGATATCCGCGATCTTCATGAGCGTCCGCGTGCGCTCGAAAGGATCAGCGAGGTTATCGTAAAAATGATTGAGCAGCGCCTGCGCCGCCGCCCGTCCCACACTGTGACCGAGTTCTGACATATGCATGACCTCCTTTGCATTGCCTGAAAAACAACTCCCGAAAAAAGTTCCTGAAATAATACTCACTGTTGACATATACCATATATATATACTAATATACCTTTATGTATATAACAACGGACAAACAACGCGGCAGCCGGGGCAATTTCCGCACATCCTTCACCGTGTGACGCTTTTGCCGCAAAACCTGCGTGAGATGTATAACTGAACAGCAGGCATAGTAAAAGCTGTGACTGCTTTTCTGATCGTTAAAATATCAAAACAGGCTTGATTTTATCAATGACATGATGTAGAATAACAGGCAATCAATAAAAAGATGCTGTTTTTATCGATTGCTTATTAAACTTTTACATATAATTCACAGATAATCTGATAAAATGATAACAGGAGATGAAAAAGAATGAGTTATGAGCCGTTATCAAAGCTGTTCTATTCGGATAAAGAACACTATGAAGAGATCTATCAGAACAGATTCAACAGCGAATACGCAACTCATATCGATTTTGAGATCAACGGCTCACCGGCGTTTTTTGTAATGGCTCCGATGCTGCCTCATAAGATCGCGGAGATCTACA
>JAZPYJ010000056.1:0-9842 GCA_045544075.1 Thermoanaerobacteraceae bacterium
TGGATACGTTTCCTTTGGAAATATAACGACTGATCTTCTGCCTGATCTGGACCTTCCATATGTGGCAGTTGTAACAAGCTATACGGGAGCTACTCCGGAAACCGTTGAAACAACTATCACAAAACCTGTGGAACAATCCCTTGCCTCTACTACCGGTCTGAAAGAAATGACATCCGTATCAATGGAAAATATGTCTCTTGTCCTTCTGGAATTTTATCAAGAGACCGATATGAATTCGGTAATGCTGGAAATGCGGGAAAACCTTGATCTGATTTCAGCACTGTTTGAAGATGAGCTGATCAGTAAACCTTTAATGAAAAAGCTGAATCCCAATATGCTTCCGGTAATGGTTTCCACAGTAAGTCTGAAGGATAGCGACGCGATAGAAATATCTGACTTTGTCAGTAATAATATATTATCTGAGCTTGAAAGTCTGGACGGTGTTGCCGCGGTTACCACTATCGGTCTGATAGACGAACAGATAAATGTAAAAATTAATGATGAAAAGATCGAGCAAATTAATAAAAAGATTTCCTCTGCTGTCGACGGGAATCTGGATGAAGCTCAGGCAGCTCTTGACAGTGCTTCCGCCCAGCTTAACGAAGCAGAAAGTGAACTGAGTGCTCAGGTTGCCGAACAGCAGGCAGCACTTGATGAAGCAAATTCACAGATCAAAGAAGGCGAAGCACATCTGTCTGACGGCAGTGAACAGCTTGACCAGGCCGTCTCTGCACTTAACGATCAGAGATCACAACTGAACGGAACGCTGACAACTCTGCAAAGTGAACGTGATATGCTGACGGAACAGATCACTGCACTTGAATCTTTAGGCGATGCTATGACTGAAGAACAGCAGCAGCAGCTGATCATTCTTCAAGCTTCGGCGGCAGAGATGGACAGCAAAATATCAGAGGTTCAGCAAGGCATTGACGAAATTGACGCGCAGCTGTCCGAATCGACATCAGCCAAAGCAGAGCTTGATGCTCAGCAGAAAGAACTTGATACCCAGAAAGAAACTCTGGCCGAGGCACAGCAAACACTGAACGATGAATCAGCTAAAGCTGAAGCTGAGATCAGCAGCGCTCAGTCACAGCTTGCCGAACAGCAGGCACTTCTGGACAGCAATGCTGATTCCGCCAAGGAGCAATCCGCTATCGATAAGATGATTACTCCTGAGCTTATTTCCGGTATTCTCGCTGGTCAGAATTTCTCTATGCCTGCAGGTTATATAGAAAATAACACGGGTGAGAAGTCTACACTTAAGGTCGGCACTCCTGTCAAATCTATTTCAGGATTACAGGAACTCGTTCTTTTCAATATAGATCTGGAAGGTATCGGAGACATAACCTTAAATGATGTAGCAGATGTAAATAAGATCAATAACAATGCCGATACCTATGCTAAAATCAACGGAGTTGACGGAGTTATCCTTGCCTTCCAGAAACAGTCTGACGCCTCGACCTCCAGAGTTTGTGATAATATTACGGAAGCATTTGCCGATTTGGAAAAAGAATATAAAGAAGATGGGCTCTCATTCACCAAGCTCATGAGTCAGGGCGATTATATCAATATCGTTACCGATTCAGTGCTTAAGGATCTGCTGATGGGTGCAGTGCTGGCGGTTATCATTCTTTTTATGTTCCTGCATAATTACCGTCCTACACTGATAGTTGCTATTTCCATACCTGCCAGTGTATTATTTGCGATAGTCATGATGTATTTCAGCGGTGTTTCCCTGAATGTTATGTCGCTGGGCGGTCTGGCTCTCGGCGTCGGAATGCTGGTAGATAATTCGATCGTTGTTATTGAAAACATTTATCGTTTGCGCAAGATCGGACTTCCTGTGAAAGATGCCGCTATAGACGGTGCTAAGCAGGTCGCAGGAGCTATCACTGCCTCTACTCTGACCACCATCAGCGCCTTCGTTCCGTTTATTTTTTCCAATGGTCTGGCTAAACAATTATTCATAGATATGGGATTGACGATCGCCTACTCACTGCTGGCCAGTTTATTCGTTGCTCTTTCAATCGTACCTGCTCTTAGTTCCGGTATGCTTACCAAGCTGGATAGCCGTGAAGGACGACTGATGGATAAGCTGAAAAATATCTATGCGTCTGTTCTGAAAGCAGCGTTGAAGCATCGCACAATTTGTTTGCTGCTGTCAATGGCTTTGTTTGTCGGAAGCATTGCGCTGGCTGTCAGTTCAGGTACATCTCTGTTTCCCGAAATGGATTCGGATGAGCTGACTGCAACTGTCAGCATGAAGGACGAAGAAGCTACAACCAATGATTTATGGAAAGCATCTGATGAGATCTCCGAACGAATTCTCACTATTGATGATGTCATGGCAGTCGGAGCCTTTCAGGCAGGGGAAGAATCTGCTATTTCCATGAATTCCATTTCAGGTGATAATAATGAGATGGCATTCTATATAGTATTGGAGCAAAATAAATCCGCAAAAGCGAAAGATATTGCAAATCAAATAACGGAACTCTGTTCTGATCTTCCCTGCAACGTTGAGGTCTCAGAAAATACGATCGATATGTCGGCGTTGATGGGAAGCGGAGTTTCTCTTAATATATATGGCAATGACACAGAAATGGTTGGTCAGGCAGCTGAAGAAATCAGGGAGATCATGAGTAAGACAGAAGGTGTGATAAGAGTTGACAACCCTCTGAATGCTTCCGGTTCTGAGTATCTGGTGGATATCGATCGCACTAAAGCAATCAAAAATAATCTTACGATAGCTCAGATCTATTCTACTGTGGCTGAGGAACTGGCGGAATCATCTGCAGCTACTTCGCTCCGTATTGATGGCAAGGAATACGATGTTATGGTTCAGGACAGCGAAAACAATGAACTTACTGCAGAGAAACTGAAAGATCTGATTCTGGCGGAAGAAAGCGATGACTCTGATGAAATCGTTCTTTCTGATGTCGGTAAAGTTAAAGAACAAGATAGCCCTCTTGCCATTTACCGTACAAATCAGCGTCGGATACTTACACTGACTGCAATTCTGGAGGATAACGCAAATCCTACAGATGTCTCCGCTGATCTTAAAAAGCAGCTCAAAGATTATGAACTGCCAAAGGGATGCTCGATCGATTATGAAGGTGAAAGCGAAACAGTCATCGAAACTATGACCGATCTGCTGAAAGCTATAGGTCTGGCTATCATTCTGGTTTATCTTATCATGGTTGCTCAGTTTCAATCGCTGGTGTCTCCGTTTATTATTCTGTTCACTTTACCGTTATCATTTACCGGCGGTTTCCTGCTATTGTTCATCACCGGGTTTGACGTCAGCGTTATAGCTATGGTCGGAATTCTGGTGCTGAGCGGCATTATAGTCAATAACGGTATAGTGCTGATTGACTACGTTAATCAACTTCGGGATAAAGGACTGACTGTAAGAGATGCATTGCTGGAGGGCGGCAGGACAAGGCTGCGTCCGATTTTGATGACTGCAATGACCACTGTTCTCGGCCTGCTGACCCTAGCCTTCGGTATAGGTATGGGAGCAGAAATCATACAGCCTATGGCTATAGTTACCATCGGAGGGCTGCTTTACGGAACTATTACTACCCTCATAATTCTGCCGATTATTTACGATATTCTGCACCGCGGGCGCAAGCAGGAAAAAGCTTTAGCTACTGCTCAGAACGGGCAGATATCCGATGCCCCTGCGGAAAAATCCATTACGTCAGACAGCAATCTTACTATTGAACAACATTCCAACGAAGAAATTATCAGTCCGACTGCCGATGATCAGGAAATAAAAAATCAAAACGAAGTGCAAAACTAATCAGATATAAGTAACCCTTGATTCCAAAAATAAAAAACAAGCTCTTGTTTTACGGCTTAATTCCGGTCTGTTTACAGAGCTTGTTTTTATTATATTTAGTTTATTCGATAGACTCAAAGCATCGATGTCGTACCTATCAGCATACAAGCACAGATGATCGAAATTATTATACCTGAAAAAAGAATAAAGAAAAAACAGCCTGCTTTCATAACGGTTTTAAAAATAAACGATAGAACTAATAAAACTATACCGATTATTATACCTGTAATTAATAAGTTGATCATTTTTGCCCCTTTCACTATAATACTTTCAATAATACATCATTATCAGTTATTTTATAACAATTCCCAGCAGCATAAAAACAACGCCGCACATACTCATTACGAGTATAGGACTGGGCTTCCATCTTCGCAAAACGATAAAAGCTATCAGAAATATTCCCGCAGAAATCCAATCTATACTTTGCATGATATTTATAAACAAGTCAGAAACATGCTGGCCAGACAACAGTATATTATTTTCACCGAACAGCGTAACCCCAAGCATGGAAAGCCCAGCCCCTGCAATAAGAGCAACTACTGTGGGCCGCAGGCAGGACAGAACGCTTTCCATAGCAGTAAGTCCTTTATATTTATAATAAAGCCAAGCCAACAGCGAGACCAGGATACAGGATGGCAGAATACATCCGAAAGTAGCAACGAGTGCACCTGAGAAACCGGCGATATTTATACCGACAAATGTTGCAGAATTTACGGCTATCGATCCCGGTGTCATTTCAGCTATCGTGATCAAATGAGTAAACTCACTCATGCTCAGCCAAGAATGATTAACAACAACCTGCTGCTGAATCAGCGGTATTGCTGCATAACCGCCTCCGACACTGAATAATCCAACTTGTAAAAAACTTAGGAATAATTGCAGATATATCATGCCCGCTTCTCCTTTCTGCGCAGATAAAGCAGCTTAATACATCCGATCAAAGCCGCTGTAAGCACAATATAAACAACATTGATCGAAAACAAGAAAGCAGCGGCAAATGCCAATATCATAAGAATAATGCTGAATACCGAATGTTCCTTGACAACATTATTTCCCAAACTGCAAGCTACATCGAGCACCACAGCTGAAACACCTGCCTGCATACCCCTAAGCAGAAGAGCTATATAATAATTTGAAGCAAATGCAGAATAAAACAAAGAAATAAGCGAAAGAATAACTAAAGGCGGAATGATAGTAGCCAATACAGCAACGACCATACCTATAAATCCGCTGATGCGCCAGCCGATCAAAACAGCTATATTGACAGCGATAGCTCCCGGCGAAGATTGCGCCAGTGCAGCCAGATCAAGCATTTCCTGATCATCGATCCAATGAAGCTCATCGACGATCTTTTTCTTCATCAGGCTGACTATAACAAAACCTCCGCCAAAGGTGAATGTGCTGATATAGAGTGTGGTAAAAAATAACTGACTCAATTGGCTGATTTTTGCCGACATAATTTATCACCTTACTGCAAATTATCTTATCCCTGATTATCATTATCATCCACACTACATCTGCTGCAAATATCACATTTTCTGCAATCACTGCAACAATTATTACCTTTAATAATGCTGTGTATTGCAGCATAAACTGCTAATATAAGTAATGCTAATATTATTATAGAAGAAACATTCATATTAAAATCACCAAATTTCCGATAATTGTTATAACCAAAGAAATGATCCAGGCTATCATACATTGAAAAACAACTATACCTATAGCCCATCTGCCGCCTAATTCTCTTTTTATTGAAGCAATAGCGGCAACGCAAGGAGTATACAGCAGGCAGAATGATAACAGAGAAACAGCGGCCAACGGCGTAAGAATATTCAATAAAGCTGTTGTGCTGCCAAACAGGACGGACAAGGTCGCAACAACGCTTTCTTTGGCCATAAAGCCCGATACCAAAGCTGTTACTACACGCCAATCTCCAAAACCCTGCAGATTGAAAACGGGAGCAATAAACCCGGCGATAACGGCGAGCATGCTGTCCTGAGAATCAGCAACCATATTAAGCTGGAAATCGAAAGATTGAAGGAACCAGATTACTATACAGGCGATAAAAATAACAGTAAACGCACGCTGCAGAAAGTCCTTGGTCTTATCCCACATCAAACGCATTACGTTTTTTGCACCCGGCATACGGTAATTCGGTAATTCCATTACAAAAGGCACTGCTTCACCGCGGAACAGAGTGTTTTTGGATAATAACGCAGTCAGAATCCCGACTATAATTCCCAATAAGTACAGACCTATCATTATCAGGCCGCTGTACGCAGGGAAGAAAACAATAGTGAAAAAGCCGTATATCGGCAGTTTTGCTGTACAGCTCATAAATGGAGTCAATAAAATCGTCATTTTGCGATCCCGGTCACTCGGCAGCGTGCGGCTTGCCATGACTGCCGGAACAGTACAGCCAAAACCAATCAGCATCGGCACGATACTGCGTCCCGAAAGGCCAATCTTGCGCAGCAATTTATCCATAACAAACGCAACACGAGCCATATATCCACTGTCTTCCAGCATTGATAAAAAGAAAAACAATACTATGATAATCGGTACAAAACTTAAAACACTGCCGACGCCATTGAATACACCTTCTATAATAAGTGAATGCAATACCTGATTTACATTTGCAGCCGTAAGAGCAGTATCAGCAGCTGCTGTCATCCAATCGATGCCTGCTTCCAGAAGTCCCTGCAGCCATGCACCGATTACATTAAAGGTCAATAAAAACACCATACTCATAATGGCAATAAAAGAAAGAATAGCAGTGTATTTCCCTGTCAGCACTTTATCTATACAGCGGCTGCGGCGATGTTCTTTGCTTTCCTTAGGCTTGATTACCGTACGGCTGCATACGTTTTTGATAAAAGAATAGCGCATATCCGCAATCGCTGCAGCACGATCAAGCCCTCTTTCTTCCTCCATTTGTACGATAATATGCTCGATCATTTCTTTTTCATTAGTTGAAAGATCCAAAGCATTCAGAACATTTTCATCACCTTCGACCAGTTTGCAGGCTGCAAAACGCAGAGGGATTTCAGCTGCTTCCGCATGGTCTTCAATCAGCTGCATAATTGCATGCAAAGAGCGGTGAACTGCCCCGCCGTTTTGATTTTTATCACAAAAATCAGTTCTTCCGGGCTTTTCCTGATATTTTGCAATATGTATCGCATGACGGACAAGCTCATCCACACCCTCATTACGTGAGGCAGAAATAGGAACTACCGGAACCCCCATAACTTCTTCAAGTTCATTGATCAAAATAGAACCATCATTATTGCGTACTTCATCCATCATATTCAAAGCCAATACCAATGGGGTATCCAGCTCCATCAGCTGCAAAGTAAGATAAAGATTACGTTCTATATTCGTAGCATCGACTATATTAATTATGCCTGCCGGTTTCGAATTAAGAATAAATTGTCGGGAAACCATCTCTTCTGTGCTGTAAGGTGATAATGAATAAATTCCAGGCAGATCAGTTACTAGAGTATCCGGAAAGTTTTTGATCGGTCCGCTTTTCTGATCAACGGTTACTCCCGGAAAATTACCTACATGTTGATTGGAACCTGTCAACTGATTAAATAAAGTAGTTTTGCCGCAATTTTGATTGCCTGCCAATGCAAAAGTTAACTTTGTACCTTTAGGAAGGGGGCTTTCATCTTTTTTGCTATGAAAGCGTCCTTCTTCGCCATAACCCGGATGCTCGCTGTTCCAAATGGAATGTACACTTTCATTTATTTCCTGAGTTTCATCTGATTCTTCGATTATTATCTTTTCGGCATCCGCCAAACGCAAAGTCAGCGCATAGCCGTGAATACTCAATTCTATCGGATCTCCCATGGGAGCATATTTTATAAGCGTAACAAAGGCTCCCGGTATAACTACCATATCCAAAAAATGTTGACGAAGTGTACCCTCGCCTCCTGTTTCTTTAATGACAGCGGAATGCCCGACTGTCAGTTCACTCAACTTCATTTTGCTCCCCCCGCGCAAACTGCTGATATAATGATATATCCAGCAATGAAATTAAAGTATAAAATACATTTTTGAAGATATTTAATATAATTGTAATTCTTAATAATGTTATAATAGCTGACATTAATTGTCAAGCAATTGCTTTCACACTTAATACCAATTTGTCTTTATTAAAGTTTATGAGTTGTGATAATAAACGGATATTTAATATTATTATCAAATTATTAATTTGGCCCTTTACAAACAGTTTATAAATGTGCTAAAATAACATAGTTAAAAAAATATGGCCCGTTGGTCAAGCGGTCAAGACGTCGCCCTCTCACGGCGAAAACACGGGTTCGAGTCCCGTACGGGCTACCAATTTAATATTTACAAATAACAGATCGCCATGAAGCGGTCTTTATTATTTACGGAGGTAATACGATGGCTCAAAGTAAAAAGAAAAAATACGCTCCGCCCAAAAAAATTACACCTGAGCAGGCCAAAGCTGAGGAAAAAGCAAAGTTCAACAAACGCCGCCGCAGCGGATGCATTTCCCTGCTTATTATTGCCGCCTTGATCGCTGTGGTAACTATTATCGTAATGGCTTTTCAAGGCTGATTTTTTGTCCAGGAGGATTGAATGAATATGACAGTTACACGTTTTGCTCCCAGCCCAACAGGCTATATGCATGTCGGAAATCTGCGTACAGCACTTTATGCATATCTGATAGCCCGCTCCGATAACGGCAGATTTATTCTTCGTATAGAGGACACTGACAGAGATCGTCTGGTTCCCGGAGCTGTTGATATTATTTTACAGACTTTATCTGATACAGGGATCGAATATGACGAAGGACCCGGCAAAGACGGAGGTCACGGACCATATGTTCAGAGTGAGCGCCGTGACATCTACCTGCGTTATGCTGAGGAATTGATCGCCAAAGGCAGCGCATATTATTGTTTTTGTGATAAAGATCGTCTGGATTCGCTGCAGAACGATCCGGAAGTAAATGGTTATGACAGGCACTGCCGTAATCTTTCACAGGATGAAATAGAAGAAAAACTTGCCAGCGGACAGCCTTATGTTATACGTCAGAAGATGCCCCTTACCGGAACCACCAGTTATACAGATATGGTTTTCGGAGAGATCAGCATTGACAATTCTGAATTGCAGGATCAGGTCCTGATTAAAGCAGACGGCTATCCGACCTATAATTTCGCTCATGTTGTAGATGACTATTTAATGGGAGTTACTCATGTCGTGCGCGGCAATGAATATCTTACCTCTACGCCGAAATATGTGCTTCTTTATGATGCTTTTGGATGGCCGCGTCCTAATTATGTGCACCTGCCTCTGATGATGGGACGGGACGAGAAAGGTAATGTTTCGAAACTTTCCAAACGTCATGGTGCTGTTAGTTTTCAGGATCTCGTCAGCAGCGGATATCTGCCGGCGGCTATTCTTAATTATATCGCTTTTCTTGGATGGTGTCCGCATGACAGTGAACAGGAAATCTTTACATTGTCTGAATTGTCCGAAGTTTTTTCCATTTCGGGGATCAGTAAGTCCGCACCTGTTTTTGACTATGATAAACTAAAATGGTTTAATGCCAAATATATTCAAGCGCTGGAACCTGAACAATTCAAACAGTTGGCAGCTGCCTATGAAAATGATTTTGTACGCAGCCATCCGCAGCGCGATAAAATAGAAGCTTTGATCAAAGATAGGATCGATACATTTTGTGATATCAATCCCCGGACTGACTTTCTTAACACTCTGCCTGAATATTCAGCTGACATGTTCTTCAATAAAAAAAATAAAGTTACGGCAGACAATGCACAGGATCTCCTGAAAGCCGCATGTTCTGCTCTTGAACAATGCAATGCCTGGAACAATGATGCTTTATTTGAACTTCTGAAATCAACCGCCGCTGAATACGGCTGCAAAACAGGTGCAATTATGTGGGTAGTTCGTATTGCTGTTTCAGGATTGGCAGCTACTCCCGGGGGAGCAACGGAACTATTGGAAGTTT
>JAZPYJ010000057.1:0-5010 GCA_045544075.1 Thermoanaerobacteraceae bacterium
GCTTGAAGATCTGACAGGTCTTGATGCACATCTTATTCCATTGGATGAGCCTCAGGTAATGAGCCTGTTTTCAGGTACTGAAGCCCTTAAAGTTGATCCCGGACAAATAAACTCCCGAACCGGGACATTAGGTATACCTGAGTTCGGCACAAAATTTGTAAGGCAAATGCTGGAGGATACAAAACCGGATAATTTTTCTGGTCTGGTAAGGATATCAGGATTTTCTCACGGGACAGATGTCTGGCTGAATAATGCTCAGGATCTGATAAAGAACGGAACCTGTCAACTATATGAAGCAATTTCAGCTCGTGATGATATAATGCTGTATTTACTGCATAAAGGACTGGATGCGCGCCATGCTTTCAAGATCATGGAGCTGGTACGCAAGGGGAGATTTGCAGGCAAAATGAAGGATTATGAGCAGGAAATGCGCGAGCATAATGTTCCTGAATGGTATATAAAATCCTGCTGTACCATAAAATATATGTTTCCTAAAGGGCATGCCGTAGCATATGTTATGATGGCCTATCGGATAGCCTATTACAAGCTTTATTATCCGTATGCCTTTTATGCTGCTTATTTTACTGTCAGGGCAGATGACTTTGATGCAGCAATTATGTGCAAATCTCCGGAAGAAGTCAGAAAATTAGCTGCGGATATCGAAAAAAAAGGCAACGATATTACAAATAAGGAAAAAAACGTACTAACTATTCTGGAGCTAATCGTCGAGATGAACGCACGAGGCATCGCATTACGCAAGGTTGATCTGCGCGAATCAGCTGCCAGCAGATTTCTGATAACAGATGAGGGCATATTGCCGCCGATTTCTGCTTTATCCGGTGTAGGAGAAACAGCGGCAGAAAATCTGGTAAAAGCCCGTGATGAGGCATGGTTTACTTCAATAGAAGATATGAAACAGCGAGGAAAAGCCAGTAAAACAACGCTGGATGCTCTGGAACAGCAAGGCTGTCTGAAAGGCATGAGTGCAACGAATCAGATGGAATTGTTCGATATGAGTTTTGATCAATGATAAAAATCGAATCGTTTTGCTTATGTTCAATTAATAAAACTTTTTTAAAAATAGCATTGACAAATTCATTTGGAAGTGCTATTTTTTAATTGTTGAAATTAGCACTCACCTGATAAGAGTGCTAACAACAACTGATTGCTTTAAAATAATTAAATGTACGACGATCGTATGACTCTGTAAAGGGGATGCCTTAGTAGTGGACGAACGAAAAAAACAGATTCTGATGGCAATCGTTCAGGATTATATAGCCACGGCGGAGCCTGTTGGTTCACGGACTATTTCCCGTAAATATAAGCTGGGAGTCAGCCCTGCAACTATTCGCAATGATATGGCAGATCTGGAAGAGATGGGTTATATTCATCAGCCGCATACGTCTTCCGGAAGGATCCCGTCTGAGCTGGGCTATCGGTATTATGTCGATTATTTGATGCCCCGCCAATCATTGACATCGGAAGAAGAAGATTATATCCGATCCAGCATCAGCAATAAAAATTTTGATCTGGCACAGGTCATAAAAAAAACATGCCAGCTTCTGGCCAGTATGACCAGTTATACTTCTATGATTTCCCTGCCGCATAGCGCGGAAGGTGTTTTCAAGCATATTCAGCTTGTTCTTATCATGCCGGGCAAGGCGCTGCTTATTCTGGTCACAGGGTCAGGAACTGTCAGCAACTATAATCTTGATATTGCTCAGGAATTAACTCAGGACGATCTTGATTTGTTATCAAGAGCACTCAACAGCAAACTTGTTGGCTGTGAAGCAAAAGATCTCAGTTTATCTTTGATCCGTGAGATATTCAATGAATTATATAAATATCAAAGTTTGCTGGAGTTATTGTTCGAACGGATAGAGCGTAACCTTAGCTCAGAAGATGAAAAAAACATTTATATGGGCGGGATTCTCAATATTCTTAATCAGCCCGAATTCAAAAATATGGAAAGCGTAAAACTGTTTATGAATCTTATGGAAGATGAATCACAGCTTCAGCGTCTGATCCAGACGGCTGATATGGGTAAAAATGATTTGGCAGTTAAAATAGGTACTGAGATCAAACATGATCAGATTAATAATTGCAGTCTGATAGTTGCAACATATTCGATCGCTGATAAGCCTTTGGGCTCTATCGGAGTTTTGGGCCCGACGCGTATGGAATACAGTAAGGTTATCAGCATCGTGGATTATCTGGCAAAAGCGTTGACTGAATTATTATAAACAAAAGATAATTAATATATACTTAATAGATGATTCATCATTATTTAATAGAAAAGCGGGATAATAAATATGTCATTATTAAATCAGACTGGTGAACAAGAAAATAACGAAGCATATTCCGCACTTATGACGAATGCCCGTGCAATCAATGCTATCGCTTCAGCCGTAGTCAATACACTGGGCCCTAAGGGACTGGATACTATGCTGATCGACCAGTCAGGTGATGTGGTCATTACCAATGACGGTGTAACTATCCTCAGCCTTATGGATGCCGGACATCCGGCGGCAAGGCTGCTGATCAATACAGCCAGGGCGCAGCAAAAAGAAGTAGGGGACGGAACTACTACTGCTACCGTGATCGCTTCAACTCTTATAAATGAAGGCGTGTCAATGGTACAGAAAGGAGTGCCTGTAACCAGAGTTATTGAAGGCATGAGGGAAGGACTGCAGCAGGCATGTGCACAGCTTATACAATCATGCTGTAAGATTGATGGTTTTACGGACCGTCGTTTACTGCAGGCAGCCCTGATTGCCGGAAGAGGGAATAATGATATAGCGGAGCTTACAGTTAAAGCAGCAGAATTTCTGGGTATGGAAAAGATATGTGATCCGGCATTTAAATTGTCTGATATGGTCTGCGCTGTTCGTGGCGCTGAAGGTCAGGTACTTAACGGATTGGTTATCAATAAAGGGCCGATCAGTCTGCAGGAGCCACTGACAAGGCAGAATTGTCGGCTTTTGATTCTGGATGATGCTCTGGAACCGGAAGAAATCAGTGATGACGCATTAAGAACGGAGAGCGGTTTTGCCAGATATTTGCAGCTGCAGGAAGAGTTTAAATTAAACATTCAAAAAATAATCGATCTGCGGGCAGATGCTGTATTATTAAACCGCGGTATATGTGATCAGGCCGAGGAAATGCTTAATGAAGCAGGGATCCTGGTGTTCCAGAGAGTTGGCAGCAAGGATATTATCAAGACAGCTCGACATACAGGAGCGAGATTATTAAAAAGAACGGGCTTGAATAAAACCAAAGAACAGCTGAAGGACTATTTGGGCCATGCAGACGAGATAACATATCAGGAAAAATTAAATCAATTATGGATCTTACACGGCACCGGAGAACCGACAGCGACTATTTTAGTCAGTGCTGCTACTGAAGAAGTGATAAGTGAACGTGAACGGATTGCCGGAGACGCAGCGTCGGCAGTACAGTCGGCATTGAGATATGGATTAGTACCGGGTGGCGGGTCAGTGGAACTGAGTATTGCCCGTCGGCTGGAACAGTTTAAGGATAAAGTCAGGGGAATGGCTGTTTATGGAGTAGAATGTGTCATCGAAAGTCTGAAACAGCCTTTTATGCATATAGTTTACAACGCCGGTTTTAATCCGTTGGAAAAAATAAGTGATGTATCGGCGGCCCAGCAGGAGAGGAAAAGTCAGTCTCTGGCTCTGGACTGTGAATCAGGAGAAGTTGCAGATATGGAACAACTTGGTGTTTACGATCCTGTTCAGGTGAAGCTTTTTGCCTGGCAGGCAGCAGGCGAAGTTGCAGAAGCTATACTGCGGATTGATACAATTATCAAAAAAAAGGAGGCGGGGGACAGGATCCGGCCGGATTCGGAATGAATTGTGCATTCGGCGCATGATTAGTTCTGCAGATACTTTTTGTTTGGCAAACAGGATATCGGGGAAGAAGCCGGGATAATTGCAAAACAAATGGATACAGATACTTAATCATTTATATCGATGAAGGAGAGAACTCTGAATGATAAACGATGACAATAATCTTAATGAAGAATTTTTGGCAGATGAAGAAGTATATGATCAGGAAGAAAAATCTAGCGATGATCATAAATCTGATCCCGCTGATTGTAAGGAAGAATCTGCTGAGAAAGCAGCCGGAGATGATCAAGCCGGACAGGAAGATAATGCATCAGATGAAGAAGCAAAAGCAACTGATAATGAGACAGCGGAAGCACTGAAAAAACTTGAGGAACTGCAAACAGCATATTTGCGGCTGCAGGCTGATTTTGATAATTTCCGCAAACGTACTAAAACTGAAAAAGACAATACCTATAAATATGCGCTGGAAGATATAATGAAGCAGCTGCTGCCTGTTCTTGATAATTTCGAACGGGCGCTGGAAACGAAAACGGACAACTGCATGGATTTTGCAGCCGGTATTGAACTGATTTATAAACAATTATGGAGCGTGTTGGAAAATAACGGGCTTAAACTGATAGAGGCATTTGAGCAGCCGTTTGATCCTAATATGCATAATGCCGTATTAAGCGAAGAAAATGATAAGTATCCTTTAAACACTGTATCTCAGGAATTACAGAAAGGATATACTCTGAACGACAGGGTCATCCGCGCTTCTATGGTCAAAGTGACAGTTTAATCGTTCTGACTGTCTGAAATAAATTTGTTTATTGAAATTAAATAATCATAAAAAAAAACGGAGGTAATAATTAATATGAGTAAAGTGATCGGTATTGACTTAGGCACTACCAATTCCTGCGTTTCAGTAATGGAAGGCGGAGAGGCTGTTGTAATTCCCAATGCTGAAGGTTCCAGAACAACGCCTTCAGTCATTGGTTTTTCAAAGACAGGTGAAAGACTTGTCGGACAGGTAGCTAAAAGACAGGCAGTTTCCAATCCTGATCGTACAATCAGTTCCATTAAAAGACAGATGGGCAGCGATTTTAAAGTAACGATCGATGATCAGACATATACACCGCAACAATTATCAGCTATGATATTG
>JAZPYJ010000058.1:0-9379 GCA_045544075.1 Thermoanaerobacteraceae bacterium
CCAATAGATCCGTCAATTTGGTAATAAGCTCTTACTTTAAACTTATATGTCTGATCATTTTCCAGATTGGTAAAATTGATATTGTTATTGCTTGTAGAAGCATGTTTTAACACTTTTTCTTCTGCATCCATTTTAACAGCATCATATCCGCTGCTTAATGATACCTCGTTCCAAGTCAAGCGTACTTTCTGGTTGAATTCAGTAGCCTGAAGGTTGCTCACCTGAGGATTAGCATTTTGTAAAAATTCAGTAAATTCCTGAAGGTCAAACGATCCCTCATCAGCCGCCTGAGCATCAGATATTCCTGCCGCGAATAATAATGCAAAACACATTATCAAAGCGGTAATTATCAACTTTTTTCTTTTCATCATGAGCACTCTCTCCTTTTTGAATAAAATTGTATACATAAACTTAAATATAGTTCTACTAATAATCATTAATTCCTGCCATACCGATCATAATTAATTAAAGGAAAAACTATTTTGAGTGTAGAATATTAAAAAATATAATTCTCGTTAATGGTGGTGAATAATCAACATGACAGATGATCTGCAAACAACTAATAACGCCGGTCTGCAAACAGATGACCCGGAATCTGATCCATCTCCTGCTTCATCCGAAATGATTTCTTCCGAACAGCAGGATATCGGATCTTTCGCTGCTAATGATGCGTCTGATAAAGAAACAGCAGATAATAATGATGCAGAACCTGCATATAATGAATTTGACGATGTCTATTCTGCGGAACAGGAACAAGATCCTGATAATAATGTTCCGGAGACAAACAGCACAGATAATACAGATGCCGATAATGAAGATAATGCAGAGGAAGATGAAAACGACGATTTCTATGATGATAACCGCAAGATTGTATTGATAGAAAAAAAAGAAAAAAACGCTACGCTGGCCACCAGTGATGAATATGAAAATTTTATTCCCAAATTCTCAGAAGATAATATGCCCAGACTGGACAGCGAAATGCGCTCTGAAGGATTAATGGGAGATAATGATCAGCCCACAGCGGCTGATCTTGATTATGAAGTCAGAAAAGCTGCTGCTAAAGCGGAAGCCGATGAAGCAGAAATCAAAGCTATGCTGCTGGCCAAGGCACATGAACGAGAAGAAGCTAAGAAAAAAGAAGAAAAGCGCTTAGCTAAAGAAGCGGCACATGCCAAATTAATGGAACAGGAATCATACGTTGATAACTCGGGCGGTGATGACGTCAGCCCGCTCGATAAATTAAACTGGCATCGCACTGCCTGCGGCCGCTGCAAAAAGGAAATCGCCCCTCTGCAGCGAAAAGCACATATCTGGTACGCAGTCTGCATGACAGTCACTTTTATCGTTATCCTTTATATATTTACCCTTTTCAGCGAAAGCGGTCAGGATTTTGGCGTATTTTTCAATAGATTGGGCGGTTTTAAAAATCTTATGCTGCTCCTTATGTATCTTTTCCTGATATATTTCGTTCGCGGCAAAAACCGTCAATATCACCTTAAAGAAGCAGAATATGAAAAGATTCGTTTGCGGTTGCTGAAGAAGCTCGATAAATATATTGAAGAAAATGATGCTGCAGAAAATTTCAGAGATGAATTCATTGATGAGACCGAGAATAAATTTAAGATCAAGCTGCGTGAACTTATGGTAGAAAACAGTGATATCACCGAGAAATCACGATTGAACCTGAAACGCAAATAAAATATCAAAAAATCTGGCAGAAAAATACTGCCAGATTTTTTTGATAAATTATAAGCTGAACGATCATCAAAACAAATGATTACAGACCCGAATGCCGGACCTTGATCCATCTTTCGCTGACTCTTAACAAATATTTTTTTATTCGCATTAAAGTATCTCGATCAATTGCATGATATCCGTGACCACTTCCCGGACTGATCTTCCGGCATCAATGTATCGAATATTCTCTTCCGGATACAAAATCTTGATCTTTTTGTATAAATCAAGATTTTTCCGCAAAAAATTCTGTGTTTCAAAAATATCTCTGTCATCAGAACGCTGTCCTATTCGATCCATTAATGTCGCTGAATCATCGACAAGCAGAATAACCGACAGATCAGGAGCAGGAAAATCAGCATTTAATTCGAGCAGTTCTGTCAGCGGCCGTCCTGTTTGTAAATGCTGATAACAAACAGTCGAATACTTATATCGGTCACTGACGACTATCCATCCTTCCTGCTGCCGCGGAATGATAAAATTCTCCACATGATCCCGTCTGTCAGCGATAAATAGCTCTGTTAATTTATCACTGTTCTGACCGCTGTTCAGTATTTCTCTTATCCTGCGGCCTTGTGGTCCGTCACTCGGTTCAGTCGTATAAACTGCTCTTTTTCCTTTTTGACCGAGCAATTCAACCAACTGAACCGCTACAGTAGTTTTTCCCGTACCATCCGGTCCATCGATAACAATAAACAAATCTTCTACCGCCATTTCCCGCTGAGCTGATCCTGGATCAGCTGTCAGTTATTATAATTGTTCTTCATCCTCAGGTTCAACAACTTCTGCATCTGCATCCCGGTAAGCAGCCCGTTCTATCTCCAGTTCATAATCAGCTGCCAGCACGATAATTGCACTCAGAGCTACCAGATAAGGAAAAAAAATCGTTACTATAAGACTGCCGTTTACAGGAATGGAAACGATCTTTTGTCCGTCTTTTTTCACTACAATTTTGGTTACGTTTCCCTGTTTGATGTAATACTTGATCTTATCAGTCAGCTCTTTGCCTTTAACATGCACAGTATCCTTTTCCGTACGGTTTTTGCATTTCTCCAAAGCAATGATCGCTTCAATTACATCCCAATTATTATCAATAAGAGCCTTCTGTGCTTCTTCGTAGCTGCAGCCCGTTCTTTCTCTTACAAGATCAATCTTTTCCAACTGTTCCATTTTTACACCCCATTTAATCAATTCAATCCGCTGTTTACCTGCACGATTTTCTAAACGATCCTGCGATGAATATATCGGCAATTACCTTCGGCAAAGTCGGTTACAGTCTGCCCGCTGCCGATCAATCTGTATTTGCTGCTCAGCAATCCATCTATTCCCACAGGACCGCGCGCATGTATCTTGCTGGTGGAAATACCGACTTCAGCGCCAAAACCGAAACGGTAACCATCGGCAAAACGCGTTGAGCAATTTACGAAAACGTCTGCTGAATCAACTAATTCCATAAACTGTTCAGCCGCTTCGGCATCGTTTGTTATAATGGCATCGGTATGTCCTGATCCGTATTTATTAATATGATCGATTGCTGATGTCAGATCGTCAACGATCTTCAGGGACAATGCATAATCCAGATATTCGGTATAAAAACTGTTCTGATCGGCAGCACCGATCTCCGGAACGATCTGCCTGCTGCGTTCACAACCGTATATCTTTACCTGATTATCCTTTAATGTTTTAACCAGCTCAGGCAAGAAAGAAGCTGCCGCATCCTTATGCACCAATACCGTCTCAGTAGAATTGCAGGCAGAAACATATTGAGTCTTGGCATCTAGGATTATTCGCATTGCCATATCAATATCAAATTGTTTATCGACATAAGTATGACAAAGTCCGTCCGCATGACCCATCACGGGTATCTTCGTATTATCCATAATATAGCGCACAAACTGATTGGAACCGCGTGGAATAAGAAGATCGATTTCCTGTTCACACCGGAGCATTTCGTTAACATCTTCCCGGCTCTTCAAAAGCACAGCAAAATCAGCCGGTATACCATATTTTATTACCGTTTTCCTTATGATTCCCGACAGAACCGAATTCGTTTGCCAGGCCTCTCTGCCGCCCTTCAGCAGGCAGGCATTGCCGCTTTTGAGACACAAGCCGGCAATCTGCACCAACGCATCCGGTCTGGATTCAAAAATAATTCCTATTACTCCTATGGGACATGTTACCTTCTGCAATATCATGCCTTTTGCTATTTCTGTTTCCAGAAGCTTTTTGCCGACAGGATCCTCCATAGCAGCCAGATCACATAAACCGGCACAAACGTCCCGGAGCTTATGTTCATCAAATTTCAGTCTCTTTAAAAGAGGCAGTGGCAGATCTTCAGCCTCTGCCACTGCGATATCGTTCTTATTTGCAATAAATATTTCTTCCTGCGCTTCGACTAATGCCGCCGAGACAGCCCTAAGTGCTTCTGCTTTCTTTTCACCCGGAACTGCAGCCAGCTGCCGTGCAGCTTTCCTGCTGTATTGAGCAATTTCTTTTACTTCCATATTATCCTCACATTATTCTAGAACAAAGCACTGATAATCAGCATAAAGCCAAGAGCTGCAATTATTAAACCGATCGCATTGGATCTTTTCTTTTGATTGTCAGCATCATCCAGCACCTGTTCCTCTGATTTATATGTCAGCATTGAAGGTTTGTTTTCGATCGATGATTTACCGATGTAGAACAGCCCTCCCGTTTTATAAACATCGCCCAATACATAAACAGACTGACCTTCCTGCAGAATGCCTTCTTTGCGGTGATATCCAAGAAAACGGCTGCCGTTTTGCATCGGACCGTTATGATAGTAACCATTATGCCCCGGAAAATTGTTAAAAGGATGACCGGGGCCTCCCTGCACTGGTCCCTGATAAAAACCGGGGCCCTGATCCTGCTCCAGATGATCATAAGCATTTATCAGCTGAACATTCTCGCGCAGGCTGGCAATATCAACAAAAATCCTTATTCCGCTTTCATCTGTCAGATAAACCGCAGCTGACGATCTATCACGGGCAACTTCTTCTTCCTGCTGATCAGTTACAATACGGGCAACTCCTCTTGCATCCACGATCCGAATAGCTTGCTCAGTAACTGCATAGGTTATATTCTCATAATATGCAGCCGGCTTTCTGCAAAACGGAGCTATTTGCGGTTCCGTACTGTAAACAGCAGCTTTTATCTCGGCATAATGACGATATTTAGGATCATCCGCTGTCATCGTTTCAACTACATCACAAACTTCAGAAACGCCTATAGTTTGCGAATACCTTATTTCTGATGTTTTTTCTTCTGCCGCCTTAGTAGAATTAACATACATAATAATACCGCCGGCCAGCAGCAGCAATCCGATAAACAACTGTCCCATACTATTGCTCCTGAATTAGTTTATGATCAGAGATTGAGCTCTTTCATTAATCTTGCCATTTCAGCCTCTACTGCATCATCTTTTTCGAGCTCTGCATACTCATCACCATCCTGAATAGTCGCTTCACCGAGATCAGCAAAAGCATCTGCCTCTGCTTCTTTGGACATGATCTTTTCTTCCATTTTATCCAGCTTGGAGAAAACACTATCGGTATCGATACTGTTAACTGCAACAGCTACATCCTTCTTGGCATCAGCCACTTTTGCTCTGGCGATCAGAACATTTTGTTTTGCTTTGGCTTCATCCAGTTTCGTACGCAGAGTATTGACCTGGGCACGCATATCGTTGACCTGCTTGGATAACGAGTCATAGGATTCCTGTAATGAAGCGATGCTTTTATCGATAGCAACTTTTTGCTCCAAGGCTCTTCTGGCTAAATCCGGATTTCCGGCTTTAAGAGATACTTTTGCTTTATTTTCCCATTCAGCAGAGCTTGCTTTTGCCGCATTCAATTCTTTCAATGCCATTCTTTCGCTGCCCATTACCTGTCCTAAAGCACGAGTAGCCTCGCCAAGCTGTTCTTCCATTTCAATGATGATCTGTTTTACCATTTTTTCCGGATCTTCGGCTTTGTCCAATAAATCGTTGATGTTCGCTTTTAAAATGTCTGCAACTCTTGAGAAAATAGCCATTAAAAACAACTCCTTTTATATTGGATTACTTGCATATTAATAATATCATATTTGGAATTTTTTTACCATACTATTTTTTAAAAAAAACTATAAATTATTGCGTAATAAGCGCCATGACTTCCTGCCGGGTGCTCTCATTGCGAAATGCACCGCGTACTGCCGAAGTTATCGTCTTTGTTCCTGCCTTCTTAACGCCGCGCATGGTCATGCACATATGTTCCGCTTCAATAACTACCATAGCACCGAGCGGATCCAGTTCCCTGACCAAGGTATCTGCTATCTGAGCCGTTAATCGTTCCTGCAGCTGAGGTCTCCTGGCATATCCTTCAACCAGTCTTGCAAGTTTAGACAAGCCGACTATTCTTCCTTTTTTTGGCAGGTAAGCTACGTGTGCCATACCGAAGAAAGGCAGAAGGTGATGCTCACACATCGAATACATAGGAATATCTTTAACCAGAATTATCCCCTCATGTTCTTCGGTAAATATCGTACTGAGACTATAACCCGGATCGATCTGCATACCGCAGAAAATCTCTTCATACATATCAGCCACGCGGCGCGGAGTATCTCTTAATCCTTCGCGCGTAGGATCCTCATCGATCGCCTCCAGTATCATAGTGACTGCATCTCTGATTTTTTGTTTGTCCATTATTTCGCCCCTTAAAATCCCTGAAATTTTCTTACCCGCAGAGAAAGTCCCAGACTGTCGGCAATATCACGACAGGCTTCCACCGAAATTTCCGGTACATCAACGACTGATAATATCACTTCAGGTATATACCTTTTACACTCTTCGGCAAAATCCAAAACTGCCTGATAAGCATGTTCCGGATCATCAGGACTGCAGATCTTATTGTATTTTTCTGCATTCTCAGCATTAAGACTGATGCTTATGCTGTCAATCACAGGAGCCAGATCCGGCACTATATTTCTGCCGTTTATCAGATTGCCCTGTCCGTTGGTATTGATACGGATCCGCAGCGGCTGAAGCTTCTTTAATTGCTTGGATGTTTCTATAACGATCTCCGGACGCAGCAAAGGTTCTCCGTATCCGCAGAAAACAATTTCGCGAAAACGGACCGGATTTCCGACCGCCCCGACGATTTCTGATACGTCAGGCTCTTTCTCCAGCCAGAGATCATATCCAATGCCCTTTTCGCTGCCGCGTATGCAAAAATAACAGCGATTGCTGCAGCGGTTGGTAATATTAAGATAAAGATTCTCACCTATCTGATAAGCAAGCATATATAAGTTCTCCCCTTTTTCAGTGACTATAATTTCGGAATTCTGAATCTTCCGATCATCAGCAATGATAAAATAAGCATTATGATAAAATAGATCCACATCGGGATAAAAGAACGGAAAAAGACCAGAAAAGCAGCAAAGCCGCCGGCTGCCGTAATAGGTACGCCTATAAAATATTCCCGAGCACCTGAAATATTAAACCGCGCCAATCGCAATGCACCGCACGCTGTAAAGAGCAGCGCCGCCGCAGCACCTAAAAAGCTGTACTTCTCTAAAACCGCCGCATATACGAGCAATGCAGGTGCCGCTCCGAACGAAACCACGTCGCAGATGGAATCCAGTTCTTTACCGAACTCAGACGTAGCATTCAGCCGACGGGCAACCTTGCCGTCCAATCCATCCATACACATTGCGCAGAGGATCATTATTGCTCCCGCAGTATATTTCCCGCTGCAGGTCAGCAATAAAGAAATAATTCCGAACAAAAGATTTCCTATCGTACACGCTGAGGGAATGATTTTGAGGGAGATATCTTTTTTTTCATGTTCATTAACCACCTTTTTCTCCTTTCGTCCAATCATATACAAATACTATTCCGGTGCTAAAATTTAGGTGGCTTAAAGCTCATGGTATCCTCCATTCTGCCGGCCGTCATAGTTTCTTCAGCTTCATTTTCCGGGGCAGCTGCCTGATCAGATAAAGTCTGCTGTCCGCTTTCCTCATCTTCCGCCGGCTGCATCTGAGCAATTTCTTTTTTTAATGATTTTATCTGTTTATTTTTGGCATGAAGTTTGCCGATAAATAAAAAGAAAACGAACAAAGCACCTGTCAGCAAAGCCACGGCAATAATCAGTACAAGCGAAATATTATCAAAAGTCCAGATCAAAAATGTAATACTGACAGGCACGGAATTCTGAATAGCAAATACCGCGACTATACAGGCAAAAATTACTGCTAATACTAAAGCGATCTGCATTTTTATCACCCCGGCTGATTTATTTGATCGATCTCATATTCATATAATATATACCTGACCCAAATGTCTTTAATGTGAAGTGATCTTTCTTTATTTTCACTATGTGAGGTTTTTTTCTAACTCTAATATTCAAAGGTTTGGATACGTTCTATCTGACGGACTGTTCCGCTCTCTGTATCGATATCCAGCCAGACAGCATTAAGCTGGTAATAAGTATGAGCCACTTCATGACGATGAGGCATACAGGTGATAAATTTCTCCAGGATAATGTCCTTATCTACGCCTAAAATCGAATCACGCGGGCCTGTCATGCCAACATCTGAAATATATGCCGTGCCTCCCGGCAAAATACGTTCATCCGCTGTCTGAACATGCGTATGCGTTCCAAGCACCGCGGATACTCTCCCGTCCAGATACCATCCTAAAGCTTCTTTTTCCGAAGTAGCTTCAGCATGAAAATCAACGATCTTGATAACACAGTCGTCGGTTTTTTCTAAAACTATATCGGCTGTACGAAACGGGCAGTCCACTCCTGACATAAACACGCGGCCCAGCAGATTGATCACAGCTATCCTGATTCCACGGAGATCAAAGATCTGCCACCCTTGTCCCGGAGTTCCCTCAGGATAATTGGCCGGCCGGATTATTCTGTTCTCTCCTTTGATAAACTGCAGAATTTCTTTTTTGTCCCAGACATGATTGCCCATCGTCAGAGCATCTATTCCGTAATTAAACAGCTCTTTCGCATTTTCTTTGGTCAAGCCGGAACCGCCCGAAGCATTTTCTCCGTTGGCAATCACAAAATCGATCCCGTATTCAGAGCAAATATCTTTCAGATTATCATTAACCGCCTTACGGCCCGGCCGTCCGAAAATATCGCCAATGAATAATATTCTCAAAGGTTTTTCCTCCTATTTATTGAAAATATGCACCATACCTTCATCACGATAAGCAAACAATTTTTTGGATAAAACATGTGTCTGATTGAGCTTAAGCAGTTTATCTATCATGGCCTCCTGCATAACACGATCTTCATCAAGCCTGTTGTCATTATTTTCAATTACCAGAGTCTCGGGGAAATACTCCTCAAAAAGCGACACGATCAGTTCCAGTTCACCGGATGAGATCGTGATCAGGTCACGAACGATGTCCAACGCAGTCAGATTTTCATTATACTCGCTGGAAATATTAAACAGCACAACATCCTTTTTCAGCAGATGGTTATAGGTAGTCAGGCTTTCTTTAAGAAGTTTAATAAACTCGCTTAAAATATCATCATTGACTTTTTCCGCGATTATAAAAGTCAGTCTTATATTTTGCTCATCTATATCCAATCCTACCGAAGAAACGCACTCATAACGCTGCATC
>JAZPYJ010000059.1:0-7614 GCA_045544075.1 Thermoanaerobacteraceae bacterium
TGCTTAAAGCGAAGGCGGCGAGGATCGTTCCCCCGTCCGTGCAGACGTACTGCTCTCCTGCTCCGGTCATAGCCCTCACGTTGCTTTCGGACGGATATATCTTATATCTCCAGAGGGGATAGTTGATATGATCATCCAACCAAAGGACGATGTCGTCATAAAATTGCCCGACACGGACGATATCCTCCTCACCGCACTTTCTGATATTCAGCTTTCTTATATTCAGTTTTCGGATATCCGTCGTTTTCATCAGATAAAACCGCGCCTCTCAGTCTTTTTTATTTCTTCTGTGAGCCCATTTCCCCGATGATCTCCCCGATGATATCGACCGCGCTGCCTACTATCTTCGGGCAGATTTCCGCGAACAGCCCTTCCTCTCTGGCCTTCTCCGCTCCTTCCGGAGTCGAGATGTCCTGCCCCAGCAGGTCGCTGCAGATATATGAACCGTTTGCTTCCCTAAAGCGATCCATCATCATATCGTTGACTTTATTGGATCGCTGACGTTCCTCCGCGTTTCCCGCGCGGCTCTGTCCGTACAGGAGCCCCAGTACCATGAGCGCTCCGCTGCACGCCCCGCAGACCTCTCCTTTGCGCATGCCGCTCCCGAAGCAGGATCCCAGTCTGAACGCCTGCTCCTCCGATATCCCGCATTCCCCGGCAAAGGCTGCCAGCACAGCCTGCGAGCAGTGCATTTTCCCCGCGAAATATTTTACCGCCTTGTCGCGTTTGCTTATCATATGCTTTCCTC
The DNA here is from genome assembly GCA_045544075.1 of Thermoanaerobacteraceae bacterium. Taxonomy (GTDB): domain Bacteria; phylum Bacillota; class JAZPYJ01; order JAZPYJ01; family JAZPYJ01; genus JAZPYJ01. Next base: position 749 of record JAZPYJ010000059.1, read on the forward strand.
CTCTGACCGCCGGCTGGATATATCCGGCTTCGTCATTCTGTCGCCGATAAGAGTATTACGGCTCGTACTCCACCCATTCTCCATTCCAGAGCATTTCGAACCTTCCCCATTCCGGCCTGCCGCTGTCACGGCCTTTCACCTTCAGGGGTATGAACGCGTCGTGCTGACAGCCGGGCAGCGGATCATCCATATCGATCCAGCCGCTCTCGTCGGTCAGATCATTCCAGTCATCGTACAGATCATCAAGCGAATCATACCATTGGTCGGACGAGCATATGACCGCATCCGGGCTGTTGTATGCGAAAAGATAAAAGCCTCCTTCGTCTCCGTAAAGCATGATCTTGTAAATACAGCTGCCGTTTTCGCGTTTCATAGGCTCCCTGAGCCAGGCGTATCTTCTCATCATCCTTCTCCTTTTAATCATAAGGCACATAAATGACAATTGAACGTACCGGATTAAACATATCAACCGAGACTCGTTCAGCAAAAAATCAGAAATTCTGCTCATACAAGCTGCCTGCCGCTATTTCTCCGATATCCGGTTCCGGACCGGCGTTTTTGGCAGATCCCGGGCTGCCGTTCGATAAAAGTTTATTTACAAACTACGGTTCCTCTTTCTGATTTTTGGTACGTCTTCTCACAGTGATCAGATGAGTTATTCCTTCAGCGATCAAACATGGTATTGCTGTACACAAGTACATCGGGATCTGGCCGGGATCAGCTTCTATCCTGCCGAACAATGAATATCCTGCGATAATATCATGTATCATAACAGCAATAAATAAGCATACAGGCAGTATCCATTTCCGGTTAGATCCATACCGTCCGTAATGAATCCCGAGAATGATTCCGCTGATCGGAAAAATGATCATGTAATTAAAAATGCTTGTCCATAAGATGTCTATATTTTCCGGATCAAACCATGCTGTCAGGGTTGCGATATAAATTATCGCAGCCAGGAAAGGATAACCGTATTTTTTGATCATATTCATCTTCATGCCCGCAGATCCTTTCTTCTTGATGTTGATGAAACAGTTTTCGTCAGCAGATATCTCTTCTTGTATTTCACATGCACATAACGCCGGATCTTTCTGTAATAAAGAGGATCGGTCAGACCGCCGACGATGCCGACTACAGGGATCCCCTGAACAAACTTCGCCGCCAGCATTTCCACGGCAAACGCGTCGGCCGTACGCTGCATCTGTGCTTTCATCTCCCCGTCGGACGGTGCGCTCAGAGAAGTCAGCATTCCGTCCACCCGTTCATTGCAGGCATCCCAGGCTTCGCTTTTCAGCAGCGAACCTTCCAGCACGGCAAGGATGAAATATTTCTCTTCCGGCGTATCATACTCAAAACCGCAGCGAAGCGCTGTCTCATAACAGTCCCGCAGGATAACGGAAATAAAAAGTACGATGTCCGGTATGCCGATTCCCAGAGCACCTAAGCCTACCCCTTCAACCGTGCTGGCGAGCAGCGCAGCGAGGCTGCTCAGTTCCGAACGGGCATTCAGCAAAAAGTAATCCTTCCTGCTGTTCAGCCCCACCGAATAATCACGCACGAGGAAATCCTTCGAAAGCTCATCCTTATTATAGGTCTTTTCAATAATGCCGGTCCCTTTTTCTAAGATGATCTCAAACGCTTTCCTGAACACAATACGCAGTGATTCAAAAACTTTCTCAGGCACTTTCGCTTCCAGTTCAGCTTTCCATTTGAAACGTTCTTTATATGCCTGACGGCGGAGCTCTTCTTCTGTCCGGAAAACGCGCTTCAGTTCCCTGCTTACGATATTGCCCATCATCGTTCCTTTCTCATGATCATTTTCCTCCCCGCGCGCTGCCCGCATTTTACTCCGGGGGGCCGGAGACCGTCAGTCCGTTGCCGATACGAGCATCACAACGTATCTGTCCATGCTCCTGTCGTAGACGCTCCAGCAGCATGCTCCGTACCACTCATGTCCGTCGTCAAAAAAATCCGACCAGTCCGTCGTCCACTCATAGATCTCCAGCGCATCCGTACCCTTCGGAAACAGGGCCTCATTCACTTTCCTGAAGTCTTCGGGCTTGTTTCTTCTGCCGTGCACCGGTTCCATCAGCGCATACCAGTAAGGAACTGTAGTTCCGAAGTTCTCATCATTCGGTACCCACTCGGCATCATACCAGACGTTGCCGTAATAATCGGTCTTCACGATATCCGGACAGTAGAAAAACACCTGCGGATCCAGCGGAGAAGGCTGCGCCTTATCGATGTCATAAACCAAAGGGCGCAATCGATCTGCCAGCTCATCACCGAACATTATCCGGGCGTTTTCCTTATTCTCTATACTTTGTTCCGCCAGCCGCTCGAAGACTGAACGCAATGCTTCCCTATGAGAGTTTATCCCCTCATAAGGTTTATCATCACATAACAGATGATAGTCGACCTCGCCGACTAAATGATATTCCTCGTCACGGTCATACCGTTCGGCCAGATCATAGAACGCGTCATTTTTTATTTCCCGCATACCGCTCACCTCCGGGATCCGTTGTCTTTCCGGGAATTATGCTGCCGATCGTTTTCCTGATCAAGCTCATCTCTCCGCGCCCTTCTAGTTGTTCGTACCGGACATAAAGCACAGGGTGAATCCCTCATATTCGCAGAACATCATATCGAAAACGAAAAAGAACGGCGAGAGCCCTTCGCATCCTCCCAGCTCCTCTCTCAGGTCTTCGCACTCCTCATCGTCGAACACCCTGATGCGGAACGGCAGGCCGAACAGACTTTTCGTCTTTGCGGCGATGGCTTCCCATCTGTATCCGCCGCTCACGTTTCTCAGCGATCCGTCAAAGTCCTCCTCCGACGGTATCAGCAGCAGCTCTCTGTTTCTGATCTCGTAGAAGTTATAGAATTCCTTCAGGTAATCCTCTTCAAAGAAAGGAATAACGGCCGTTTCGTAGGCCATCGCGATCTCGTTCAGCTGATTGACTTTATCCAGCAGTTCATTTTTATCCGGTTTGAGCATTTTCTTCAACTCCCGTCTCTATCTATTATATAATCACGGTTCTGTTCCGGTCAATACTCTTATCCGTCCGGCGCGGCCGAAAATATCATAAGACCTGGCTCTGAAAACGCTTTTTCCCTTTTACCAGTTCCCCGATCATAGCTCCGCCTATTATACATACCGCCCCCGCGATCTGTACCGCAGTCAGTTTCTCACCAAGCAGCAGCACCGAAAACAACACGGCGGATAACGGCTCAAGATAGCCGCAGACTGCTACGGTTTGGACCGGAAGCTTTGACAGCGGGGAAAAGTACAGATAACACCCTATCCCCGTGTTGACGATCCCGAGCAGCAATATCCACGGCCATGCTTCAGCCGGGATATGGATCACGAATGCCTGCCTGATGCCGGCAAAAACAGCGACAGTCAAAAAGCTCACCGCGAGCTGTATTACCGCGTTCTCCATGCCTGTGATCTTCCGCGACTGTTTATTCAATGTGACCATGACAAAGTACATCAGCGCCGACATCGCTCCGCAAAACAGGCCCCAAACGTTTTCGCCCCCCGCCGCAGGACTTCCGTTCACCATTATGATCCCGGTCAGAACGATAATGAACCCTGTCACTTTCGGCAGCGTCAGCTTTTCTTTAAAAAAAAGAGGCGAAAGGATCATTACTATGACCGGCCCGCAGTAATACAGCAGCGAAGCTAAACTGACTCCGATCTGCTGATATGCTTCATAAAGAAACATCCAGCCCGTCCCCATCGCCGCGCCGGAAAGGACGATAAAAGCAGCATCTCTTTTATTATCTCTCAAATGAAATCTTCCTCTGCTGATCCGGAACAGAACGATCAGCAGCAGACTGCCGATCATCGTCCGCAGAAATACGATCTCATAACTGCTCAGCGCGATATGAGCGGCAACTATGCCGTTCAGTCCGAACAGCAGCACGGCACACAGATATTTTATCAAAGCTATTCTGTCTGTGCCCTGTCCTTTTCCTGAAATAATATCCTTCATATTCCATACCTTCTTTCTGATCGCTCTTGAAACAGTATAACTTATATGTTAAAATCAATAAAGCGAATGTTTTCTATCTTTAGTATCGAAAAAAGGAATGATAAAGGTGGATAATAATCTTCAGAAATACAGGGCGTTCGTCACTGCCGCTGACTGCGGCAGCTTTACAAAAGCAGCAGAGATCCTTGATTATGCCCAGTCCTCCGTAAGCAAGATGATCGCTGATCTGGAAGCGGAATGGGGTATCGCGCTGCTGGAAAGGAGCCGCGCAGGCGTCCAACCAACGTCCGACGGCCTTTCCATGCTCCCTTACGCCAGAGATCTTCTGAACAGCTATCAAAAGTTGCAGGAACAGGCGGCTTCTCTTTCGGGGATAACGACGGGGCTCATACGCATCGGCACTTTTTCCAGTGTTGCCGTACATTGGCTTCCCGCGATTATCAAAGCCTTTCAGCAGGACTATCCTGGTATCCGATATGAGTTTCTGCTGGGGGATTATGCCGAGATAGAGCGATGGCTCTTTGAAGGGCGGGCGGACTGCGGCTTCGTGAGTCTTCCCGCGGGGCCTGAATTCGAAACAATCCCATTGGCGAAAGATGAATACGCGGCGGTGCTGCCGGTCGGTCATCCTCTTGCCGCAAAGGATCTTCTCTGCCCGCGGGATCTGGACGGTCAGCCGTTTATGCTGCTGGAACACGGAGGAAAGACAGAAGTGTCCGAATGGCTGGAGCGCGATCAGGTCAGGCCGGATATACGATTCACTACCTGGGACGATCATGCTATTCTATCAATGGTGGAAAACGGTCTGGGGATAGGGGTCCTTCCGAAGCTGATCCTGAGGCGTATCCCCTATAAAGTCGAGATACGCAGCTTCTCAGAGCCCTTTTATCGTGAGATCGGGCTCGCCATGCGCAGCCATGACGCAGCTCCGGCAGCTGTCAGAAAATTCGTTGAATATCTGAAATATCGTGACGCGGCCGATTAAGAAAGGCCTTCTGCCTCAGCTATCCGCCGCAGCCTTCTTCTTCGCCGACTTTTTGACCTCCTCATGGTAAAAATAATTCACCACTACGGGCGGATCGCCGAAAGCGGAGCGGTGTCCGTCATCATCGCGCAGGTAGGGCATCTTCTCCCGCGCCGTGTATCCCCTTATCTCCTCATCCAGTGCGGTCCAGTAGGCACGGGACTTCTTCGAGTAGATGTCATTATACAGCCCGTCGAGCTCCGGATGCTTCTCATGTATCCATTCGAGGATGCGCACCCTGTAGTCTCCGCGCAGGTTCAGATTCTCCAGCCAGACCAGATTGCATTGTCTCTTCGCCCGTTCGATGATCGCCTGCACGTCGGTGATCCCCGGAAAGATCGGCGAGATGAAGCAGGTGGTCTGTATGCCCGCGTCGTAGAAGGTCTTCATCGCCGCCAGCCGCCGCCCGATGCTCGCGCCGCGGTCCATCTCCCGGCGGAAATTCTCATCCAGCGTATTTATGGAGAAGGACACCCGCGCATTCGGGAACGTCCTGATCAAATCGATATCGCGCAGAACGAGGTCGGACTTCGTGGCGATGCTGATGCTGATCCCGCTGCCCTGCAGCTGCTCCAGAAGCGCCCGCGTCCTGCCGTACTTCTCCTCGCACGGCTGATAACAGTCGGTTACCGAACCGAAGAACGCTTCCTTTCCCGTGTACTTCTCCGGCTTTCTGATCTCCGGCCAGTACTTGACGTCGACGAATTCTCCCCACGGCTCGGGATGGTCGGTGAACCTCTTCATAAAGCTGGCGTAGCAGTATCTGCAGGCATGTTCGCACCCCACGTAAGGGTTGACCGAAAAGTCCGACACCGGCAGATTCGATCTCGTCATAACGCTTTTTACCTGTATCTCTCTGATCTGCATAAAATCCATCCTTCCGGCTTCATATGATATTCATACCAGCTTCATATAATTCTTCATATCGGCGAATCCGATCTCACGGTACAGCCTTCCGGCCGCTTCCGTGCTTTCCAAAAAGATCTTTTCTGTTCCGCGTTCCTTTGCGTCCCGGATAAGATATTCAACGATCATTTTTCCGATACCTTCACCGCGCGCCTCCGGCAGTGTGTAGATATTCATCAGGTATCCGTTCGTTCCGGTCAGATTGTCCGGCGAAGGCATCTCCTTCTGATAGCAGATCCCTCCGCATCCGACGATCCCGCCCGTTTTTCTGTCGACGGCAAAGCAGGCCGTATGATCAGCGTCTGCCAGATGCTTTCTGTAATAAGCCTCGTTGTTTTCCTTTACGGTATCATAAACCGTGCTTCCTGTATCAGGGAACACCTCAGCCAGCACCCTCATCCGCCATTCCATCAGCAGATCCAGATTGGACAGGCCTGCCTTTCTGATCTCTATATCCATCCTCTTACGCCTCCTTCATAACGACCGGCATCCTGGCCATATCCGGCTTGCCGTTCGTATTAAGAGGTATCTGAGGCATCCTGACGATAAACTCCGGTATCATGAAATCTGTCAGATCCTCCGAAAGCTCTTTTCTGATGCGGGACACTTTGAGATCATCACCGGAGGGAACGACATAGGCGATCATATAAGCAAGCCCTTCCTCATCCGTAAATGAGCGCACGACCGCCTGCTCCACGCCTTCGCACCGGTATAGTCTGGATTCAACTTCCATGACCTCCACGCGCTTGCCTCTGATCATGATCTGGGTATCTTTCCGGTGCAGGAAAGCGATATTTCCGTCAGGCAGGATATAGCCGAGATCACCGCTGCGGTACATCAGGCTGCCGTCCGGCAGTTTTTCAAACGCCTTGTTCTCCTCTTCGTGATCACCGATATAGCCGTTCGAAACGCCTCCGCCGCAGATGCAGATCTCTCCG
>JAZPYJ010000060.1:0-20056 GCA_045544075.1 Thermoanaerobacteraceae bacterium
GTTGCAGACATGGCAGGAGCTGACGCCATTCACCCCGGATATGGTTTCCTTGCAGAGAAAGCAGCATTCTCTGGAGCGGTGAAAAAAGCAGGATTTGCCTTTATCGGACCATCTGAAGAAACGATTCGCATGATGGGCTCAAAGCTTGATTCCAAGCAGGCAATGCACGACGCAGGCGTTCCGGTTCTCCCGTGGACACAGTCCACAAGTCATGAAGAGGCAAAGGCGTTTGCAGAATCCATCGGTTATCCGGTTATCGTCAAAGCTTCAGCAGGGGGCGGCGGACGCGGCATGCGCATTGCCTGGAGCGAGGAAGAATTGGTCTCAGCGTTTGCGACCGCCCGGACAGAGGCAGCAAGTGCATTCGGCAACCCCGAAGTATATCTGGAAAAATTTATCGAGCAGCCGAGACATATTGAGATTCAGATCATTGGTGATAAATACGGAAATGTTGTTTATCTCGGAGAGCGTGACTGTTCGGTACAGCGGCGCAATCAGAAAATGATCGAGGAATCTCCATCATGTGCCATTACGCCGGAACTGCGCCGCCAAATGGGTGAGATCGCGGTGCAGGCTGCTAAGGCGGCAAATTACTACAGCGCGGGTACGATAGAGTTCCTTTTTGATCGTTACAATAATTTTTACTTCATGGAAATGAACACCCGGATCCAGGTCGAACATACCGTGACCGAGGTCGTCACCGGACTGGATCTGTTAAAGGAACAGATCAAAGTTGCTGCGGGTGAAAAGCTTTCTTTCAATCAGGAAGATATCAAGGTCGGCTGCTGGGCTATCGAATGCCGCATCAATGCGGAAAATCCGGAAATGAATTTTATGCCGTGCCCCGGCACTATAAGCAAATTCCTGCTGCCCGGAGGTCCCGGCGTGAGGGTCGATACATCTATGTATGAGGGAGCGGTTATTCCCCCGACTTATGATTCAATGATCGGTAAACTGATCACCTGGGGCAAGGACCGGGAGGAGGCTATTGCGCGTATGAAGAGAGCGTTGGCGGAATTCCGCATTGAGGGAATTAAGACAACGATCGGTTTCCATCTGCAGGTAATGGATAATGAAGTGTTCCGCAGCGGAGATATCAACACCAGCTTCATACAGCAGCAGTTTCTTAATAAATAATCATTGATTTTGCTTGTATAATAAGCAGAAAAAGGTTATAATATAAAGACCGAAAGGAAAATCTCAGAGGAGGTAATTACATGGACGAACAGGACATCAGCGTACAAGGTTCAGAACTTGGAGCAACTAAAATAGCGGATGAAGTCGTGTCGATAATTGCCGGACTGGCGGCTATGGAAGTTAAAGGCATTGCAGGCATGAGCGGCGGCGTAGTAGGCGGCATAGCTGAAATGCTGGGACGCAAAAACCTGACCAAAGGCGTTAAAGTTCAGGTCGGGGAGAAAGAAGCAGCTGTCGATCTGTATATTATCGTAGAATACGGCATAAGAATTCCTGACATTGCTTTGGAGATCCAGAATAACGTCAAAGAAGCAATTGAACGTATGACAGGATTAAAAGTCGTGGAAGTAAATGTCCATGTTCAGGGTGTGGTTTTCCCTCAGGAAGAAACCAAAGCGAACGTGGAAGAAAACGAGACGGACGAAAATACAGCCCGCGTCAAATAAGTGCTCATAAAGCAACAGATGCTGCATTAAGGCTTAACCTTTCGCTGACCGATCGGTTAAGCCTGTTTTTTTTAAAGCAGGATATCAGAAGGGAGGACTATATGAAAACAGTAAACAGAGGATTGCTGGCATTGTTCAGTTTTTTATCGATATTCGTATATGCGGCGGTTATTCTGCTGCTGATCGGCTGGAAACTGCCGGTCGATTATTTGAATAGTGTACTGGCTCAATCCGATCAGACTCTTATATTGATCGCGATAGCGGTATTAATGCTGCTTATGTCGATAGTTCTGCTGCTGATGAGCTTCAGGCGGGGAAATGTAAGCAATCAGGCTGCAGTGGTTGAAGACAACAGCATGGGGGCGGTCAGTGTGACAGTGGCGGCAGTCGAGAATCTGGTAAACCGTATTGTACTGCAGATGGCAGGAGTGCGGGATGTCAAACAGAGGATCTCCATCGAGGAAAACGGAGTAGCGATAAAATTGCATGCCACAGTATCTCCTGACGTGATCATTCCTGAAACTGCGCAGCAGATGCAGAAGCTGGTCAGTGAAGGTGTTGCTAAGGTCACAGGCCTGAATGTAAGCAAAGTCGCTGTTAGTATCGAGGATATTGCTGCAGCCGCCAAGCCGGTGAAAACAACCAGAACCAGAGTAGAGTAAAGGAGGACGATTTCTATGGATGATAACATGGGCGGCAATCGTTTGACCGATTTATTTCTGGATTGGCTTTTCAATAATAAAGGGAAGGTGCTGGGGGTTATCCTTGGCCTTTTATTTGGCTGGCTTACTGTAAAGCATGGTTTTCTGCTTGCTTTATTTGTAGCGATCTGTGTAGCGCTGGGCTACCTGCTGGGGAATAGTTTTGATCAGGGCGGGCAGTTTTTTCGTGAATTTTCGGAAAAACTTCGTACCAGATTCCAGCAGAACAGGCGCCGCTGATAGAATGGGGGATTTATTGTGAGCAGAAGAGAAGTCAGGGAAACAGCCATGCAGGTTTTGTTTCAGATAGATGTCGGCGGGATTGAACCTGATTTTGCTTTAAAGACCAGTATTGAACGGACTGACCTGACTGAGGAAGCTGATCTGGAATTTTTGCGGGAGCTGGTCTATGGAGTTCTGGACAAAAAAAGCAAGATCGACAGGATAATCAGTGATACCAGTCATGGCTGGAAGATAGAACGTATTGCGAACGTTGATAAAACTATTTTGCGTATAGCTATTTATGAAATGTTTTATATAGACAATATTCCGCCGCAGGTCTCCATAAATGAAGCTATTGAATTAGGAAAATCATTCAGCACAGAAGAATCAGGCAAATTTATAAACGGCATTCTGGGTAATATAGTGCCCCAGAAAGAAGCAAAATATTAAAGAGTGATAAGTCATGGGACTAGTTTTAGGAATTGATACGAGCTGCTATACGACATCACTGGCATTGATGGATGAACAGGGGTGTTTGATAGCGGAGCGGCGGCAGATCCTTAAAGTTGCTGAGGGTAGATGCGGATTGAGGCAGTCGGAAGCGGTTTGGCAGCACGTGAAAAATCTGCCTGTTCTGCTGGAGCAGCTGCTGTGTGAAATATCCGCACGGGATTTGCTCAGCAAATTGCGGGCTGTTGCAGTGAGTGCACGGCCCCGTCCGACGGCAGGCTCTTACATGCCGGTTTTTGAGGCGGGTATAAGCTTTGCCCGGACATTGGCAGCAGTCTGGAGCGTTCCTTTGATTTACAGCAGTCATCAGGAAGGGCATCTGCTTGCAGCTTGGTGGTCGGCCGGCATATCCTGGGCAAAACAGCCGCAGCGTTTTCTGGCCGTGCATTTGTCGGGAGGAACGACGGAACTATTGCTGGCTGAAAAAAATGATGAAGACAGTTATATTTCTGCAGACAAAAAAGAAATTTGCTCATTATATGAAATAAAAAAACTGGGCGGAACCATCGATATCCCCGCAGGACAACTGATCGACAGGATCGGGGTTAAGCTGGGATTATCGTTTCCCGCAGGCGCAGCCCTGGAAAAACTGGCGCAGCAATGTGATCAGGTCAGGAAAAACGAAAATATTTATTTGACTGACGATATCGAACAGAAGATCACTTCAACGGTAAGGGGATATGAGATCAATTTTTCCGGGGCGGAAAATCAGGCGGAACGTTTGCTGAGATCGGGGGCAGCACCGGCAGTTATAGCAAGGCAAACAGAAAGCTGTATCGCCAAAGCACTGGAGAAAGTTTTAAGACGGGCTGCAGACGAATATCAGTTAACAGAGATACTGCTGGCGGGAGGAGTTGCGGCCAATGCTTATCTCAGACAGCGGCTGATCAAAAGGATGCAGCATCGTGCAGTAGGAGCACATCTTACCTTTGCCCTTCCATATTACAGCACTGACAACGCTGCCGGTATAGCGATGGCAGGGCAGCAAATATTGAAGTAGCTTAAGTCCTGCAAAATAGTTCAAAAAAATTTTTTCTATTTATTGACAGCGATTTTATTTCATAATATAATACAAAAAGAGACTCCGTTTTTGTGGAAATTCCAACAGAGATTTCGCGTCACCGGCTGCAAGCGTGATTTGGAAGAGTAGTAAACAGGGGAACACTCTTATTTGCCGGAAATTTATACTTGTAAAGCGGGCCTGATCTTTCCGATCAAGTCAATACGGGTGGCACCGCGGGTATTAGCATAGCTTAAACTCGTCCCGGAGATTATTTAAATAATTTCCGGGACTTTTATTATTCAGGAGGGAAAAGCAAATGTACAGAACACACAACTGTAATGAACTGAGAATGGCTGATATCGGGCAGAAAGTAACTTTGGCAGGCTGGGTCGATACCATTCGCGATCACGGCGGGGTCAAATTCCTGGACTTGCGTGACGAGCACGGTGTTACTCAGGCGGTTTTTCATGATGAAGCAATGCTGGAAGGAATAAACCGGGAAGCTGTTATTGCGATAAGCGGCAAGGTAGTGGAACGTGATGAGGATACAGTAAATCCCAAACTGGATACAGGTCTGGTCGAAGTGGAAGTCGCCGAACTGAATGTATTGGGCAAATGCCGCAATATGCTTCCTTTTGAAATATCAGAATCAACAGCAACCCGCGAAGATGTACGTTTGAAGTACAGATATCTTGATCTGCGCAATCCGCGTCTGCATAAAAATATAATGCTTCGTTCCCAGTTGATCAGTTATCTGCGCCGCCGCATGGAAGAGCTTGGATTTGTGGAAATACAAACTCCGATCCTGACAGCTTCCTCGCCGGAGGGTGCCCGGGATTATCTGGTACCGAGCCGTAAGCATAAAGGAATGTTTTATGCATTGCCCCAGGCACCTCAGCAGTTTAAACAGCTGTTGATGGTCGCCGGGTTTGAAAAATATTTTCAGATAGCTCCCTGCTTCCGTGATGAAGATGCCCGCCAGGATCGTTCGCCAGGTGAATTTTATCAGCTTGATTTTGAAATGTCCTTTGCTGATCAGGAAGATGTGCTGAAGGTAAGCGAGCAGGTCCTAAGTGATGCGTTTGCGTTCTTCAGCGGCAAAAAGGTATCAGCTGCTCCTTTCCGCCGGCTTACTTATGCCGAATCAATGCTTAAATACGGAACTGATAAACCGGATCTGCGCAATCCTCTGGAGATATGCGATCTGACAGAATTTTTCCGTGATGTAAAATTTCCCGCTTTCCGCAACAAACCGGTGCGCGGTATCCTGACAAACTGTACCGGCAAATCACGCAGCTTTTTTGAGAATTCACTTAAGTATGCTCTGAGCATCGGCATGAAAGGACTTGGATATATTACTCTGCATGAAGGAGAGTTCAAAGGTCCGATAGAAAAATTCCTGTCTCCGGAAAAGAAACAATATCTTGTCGAAATGCTGGATATTAAGGAAGGCGAAACATTGTTCTTTATTTCCGATAATCATCATATGGTAGATACTCTGGCCGGTCAGATACGCACATGGCTCGGAGAAAATCTTGATCTGATCGATCATGATTCATTTGAATTGTGTTTCATAGTTGATTTCCCGATGTATGCGCTGAATCCTGATACCAATAAAATCGATTTTACCCACAATCCGTTCTCAATGCCTCAGGGCGGACTGGAAGCATTGGAAACCGAGGATCCTCTGAAGATATTGGCTTACCAGTATGACGTGGTCTGCAACGGAGTCGAGCTTTCGTCAGGCGCGGTAAGGAATCATGATCCTGAAATTATGAAAAAAGCATTTGCCATCGCCGGTTACAGTGAAGCTGATCTGCAGGCAAAATTCGGTGCTCTTTATACAGCTTTCCAGTATGGTGCTCCGCCGCATGCAGGAATGGCTCCGGGAATTGACCGTATGGTTATGCTGCTGGCAGATGAGGAAACGATTCGAGACGTTATCGCCTTCCCGCTTAACGGCAACGCACAGGATCTGCTGCTGGGTGCTCCGGGAGAAGTAACGGAGCAGCAATTGCGTGAAGCCAATATCAGCCTCCGTTAAACTGATCGGCGACGCGAAATAAATCAACAACGGAAAAGATGACCGAAAGAGGACATAAAGAAGGAATTTTATGAAAGAAAGGCTGGCGATCTGATGGACAGAGAGACATTATTAGCCTGGGAAAAACTGAATCAATTGTGTCTTACTGAAGAGGAAAAGCAGCGTGTGCTGGATTTTTCAGCCGGGCTGAAAAAGGGCGAAGAATTATTAAATAATAAAACCGAGGGCTTTGAACCGATGGTTCATTTAGTAGATCTGACCAATGTTTTGCGGGAAGACGTTTCTGTACAGGAATTCAGCAGGGATGAACTGCAGCAGAGTGCACCGGAAGAAATGGACGGTTATTGGCAGGTCCCGCGTCTGGTGGAATAGAAAAGCATCATAAAAATACAGAAGGAGACGCAAGATGAATTGTTTTATTGCCAGAAAAGAAACAGATGCTGAAAGGACAGTAGCTATAGATGATATGATCCTGGTGCGCGACATGACCTGCACGGGAGGCTCCCGCATGCTGGAAAACTGGGTGCCGCTGTTTGATGCGGAAGTTGTGAGCCGCCTGAAGGAAGCAGGCTATGAGGTTGCAGGCAAAGCAAATGTCGGAGAGTTCGGCCTGGATCTGTTAGGAGAAACATCATTTTTTGGTGCAAAGAAAGATGAAGACGGTTACCTGACAGGAGCAGGAGCACAGATCGTCAGCAAAGGCAAAGCCGACTGGGCGCTGAATGTTGATCTGAACGGTACACCGAGACGGGCTGCTGCACTGAAAGATGTCGCTTTCATCAAACCTACTTACGGAACGGTATCCCGTTACGGCATTATACCCTGCGCCTGTTCAGCAGAACAGATAGGCGTTACAGCGCTTACAGCTGCGGCAGCTGCAGAACTTCTGAGCGTTATTGCCGGACATGATGACAAGGACGGAACGAGCCTTCCTCAGGAAAAATATCAGTATATGTCCGCTGGCTCGGTATCCGGATTAAAGATCGGTCTGCCAAAAGAATATCTGACAGATGCGGATGAAGATACTGTTATGAGGATAAAAAAAGCAGCGGCCAGACTGAAGGAGGCAGGCGCTGAAGTCAGCGAATTTTCTTTACCGGAAGCGGAACTGGCTTCCCCTGCTTGGCAGATCTTGCTGTCAGCAGAGACCTGCAACAATTTATCACGTTATGACGGTGTAAAATTTGGCTATCGGACTGAGGAATATGATTCAATCGAGGAGTTATATACCAAATCAAGAACAGAAGCTTTCGGACTGCTGACAAAATTCACTGTTCTGTACGGATCGGATGTTTTATCCAAAAACAGATATTTTGCCTGTTATGATCAGGCGTTGCGCACAAGGCGCCTTCTGCGGGAAGCAATGGACGGGGTTTTTGCCGGATATGACTGTCTGCTTTTGCCCGCCTGTTCAAAAACAGCATATACTGAACAGGACTGCGGAGACAGCCTGGAGATCGTTTACCGGGAAAGCTATTATACAGCATTGGCAAGTATTCTGGGTTTGCCTGCCGTTGCTGATTGCGGTGTGCAGCTGGTGGCTGACAGTCTGCAGGAAAATAAATTGCTGACAGCTGCTGAGTGTCTGGAGAAAGCGGGGATGAGAAAATGAGATACGAAACTGTTATCGGCCTTGAAGTTCATGTAGAGCTGGCAACGAAATCAAAAATTTTCTGTTCCTGTTCGGCCGAGTTCGGTGCAGGACCGAATGAAAGCGTTTGTCCTGCCTGCTGCGGAATGCCCGGCATGCTGCCTGTTACCAATAAAAAGGTTGTTGATCTGGCCATGACAGCAGGAATGCTTACCAATTGCCATATCAATCGGGTAACTACCTTTGATAAAAAAAGTTATTATTATCCTGATCTGCCTTGTTCGTATCAGATCACTCAATGGTTTGCCCCGATTTGCGTTCAGGGCGGTGTGGAAATAGAAACGAGCCGTGGTAAAAAGATTATTGGAATCAAACAGATCCATATGGAAGAAGACGCGGGCAAACTGGTTCATGACGACTGGACAGATACATCACTGGTCGACTTCAACCGTACCAGTGTGCCCCTGATCGAGATCGTCAGCAAACCTGATCTGCGCAGTGTGGAAGAAGTGCTTGCTTATCTCAATCGCCTGCGCACATTGCTGCGTTTCGCCCGTGTTTCCGATTGCCGTTGGGAAGAAGGATCCATGCGCTGTGACGTTAATCTTTCGATCAGACCGGAAGGAACAGAGGAACTGGGAGTCCGTACTGAGATGAAAAACATGAATTCGCTTTCGGCTATTGCCAGAGCGATCGAATTCGAGGAAGCGCGGCATATCGATGCGCTGGAACGCCGGACTGAAGTACTGGTCCAGGAAACGCGCCGCTGGGATGATGTCAAAGGACAGAGTTTCTCTATGCGCAACAAGGAAACTGCAGCGGATTACCGCTATTTTCCTGACCCCAATCTCGTTCCTATCGTGATCGATGATGAATGGTATGACAGGATCCGGGATTCTCTGCCTGAACTGCCGGAGGATAAGGCACAGCGGTATATGGATGAATTGGGCCTGACTGAAGCAGATGCCAAAGCTTTAACTGCCAGCCGCGTATTATGTGATATATTTGAAGCTGCTTATCCGGCGTGCGGCTCGGCAAAAGAAACTGCCAACTGGCTGAACGGAGACTGTATGGCGCTTTTGAAAAAGAATAAGCTGACGGCTGATGATCTGACGATCGATTCGCAGAAGCTGGCTGAACTGATTAAGATGACCATGAAAGGTGTAGTCAACCGCAATGCGGCCCGCCGTATTCTGGCAGCTGTTTTTGCCGATGATGTCGATCCGCAGGCATATAGTGACGAGCATGGTTTATCAGCCCAGAACGATGAGTCGATGATCGCCGGATTAGTGAGCAGGGTCATCGAAGAAAATCCGAAGCCCGTTCAGGATTATCGGAACGGAAAGACTAAGGCGATCCAGGCCTTGTTCGGAAAAGTAATGAAAGAACTGCACGGCAATGGCGATCCGGCTGTTATCAACCGCTTGCTGCAGGAGCAGCTCAACAAATAAGGAGGGCTCTTATGGAATACATTGCAGTAAATGATAAAAAAAACTTTAATGAGTTTGAAGAATTATACGCTGAAATGCTGGCCGGAGCGATCGCTGACGGTACTGAGGTCACAATTAAGGCCTGCGTGCACAAGATCAGGGAAATGAGCGGATTTGCTTTCGTTATTTTACGGACAGGACGCCGCACGCTTCAGGGAGTTTTTGATCCTGATAAAGCAGATTTCGCTTTGGACACGATCGGTGAAGGATATTTTGTGGAATGTCATGGTATCCTCAATGTTGAGGAACGTTCCAAAATCGGCTACGATTTCAATCTGATCAGCTGCCGGGTACTTTCCAGACCGGCTGAAGAGCTTCCGTTCGTTATTAATAAAAAGGAACTGGATGTCAGCTTCGACACAAAACTGAATTACCGGCCGATCTCTATGCGCAATCCCAATGAACGTGCTGTGATCAAGCTGTGCGAGGGTCTGCTGGCAGGCTTTCGTCAGTTTTTCCTGGCGGAAGGCTTTACAGAGATCGTGACGCCTAAAATCGTTTCCGCCGGAGCAGAAGGCGGCGCGGATATGTTTGAGGTAGATTATTTCGGGCAAAAGGCTTATCTGGCCCAGAGTCCGCAGTTTTATAAACAAATGATGGTCGGCGTATTTGATAAGGTATTTACCATAGGTCCTGTCTATCGGGCAGAAAAATCTCATACCACACGTCATATTACTGAATTTCAGGGTATCGATTTTGAAATGGGTTATATCGACAGTTTTCAGGATGTTATGCTGACTGAAGCGAGAGCTTTGCATTATGTGTTTGCTTATCTGAATGAAAATTATGCTGCTGAGCTGAAACTGCTTAACCTGAAACTGCCTGAGTTCGAGAAAATTCCGCAGGTGCGCTTCAGTGAGGCCAAGGAAATGGTAGCTAAACAATTCAAGAGAGAATTCCGATCAGAAGATGATCTGGAACCTGATGAAGAGAGATTGATCGGTGAGCTTTTCAAAAAGAAATTCAAGAGCGATCTGGTATTCGTTACGCATTATCCTGAGAAGAAACGTCCGTTCTACGCTATGGATGATCCGGAGGATCAGCGCTATACTCTGAGCTTTGACCTGCTGCTCAACGGAGCGGAGATCACAACAGGCGGACAAAGGATTCATAATTATGATGAGCAGGTCGATAAGATGCGCCGCCGCGGTATGAATGTTGATGATTTTGCCAGTTATCTGATGATCCATAAATACGGGATGCCGCCGCACGGAGGGCTCGGATTAGGCCTGGAACGGTTGGCCATGAAACTGTTCAAGCTGGAAAATATACGCAGCGCAACTCTGTTCCCGCGTGATGTGGAACGACTGGAACCTTAATAGCAATAACGACAGACAGCAGAAATCCCCGCGATGGATTTCTGCTGAAAATCTTAATCAGGAGGTTATGGGCGAGATGGATGAAAAGAAAAAAATCACCAATGACGAAGTGGCCAAGATTGCCCTGTTGGCGCGCCTTGATCTCAGCGCCGAGGAAACAGTGCAGTATGCTGATCAGCTGAATGATATTCTGCTTTACGCGGAGATACTGCAGCAGGTTCCGACTGACGATGTTGAACCGACTAATCATGTGCTGAATCTGACCAATGTATACCGGAATGATGAAATCAAGCCATCACTGTCTAATGAACAAGCTCTCTCCAATGCACCTGAACAAACTGACGGCACATTTGTCGTGCCGCGGATCATGTAGGGGGGAGGTGCTGAAATGGCAGAACAAAAACGACCTTTGTCTGAACTTTCCGATCTTACTGCTCATGAACTTCATGAACTTTTAGTCAGCAAAAAGGTATCAGCTGTTGAGATAACTAAGGCTGTATACCGGCGGATCGCAGAAAAAGAACCCGAGATAAATGCTTATCTCTCATTAAATATGGAACAGACGGAACAGATAGCCGGGCAGGTGGATGATGCATTGGCGCGAGGAGAAAAGCTGCCTGTTTTAGCCGGGATTCCGCTGGCAGTCAAAGATAATATCTGCACAAAGGGAGAATTGACTACATGTGCGTCCCGTATGCTGGAAAACTTCCGTCCGCCGTATAATGCAGCGGTTATGGATCGAGTAAATCAGCAGAAGATGATAGTGCTGGGCAAAACAAATATGGATGAATTTGCAATGGGCTCCTCTACAGAAAATTCTGCGTTTGGCGCATCCCGTAATCCCTGGGATACCGAAAGAGTAAC
Source organism: Thermoanaerobacteraceae bacterium (assembly GCA_045544075.1). GTDB lineage: Bacteria > Bacillota > JAZPYJ01 > JAZPYJ01 > JAZPYJ01 > JAZPYJ01. Next base: position 11,388 of record JAZPYJ010000060.1, read on the forward strand.
CGGAGGATCGAGCGGAGGTTCCGCCGCGGCAGTGGCAGCGGGAGAAACGATACTTGCGCTTGGATCGGATACGGGCGGCTCTATCAGACAGCCTGCGTCTTTCTGCGGTGTAGTTGGCCTTAAACCAACTTACGGAGCTGTTTCGCGCTACGGTCTGATCGCCTACGGCTCATCTCTGGATCAGATCGGACCGCTGAGCCGTGACGTAACTGATTGTGCCTGGCTGCTTAATGCGATCTGCGGATATGATCATCGGGACTCGACTTCGGTCAGAACAGATTATCCCGATTTCACGAAATTTTTGCGTGATGATGTGCGCGGTATGAAGATCGGGATCCCCCGCGAATATTTCGGACCGGCAGTTGATCCGGAAGTGCAGGCGACATTGAAGAACGCAGTTAAAGTTCTGGAAGATCAGGGAGCTGTCTGTGAAGAGATGAGTCTGCCCCATACCGAGGTTTCTTTGGCGGCTTATTATATGATCGCAACAGCGGAAGCAAGTTCTAATCTGGCCCGTTATGACGGCGTGGGCTTTGGTTATCGCTGCCCGGACAGTGATAATATAATTGAAATGTACAGCCGTTCCCGCAGCGAGGGCTTTGGTGCTGAAGTAAAAAGACGCATTATGCTGGGAACTTATGTTCTGAGCGCGGGCTACTACGACGCATATTACCGCAAGGCCCAGCAGGTGCGCACACTGGTGCGTCAGGATTTTGAGCGGGCTTTTGCCGAATATGATGTCCTTCTTTCTCCTGTATCGCCGTTTCCTGCTTTTAAGATCGGTGAAAAATGCGATGATCAGATGCAGATGATACTCAGTGATGCCTGTACGATTGCCGTAAATCTGGCAGGCATACCTGCTTTATCCCTGCCGGGCGGTTTTGCGGGAGATCTTCCTGTCGGACTGCAGCTGATGGCAAAACCATTCGGTGAACCGAAATTACTGCAGGCAGCCTATACTTTTGAGCAGCATACCGATTATCATAAAAGACGACCTGCGGCAGTGAATCAAAATACGGTTAAACAGCCCGGTCAGCAGATAAACACGATTACTGAAGGGAGGGCACAGCGATGAACAGCAAATTGTGGGAAACAGTTATCGGACTGGAGGTCCATGTCGAACTGAAAACCAAGAGCAAGATATTCTGCGGATGTTCCACTGAATTCGGTGCCGAGCCCAACACACATGTATGTCCTGTTTGCCTCGGATTGCCGGGAGTGCTGCCTGTACTCAATCATCAGGTGCTGGATTATGCCGTAAGAGCAGGACTGGCTCTTAACTGCAAAATAGCGGAATTCAGCAAATTTGACCGCAAAAACTACTACTACCCCGATCTGCCCAAAAACTTTCAGACTTCACAATATGATCTGCCTATCTGTTATCAGGGCAGTCTGCAGATCGATACGGGGGAAGGTCCCCGGAGCATCGGCATTACCCGTATCCATATGGAAGAAGATGCAGGCAAACTGATCCATACTGTGATAGGCGAAGAGAATGAAAAGATCAGCTGTTCTCTGGTAGATTATAACCGCACAGGCGTGCCGCTGATCGAAATTGTTTCAGAGCCGGATATGCGTTCTCCGGAAGAGGCAAGGGCTTATGTGGAAAAACTTCGCGATATAATAGCTTATCTGGATATTTCAGATGTTAAAATGGAAGAAGGATCGCTGCGCTGTGATGCCAATATTTCCGTACGCCCGCGCGGTGAGCAGAAATTGGGGACCAAAACCGAACTTAAGAATATCAATTCCTTCAGATCGCTGCAGCGCGCCCTGACTTATGAAGAACAGAGGCACATCGATGTGCTGAGCAAGGGAGGAACTATAATCCAGGAAACACGCAGCTGGGACGATGCTCAGGGTATAAGCGCGGTAATGCGTACCAAGGAGGAAGCCAACGATTATCGTTATTTTCCGGAGCCGGATCTTGTTCCTCTGATCATAGATAAAGAATGGGTGGAAAGATTGAAAAGTGAGCTGCCTGAGCTTCCCGATGTGCGCTGCAGGCGTTTTACGGAACAATATGATCTGCCTCTTTATGACGCAGGGATACTAACTTCATCAAGAGCAATGGCAGACTATTTTGAGCAATGCGCATCATTTTTTGCTAATCCCAAAATGATAAGCAACTGGCTTATGGGTGATCTGTCCCGCCTGTTAAACGCAGCAGGACAAAAAATAGATGAATGTCAGGTTGCTCCTCAGCAGCTTGCGGCTCTTCTGCAGCAGGTTTCGGATGATAAGATCAGCGGAAGCAGCGCAAAAATCGTTTTGGAAGAAATGTTTGCCGGCGGGGAAGATCCTGAAAAAATAATTGCAGAGAAAGGGCTGGAACAGATCAGCAGTACTTCAGCACTGGAGAAACTGATTGATCAGGTGCTGGAAGCAAATCCTCAGTCAGTGGCCGATTATCATGCTGGTAAGAAAAAAGCGGTAGGTTTTCTGGTCGGACAGGTCATGAAAGCTTCACAGGGCAAAGCTAATCCGGTTCTGGTCAATAAGCTGCTGCAGGATAAAATGACGGGCAGATAATGATCCGAATGAAAAATTTTTATAAAAATAATCAGATATACAAATAAATCAGAAAAATCTGGCAGGAAAGGCAGAAAGAATATGGCGGAAAAAATAACCACCGGACTTTTTAATCTGGGAGAATTACTGAAACGTTTCAATAAAAAGCAACCTGAGCAGTCTGCAGGGGCAGCTGATGAAAATCCTGCGGCAAAAAAGACGATTGCCGAGCAAATAATAGCTGCTCACTGCGGCTGTCCTGTCAGAGCGGGCGAGGAAGCACGGGTAAAGCTGGACGGAGTTTTGACTGGACCGGCTGCAGTGGATGATTGTCTTGCTGACTTTATCAGGCCGGGAGCTTTGATCGCTGTTCCTGTTGGACAACAGTATTATTACGGTGCCTATAATATGCTTGCAGTTGGTCTGGAGGAGCGGGAACTGACACAGGCGGCTGAGACAGGAGAAATAACCATAAAAGTGCCTGAGACTATCCGTTTCAAATGCTTTGCAGAATTACCGGAGGGCGTGACCGGCCGTGATTTTCTGCTGTTCCTGCAGGGACAATTGATCGCAGAAAACGCAGGCGGCAGAATATTGGAGTTTATCGGCGAAACCATTCACGAGTTGAGTATGGAAAGCCGTCTGCTTCTGGCAGGACAAAGTGCTCAGCTGGGAGGAGATTATGCCGTGATGGCAGGAGACGTCAAATTGCTGAGCTGGCTGGCTGAACGCCGTATGACTGACAACAATGGGGAAAATGCTGAAGCAGAGGAATCGGACGAAAATGTTTTAGTGGAAGCAGGAGCGGAGGCTGATCATTTTCAGCTGCGTATTTGTGATGTGACGCGTCTGGAGCCCCAGTTAGCCTGCCCGGAGAGCATGGAATGTGTCATGGGAGTTAATCAGCTGCTGGGAAATAGTGTTGATTGGGCTTTGCTGGGCGGCAGCGGCAGCGGCTGGCTGGAAGAGCTGCGGCAGGCAGCGGATGTATTGCGGGGAGAATCGTTGGCAGCGGGGGTACAGATGTATGTTGTTCCGGCCAGTGAAAGAATTTATCAGCAGGCGCAGAAGGAAGGCCTGCTTGATATTTTCCGGACAAGCGGGGCAATGATAGCGGAACCGTCCGCGATCAAAGGAGCAGACCTGCTTGGCAGCGGTCTGGCGGAAAAACTTCCCGAAGATTATGAAACGGTAATCACAACTGCGCAAACCAATTCACCGCAGATCATCGGCGGAGCTCAGGCAGGAATATACTTGGCTTCAGCGGCATCAGTGGCAGCGGCAGCTATTAATGGATTTATTGAAGATCCGCGTATATATAATAAAAAAATCGCTGAAGCAGCTAGCAAATGATCAGACAGGGGGCAGACGCTATGATAGCAGAAAAAATGATGGAATTGGGACGTCAACGTTCGGTGATCAGAGAAATCTTCGAGTACGGCAACCAACGCCGCAGTGAGATCGGAGCTGAGAATGTTTTTGATTTTAGTTTGGGCAATCCCAGCGTTCCGGCTCCTGACTGTATCAATAAAACGATCAGGGAACTTACTGAGACTGTGGACTCTGTTGCGCTTCATGGCTATACATCAGCACCAGGTGATCCTCAGTTCAGAAAAGCGATCGCTGAAAACATTAATTCCCGTTTCGGAACTGAAGTAACATTCGACCGGATTTATGTTACCTGCGGAGCGGCAGCTGCTCTGACTATTGCGCTGAACGCTCTGATCTGTCCGCGCAAAGAAGGAGGAGCGGCTGATGAGATAATCGCATTTACTCCTTTCTTTCCCGAGTACCGTGTTTTTACGGAAGCAGCGGGGGGAAGGCTGATCGTAGTGCCGACAAGGCAGGATGATTTCCAGCTGGATATGGAAGCTTTTGCCCAGGCTGTTACCAGACGGACTAAAGCTGTTATCATCAATTCTCCCAACAATCCGTCGGGAGTCGTGTATTCGCCGGAGACTATCAGTGCATTTTGTTCTGTGCTGCGGGAAAAAGAAAAAGAATTCGGCCACACGATATGGCTGATAAGTGATGAGCCTTATAGGGAGCTGGTATATGACGGACTGGAAGTGCCATATCTTATGAATCATTATGATGATACGATAGTATGCTATTCATTCAGCAAATCCATGTCGCTTCCCGGAGAACGTATAGGTTATCTTGCCGTTTCACCGCGCATGGCGGAGGCTGATGATGTTTACGCTGCGATCTGCGGAGCCGGCAGAGCGCTGGGGTATGTTTGCGCGCCCAGTCTGATGCAGAAGGTGATATCCCGCTGTCTGGGTGCAGTTTCTGATGTTGAAATATACCGTCAGAACCGTGATCTTCTGTATTACAGCTTGAGTAAGCTGAACTTTCACTGCGTGCGTCCTGACGGTGCATTCTATCTGTTTATGAAGACACCAGAAGATGCCTGGGAATTTTGTGAAAAAGCCAAACGCTTTGAATTGCTTCTGGTGCCGGGAGATGATTTCGGATGCCCCGGTTATGTGAGGATCGCCTATTGCGTGAGCACCCAGATGATCATGGACTCGCTGCCGGCCTTTGCGGCTTTGGCAAAGCTTTACGGCCTGACATCCGAGGATGAATAATTATTTGCTGTAGACCCACATAGCGCTTATCTGATCCTGAAAGTCCTGATAATCCCAAAGACTGGCGGAACGCAGCCTGCTGTTTGGATCATTGATGGTGATCTGACCGTTTTCATATCCTGTAAGGACTATGAAATGTCCTGAACTGGTAAAAAAACCGGAGTCCATTATACAGATGACAGGCTGACCCTGCTTAAGGCAGCTTATAACAAGTTCGCTGTCCCGAGGGTCGATACTTGAAGCCTGCAGACCGAGCTGTCCGGCCCCTTCATCCATAAGAGCCCAGGCAGTTCCGTTGCCTTTGACACAATATCCGTTTTCTGTACTGAAATCTGCCATCCAGCCCGGGTCCATTTGTAAATCGTTCAGCAGATAAACTGCGACCATGGATAAACAAGTAGGACCGCAGCCTGTAAGCCCCATTACATTGCTGCCGTAAGTCTGATAGCCCCAGCGTTCATCCCATTGAATAAAGAGCGGCACCTCAGTGCAGTCTTTGTATTCCGACAGATCGATTTCCGGCTTCTTGTCCTTGCGCAAAGGATAATTCAGCACGAAGTCATCAGTTTCGGGATTAAAAGCCAGCATTTTAACAATGGATTGCGGATAATCGGCCATCGTAAGTCCGTGACGATGAGCGTACTCGGCGATATATGCCTCAACGGAGGCATATTCATTATCAGAAACAGGTGACGTTATATCGTCTGATGTTATATTTTCATATTCAGCAATGGAGGGAATATCCGCCGCCGCCTTAGGCAATGTTATCAGACCGCAGCGCAGGCCGGCTATAAGCACTATCAGAGAACTGATCATCAATATTCCGGCTGCAGTAATTATTTTTTTTAAAACTTTGTGCTTGTTATCACAGGAAGTGTTCCCGTCCGGCTGGATATCAGGTACAGTCATGGTATTCATCCTTTACTTATGATTCATTAAAAAAGCCCTTTTGTCTGTCAAGGCAAAAGGGCTTTTACGATTGGTCGGGCTGACTGGATTTGAACCAGCGGCCTCTGCGTCCCGAACGCAGCGCTCTACCAAACTGAGCCACAACCCGGTCACTTGTCTATTTTAGCGCCAAATATCAATAGTGTCAAGCGCAAAAAAATTTTTTTAAAATTTTCAGATAAAAGACAAAATATATGTTGAATTTTAATTCTGATAGTTGTATAATTATTCAAATCAATTACTGATATTATTTGTCTGATTTTATCGGGCATTTATAATATATGGAAAATGAAAGAATTGGAATAGGTTTATACAAAGGAGGAACCAGCAAATGATAAACATCGGTATCATCGGAGCGACAGGTTATACGGGGGCGGAGCTGGTAAGACTGCTCAGCCGTCATCCGCAGGTCAGAATCGAAGCTTTGGTATCGCACAGTGCTGCCGGTCAGGAACTGTCGTCTGTATATAAAAGCCTGCTGGGCCATGGTGATAAGGTGATGGAGGAATTATCATATGCTGAGGCCGCTGATCGCTGTGATTGTTTGTTTACCGCGCTGCCGCACGGATTATCCATGGAAGCGGCTGCGGAATCCCGTCGCCAGGGCAAAGTATTGATCGATCTCGGTGCGGATTTCCGCATAGAGGACTTTAAAACCTATGAAGAGTGGTATAAGGTGCCGCATACTCAGCCGGATCTGTTGAAGGAGGCGGTCTACGGTCTGCCCGAGCTTTATCGGGAACGCTTAAGACATGCCGATCTGATTGCCAATCCGGGCTGTTATCCTACCAGTACTCTTTTGGGACTTGCTCCGCTGCTGAGGGAGCACAGCCGAAGAGAGAAATGTCTGGCGGATATGAGTTCTATCATCGTTGACTCTAAATCAGGTGTTACGGGAGCAGGGCGCAGTGCAAATAATGGCACCCATTTTGTTACTGTAAATGACAGCTTTAAGGCTTATAAAGTAGCCAGCCATCGCCACATTCCAGAAATAGAGCAGGAACTTAGCAAGCTGGCCGGTGAACAGGCGCTGATCTCGTTCACGCCGCACCTGGCCCCGATGAGCCGCGGAATTCTCAGTACGATATATATAAATCTGAAACAATCTATGACTACGGATGAGATACTTGATCTATACAGAGATTTTTATAAAAATGAGCAATTTGTAAAGGTGCTGCCGGAAGGAGCGTTCCCGGAAACCAAATGCGTTTACGGCTCCAATTATTGTCATCTGACAGCTGTTGCTGATCAGCGTACGCGGCGGGCGGTAATAGTATCAGTTATCGATAATCTGGTCAAAGGTGCTTCAGGACAGGCGATACAAAATATGAATGTGCGCTTCGGTTTCCCCGAAGAAACAGCATTGGACATGGCAGGAATGCTGCCTTAAAAATCGAACTTCCTTATTGCCGGCTAAAGATATATGCGAGGCAGTGATGATTGAAGGAGGATATTTTACATGATAATAAAAGACAACTGGCAGACCGCAGAAGGCGGAGTCGCTGCTCCATTGGGCTTTAGTGCCTGTGGTATTCATGCCGGCTTAAAAAAGAAAAATAAAGATCTGGCGTTGGTTTATTCTCAGAAGCCCTGCACAGCGGGCGGCTGTTATACTACCAATAAAGTTCAGGCAGCTCCTTTAAAATACAATAAGCAGCTGATAACCGGACAGCCTGCAGTTCAGGCGATCGTGATCAACAGCGGTAATGCTAATGCCTGTACAGGTGAAAAAGGAGCGGATGATGTCCGTACAATGGCATCTGTAACTGCTGAAGTTCTGAATCTTCAGCCGGAACAGATCATTGTTGCTTCCACAGGTGTCATTGGTGTGCATCTGCCTATGCAAACAGTTACCGAGGGCATACGCACAGCAGCTCCCCTGTTGAGCAGAGAGGGAGGCAATGATGCGGCCGCGGCGATCCTGACGACCGATCTTTGCAGCAAACAGATCGCCATCAGCCTGCAGCTGCAAGAAAAAACAGTGACTATAGGCGGTATGGCTAAAGGTTCAGGAATGATTCATCCCAATATGGCAACTATGCTCTGCTTTATCTCCACGGATGCTGCCGTGGAGAAGCATGCTTTGCAGCAGGCACTGAGCAAAGCGGTGGATAATACTTTCAATATGATAACTGTAGATGGCGACACCAGCACTAACGATATGGTCGCTGTACTGGCCAATGGTATGGCAGGAACCGATCTGCTTACAGAGGAAGATGATGAATATGCCGAATTCGCAGAAGCACTGGAATATATCTGCTGCTATCTGGCGCAGTCTATTGCCCGCGATGGCGAAGGGGCTACCAAACTTTTAGAAGTTCGGGTCAAAAATGCTCTGACATTGCAGGATGCACGCACTGCTGCCCGCAGCATAGCCGGCTCTAATCTGGTAAAAACAGCTGTTTTCGGTGAGGACGCCAACTGGGGACGTATTCTGGCTGCGGCTGGCTATTCGGGAGCAGACTTCAACCCGGACTGCTGCGATATCTATTTAGGTGATGAAATGGCAGCAAAAAACGGCTGTGCGCTGGATTTTTCCGAAGAGCATGCCAAGGAAATACTGAAGAAAGATAAAGTAGTTGTAACAGTAGATTTTAATCAGGGAACTGCCGGGGCTAC
>JAZPYJ010000061.1:0-9976 GCA_045544075.1 Thermoanaerobacteraceae bacterium
AGACCGCTTGGCCTCCGACTTTTTTTGGGCTTATTCTGCTGCTTTTCCCCGGCTCGACCAGTAAAATACTATGTTATGTATTGGGAGCAGTCTTGATATTGTGCGGAGTTTTCTGCATTGTGCGCTATTTTTTGAATCGCAATGCCGAGCTGCTGTATAATACGGATGTTTTTATTGGGCTGGTATTGATAGCGATCGGTGTTTTCATAATCTGCAAAACAGAATTGGTTATTTCTCTGCTGATTTATATTGTTGCGGTCTGTGTACTTCTGGATGGTTTTTTCAAAATCCAGAAAGCTTTGCAGATGAGGAGCAGGAACTATAAAAACTGGTGGGTCACTTTGGCAGCGGCAGTGCTGATTGCGGCATTTGGCTTGTTTATGCTGTTTTATCCGTTCGCCACAGCCAAGGCGATCGTAGCGGTAATCGGCGCGTGTCTTGTCTACGAAGGGATTTTGAATTTATGGACTATTTACTGCCTGAGCCGGATCGGACGTTCAGACGGGGGCAATATTAGTAATGAATAATAATCAGATTAAATCAGAGCAAAGGTGGAGATACAGATCATGAAAAAAATAATGGTAGCCGGTGCGTGCGGACGTATGGGACGTGAAGTCCTCAAAGCTGTTTGCAATGCAGAAGATCTGGAATTAGCCGCAGCGATCGATACCCGCGGCATGGGAACAGATGCGGGTGTACTTATCGGCAAAGAAGACACCGGTGTTAAGGTCGATGATAATATGCTGCGCCAGATAGAGCAAAGCAAACCGGATATTCTGATCGATTTTACTGTTCCGCAGAGTGCGATGGCCAACATACGGCTTTGTCTGGAGCATGGGATCCGCTGTGTGGTAGGGACGACCGGACTTTCTGAAAAAGATATTGCGGAAGTTGAAGCGATATGTGCCGAAAAAAAGATCGGTTCTCTTATTGCACCGAATTTCACATTAGGAGCTGTTCTGATGATGCGATTTGCAGCTGAGGCAGCTAAATATATGCCCAATGTTGAGATCATCGAATTGCATCATGATCAGAAACTGGATGCTCCTTCAGGTACAGCGGTTAAAACTGCCGATATGATCATGAAAAATCGTCCGAATATGAAACAGGGTCATCCGGACGAGTTTGAAAAAGTTTCAGGCAGCCGCGGAGGAGAATACGAAGGCGGCATCCATATCCATAGTGTACGTTTGCCCGGTTATTTTGCTAATCAGGAAGTTATATTCGGCAGCATGGGACAAACGCTTACCATCAGACATGATTCGATTTCCCGCGAGGCGTATATGCCCGGAGTATTGATGGCAGTCCGCAAGGTCAGTGAATTCGATCATCTGGTTTACGGCCTGGATAAAATCTTATTTGAAGACTAATACTTATTTTATTAATGGAGGCAATTTAAAAATGGCTGAGAAGAAATATAATGTTGTCATTGTTGGTGCATCGGGGGCCGTCGGCAAAGAGATGCTGAAGGTATTGGCTGAGCGCAAATTTCCGGTCGGGAAACTGAAACTGTGTGCAACTGCACGTTCCGCCGGAAAGAAAGTCGTTTTCGAGGGCAATGAATACATTATCGAAGAAACGACTCCTCAAAGCTTTGAAGGATATGATATCGCGCTGTTTGCCGGAGGAAAAGCCAGCACGATGTATGCCGAAGACGTCAAACGCAGCGGTTGTGTAATGATCGACAACAGCAGCAATTTCCGCCTGGATCCTGAAGTGCCTTTGGTGGTTCCTGAGGTCAATCCCGAAGATGTGCGCCTGCATAAAGGTATTATTGCCAATCCGAATTGTTCGACAATTCTGATGGTCGTTGCCCTGAAGCCGATCTATGATGCCGCAGGCATCAAGCGGGTAGTGGTTTCTACATATCAGGCAGTTTCAGGAGCAGGGATCGAAGCCATTAATGAATTGTCTGAGCAGGTCAAGGCTATCAGCAACGGTGAGGAAGCCGTGTGCAGGGTATTTCCGTATCAGATCGCTTTTAATCTGCTTCCGCATATCGATGTATTTCAGGAAATGGATTATACCAAAGAGGAATGGAAAATGGTCAAAGAGACGCAAAAGATTTTCCATGATGAAAACATTGCCGTTACAGCTACGACGGTACGGGTCCCTGTTTTCCGCAGTCACTCTGAGTCGGTCAATATTGAGACCGAACGCAAGATAACGGCTGAGGAGGCCAAGAAAGTTTTTGCAGCCGCGGAGGGTGTTGTGGTGATAGATGATCCGGAAGAAAAGAAATATCCGATGCCGTGGTATACTTCAGATACAGACGAAGTATATGTCGGACGCACCCGGGAAGATAATTCCATTGAACGGGGTTTGAATATCTGGATCGTGGCTGATCAGCTGCGAAAGGGTGCGGCGACCAATGCTGTACAGATCGCGGAGTTGTTGGTCAGATATGATTGTTTGAAAAAAGCTGAGTGATTTCGAAAGATCTTTAGTATTATCTGAAGTAATTTTAACAGAACGATCTATAAGGATTTGTTTATTGGTTTTTGCCCGATCAATTCATATTGAAAGGAGAAAATGCGCCTGAGGCGCAATCTATTCAGTATCCGCTGACGGGTACTGCAGGGGGGATTGGAATGAATTTTGGACGATTGCTAACGGCTATGGTGACACCTTTTGATGAACAAATGCAAATTGATTGGCAGCAGGTAAAGGTGCTGGCACATCATTTGGCAGATTCAGGATCAGATGGTCTGGTCGTATCAGGCACAACAGGTGAATCACCAAATTTATCGGTTGAAGAAAAGCTGCAGTTGTTCTCTGCAGTAAAGAAGGAAATAGGTGAGAACAGAACTGTAATAGCCGGCACCGGCTCCAATAACACACGAAACACGATCAAACTGACTCAGGAAGCCGAAAAGATAGGTGTTGACGGAGCTATGCTGGTAGTGCCTTATTATAATAAACCGTCTCAGGAAGGGCTGTATCAGCATTTTAAAGCTGTGGCAGAATCTACGAGCCTGCCGCTGATCCTTTATAATATTCCGGGACGATCGGCTATCAATTTATGTCCTCAAACTATTGCCCGCCTGGCAGAAATCGATAATATCGTGGCGGTAAAAGAAGCGAGCGGCAACTTATCGCAGATCATTGAATTAAAAAGTCTGGTTCCTTCTGACTTTATGATCTACAGCGGCGACGATGCTCTTACGCTGCCTATTCTGTCGGTGGGCGGAAGCGGTTTGATCAGTGTCGCTTCGCACGTGTTAGGAACACAGCTCCATGAGCTGATCGATCTTTATTTTGCGGGAAAAGTAGAAAAAGCGGCCGAGTTAAATGCTTATCTGTACAGGGCGCTAAGAACGATGTTCATCACTTCCAATCCTGTACCGGTGAAGACCGCTCTTAATATGTGCGGGATTTCTGTCGGCAGTGTCCGGCTGCCGCTCGTTCCGGCAGATGAACAGCAGAAAGCCGTGATCAGGCAGTGTTTGGTCGATTATGGCGTGTTGAACAATTAAATTTTAATTTTGAGTTTTATCCGTCTTCTCCTGATCTTTCTGAAATGATATCGGAGGTGAATAAATGGAACAAGAATCGAAGCTGTACCTGGTACCACTGGGCGGCTTGGGCGAAATCGGAAAGAACATGATGGCGGTGCAATATGAGGATGATATTATTGTTATCGATGCAGGTCTGATGTTTCCTGATGAAGCTATGCTGGGCATTGACCTGGTCATTCCTGACATAACTTATCTGGTGGAAAACCGCAGTAAAGTTAAAGCGATCTTGCTTACACACGGACATGAAGATCATATCGGAGCCTTGCCGTTTGTATTAAAAGAGGTCCCTGTGCCTGTTTATGCAACCAGACTGACATTAGGTCTGGTCGAAGTCAAATTGAAAGAAAACAATTACAACTACCATGATGTTGAATTTCATGAGGTTAAGCCTCGTGACATGGTCAATATAGGACCGTTCTGGATAGAGTTTTTCCGGGTAGCTCACAGTATTCCCGACGCAGTAGGAATAGCTATCCATACACCTGTAGGCGTAGTAGTTCACACAGGAGACTTCAAGATTGATCTTACACCGGTGGATGACGAAAGGGTCGATTTTTACAAACTGGCGGAATTAGGTGAGCAAGGGGTGCTGCTGCTGCTTTCCGACAGTACAAATGTTGAACGGGCAGGATACACCGCTTCTGAGAAAACTGTCGGGCTTGCTTTCGATGAAGTTTTCAGTCAGTCGCGGGAAAGAATAATAATTGCAACCTTTGCTTCTAATGTCCATCGACTGCAGCAGGCTATCGAGTGCGCGGTCAAGTATAACAGAAAAGTGGCTGTTGTTGGCCGCAGTATGGTCAATGTAATCGATATTGCCTTTGAGCTGGGTTATATCAATATCCCGGAAGGATTGCTGGTTGATGTTGATGAAATCAAAAACCTGCCTGCCAATCAAGTGGTTCTTTTGACTACAGGCAGTCAGGGCGAGCCGATGTCAGCGCTGACAAGGATCGCCCTTGGTGAACACAGGCAGGTAGATATTCAGGCAGGAGATACAGTTATCCTTTCTGCCAATCCGATTCCGGGAAATGAAAAATTGGTGGCCAGAATCGTAAACTTATTGTTTAAAAGAGGAGCCAATGTAATTTACGAATTGATATCGGGAACACATGTATCAGGGCACCCTAGTCAGGAAGAATTGAAACTGATGTTTTCATTGCTCAGACCTAAATTCTTCGTTCCTGTTCATGGGGAGCACAGACATCTGAAAAAACATGCTCAGCTGGCTTGTGAGATGGGTGTGGATGCGGAGAATATCATTATCGCAGAGAACGGACATGTGCTGGAGTTCAGCAGCAGTAAAGGGAAAATTGTCGGAAGAGTACCGGCCGGCCGGGTGCTGGTTGACGGGCTTGGAGTCGGTGACGTGGGAAGCGTCGTGCTGCGTGATCGAAAACAACTGGCTGAAGAGGGGATACTGATAGTCGTATTAACTATTGATCCGGAGGATCTGACTATCGCAGCCGGTCCTGATATTATTTCCAGAGGGTTCGTTTATGTTCGTGAATCTACAGAGCTGATGGAAAGGATAAGAAAAAAGGCTGAAGAAATCGTGGACAACTGCCTTGATTACGAAATGGCTGACTGGACAGCTATAAAGACTAATCTCAGAGACGGATTGGGAAAATATTTATTTGAAAAAACCAGGAGAAGACCAATGGTTCTGCCTATTATCATGGAAATATGAGATATCTGTGAGAAAAGCGGAATAATTAATAAATAGTTCGGATCATAAAAACGAACATCACTAAACATGTAAGGTGTGCAGGATGTTCGTTTTTTACTGTTTGTACCGGATCTTAAACCGGCAGGTACGGTATGAATCATGAATAATAAAAGAGATTAATCCACGCTGTTGACCTAGCGTTCAAAAAATCTGATCAGCTTTAACTTATATTTGTTTTTGGTTCCGCTGTACGGATGTTCGCGCAAGGGCAGATTGCCGCGGGTTTTGCCGAAAAGAACGGTCTGAGGGTGAGTGAATTCCATAAATCCGTATTTGCCGTGATAAGCTCCCATGCCGGAATGACCAGTACCGTTAAAAGGGACTCCATTAACCATGAGATGCATGCATACTTCGTTAATGCATCCCCCGCCGAATTGCTGAGTGCGCATTGTTTTTTCTGCCCATTTTTTATCTTTGCTGAAAATATAGAGGGCAAGTCCGTGTTCTCGGGAGGCGATTATTTTCATAAGATCGCCGATCTCATTATCTTTGAAAGGAACAACAGGCAGGAGCGGGCAGAACAATTCATGCTGAACTATCGGTTCATCGATAGAAACAGGATATATAATAGTAGGAGCATACCTGCAGGTTGTACGTTCACCGGTGCCGCCGAAAATAATACGATCGCTGTATAATTTCGCCTCATCTGCACACCGGTCATATGCCTGAAATGAAATCATACGCGGATATTCAGGGTTGTTCAAAGGATCATCGCCGATCTGACGGCGGAATTCCTCCTGCAGTTCATGCACGAATCTGTCAGCAATTTCTTCAGCTGCTGCTATCTGATTTATATTGATGCATATCTGCCCGCTGTTGCATAGCTTTAAAAAGGCTATTTTACGGGCGGCATCTTTGATGTCGGCGTCTTTGCGGATAATACACCAGTTCCCGGTTTCACCGCCGAGTTCCAGGGCAACAGGGGTCAGATGCCGGGAGGCCATTTGCATAATATGCATGCCGATTTTTGGTGAACCGGTATAAAAAATTTTGTCAAATCTTTCGGTAAGACAATAGTCAGCTGTTTCATGGCCTCCGTCTACCAAGGTAATATAGTCTGAGGGGAAAGTCTCCTGCAGCATACGTTTAAGAACAGCGGTTGACGCAGCGGATTTGGAACTGGCTTTTATTACTGCGGTATTGCCGCCTGAAACAGAGGCTGCCAGAACACCGAGCGAAAGCAGAACAGGAAAATTAAAAGGACTGATTATTAAAGTTACGCCATAAGGCATTTTATAAACTTTGGTGATAATACTCGGAAAGCATACCATGCCGCTGAATCGTTTATCCGGTCTGGCCCAGCGTCTGGTTCCTTTGATATATTCATTGATCTCCATTATAGCTGCGCCTATATCGCAGAAATATGCTTCCGCTGGTGAACGGCCAAGATCGGATCCCAGCGCTGCCTCCAGTTCTTTGCTGTATTTTATTACTGCCTGTTTAAGCTTTTTCAGCTGTTCGACTCGCCAGGCAGGTGATTGAGTAGTACCGCCTGCAAAAAAGAGACGCTGACTTTCGACCAGACTGTGAATATATGCCTGAGTATTCTCCATAAAAGATCCTTTCTGTCTGCCATTATTGTGAATAGAAGAGTTATTCGTGCATTATTGCTTAATTACTTTATCATATAATCATTATGATTTCAATGAAACGGAAAATAAAGGATCTCTATATACAGGGCGGTGGTTTTTATGAAGGTATTTCTGAGTAGCGGCAGGGATTTATTGAGCAATCTAGAATTTTAAAAGATTGAGGTGAAATCGAATGGCCGGGTCCGCAAAAAATAAAAAGAATCTGCCCCAAAAGAAAACAACTGGCAAAAATAATAAAAAAAACAAAGTCAAGAATAGCGTTAAAGCCGAAAAAAGCAATACATGGTATGAAGTCTCCGGCGTGATATGGATAGCGCTTGCTTTGTTTTGCTGCTTGTGCTTGTTCGTGGATTCACTGGGTTTTATCGGAACATTTGTTAAAAAAGTTCTGTTTGTCCTGACCGGACGCGGTCGTTTTCTGCTGCCGGTGATCTTTGCGGTCCTGGGATATTATTTTATAACAGAAAAAAAAGATCTAAAAATGTCCAATAAACTCTGGGGCTTTGCTTTATGTTTCTTATCTGTTCTGGGACTGCTGCATAGCGGAATCCCTGTGGAGGAAAGTCTGGAAGTAGCTAAACAGGGAGAACCTATAGGCGGCGGACTGTTCGGCGCCCTGATCAGTTACCTTGTTGTAAAATTATTCGGTATGATCGGCAGCTATGTCTTTTTTAGTGCGCTGATCCTGATCTCTTTGATCTTGATCACCAATTATACGATAAAACAAATGGCGGAAAAGGTCGGAGGCAACAGCAAGAGTTTTTTGGCAAGATGCCGTATGATAGGCCAAGAAGCAAAAAAAATAATTCCGCAGCGTAAAACAAATGCGGAAAAAGAAGAAGATAAAGAGGCTTCTGCTGCCGAAGCAGAAAAAATTCGAATGCTTTCCCGATTGGCGGCAAGTGACGGATTTGAAGATGAAAAAGACAGCTATAAACGATCGGGATCGGAGCGCGGGCATTATTGGCAGATATTAAATTCTGAAAATGAAGCAGACAATAAAATGTCTTCAGAAATCGTTGAGGAACCGGTGATCTATGCGGATGATACATCTGCTGAAACCGAGGCCGCAAATGTAACAGAAATACCGGAAACAGCTGATAACGGTGAACAGCAGATAATCGAATTCAATAATCAGGATGATAATAATGACGGATATTTAATGCCTCCGCTGGAATTACTTCACAAATCTGTTCAGGCAAAGAGTGCTCTTTTTAATAAAAGTACTATGGAGAATGCACAGAAACTGGAAGAGACCTTACTGAGTTTCGGTATAGAAGCTAAGGTCACCAACGTTGAATGCGGACCATCGATCACGCGTTATGAGCTTCAGCCTCCAGTAGGTGTTAAGGTAAGCCGCATTTTAAATCTGGCTGATGATCTTGCGCTGAAACTGGCAGCTCCCAGAGTTCGCATAGAAGCGCCGATCCCTGGCAAGGCAGCTATAGGGATAGAAGTACCAAATAATGAAGTAACCACCGTTCATTTGCGTGAACTGCTGGAAAGCAATGCGTTCATTAATGCCCGTTCCAATTTATCTGTAGCATTGGGCAAAGATATAGGAGGAAATCCGAAGATCATAGATCTGGCCCAGATGCCTCATTTATTGATAGCTGGAGCAACGGGATCAGGCAAGAGCGTTTGCGTCAACGTATTGATAGCAAGCATATTATTTAAAGCAAGACCGGATGAGGTAAAATTTCTTCTTATCGATCCCAAACGGGTTGAATTGACTAATTATAACGGGATACCGCACCTGATACAGCCTGTTGTGATCAATCCGAAAAAAGCGGCTGTAGCACTTAGGTGGGCGGTTAAAGAAATGGAAGACCGCTATTCTACTTTTGAAGCAAATGCTGTGCGTGATATTTATCGTTACAATCAGCTGGTCGCTGATAAAAGGATCGAGAAGTCTAAACCAATGCCGCAGATCGTGATACTTATAGACGAATTATCGGATCTGATGATGGCCGCACCGAAAGATGTAGAAGATTCTATTTGCCGGCTGGCTCAGATGGCAAGAGCAGCGGGAATGCATCTGGTTATCGCCACTCAGCGGCCTTCTGTCGACGTAATCACTGGCCTTATTAAAGCGAATATACCTTCACGCATCTCTTTTGCGGTCTCCTCACAGGTGGATTCCCGAACTATCCTGGATATGGCCGGGGCTGAAAAATTACTGGGTAAAGGTGATATGCTCTACAGCCCGATCGGTGCTGATAAACCGATTCGTATCCAGGGCCCTTATTTATCAGACAGAGAAATAGAGAATCTGGTTGCATTTCTCAGGGATCAAAAGGAAGCACAAAGGGCAGCCGGTGATATTCAGACGGATACAGATGAACCGGAAATATTGCCGGAGGATTTCGAAACGCTGCCTGAAGAAAGTGAAGCAGAAGACGAAAAATTCTGGGAAGCTGTTCAACTGGCGGTTGACGCCAAGAAAATATCGACTTCATTCCTGCAGCGCAAGCTAAAAGTAGGCTACAACAGGGCGTCAAGGATAATAGAGTTGATGGAAGAACGCGGATACGTAAGCCAGTACGAAGGCGGGAAACGTGATGTGCTGCTTACTAAAGAGCAGCTGGCGGAAATCAAAGGCAATGTTTGATCAATGATATATTTTAAGAAAAAGGTATGATATGTATAAATTAGCGGCAATCAGTTTAGGTTGTGAAAAAAATCTGATAGACACTGAAATAATGCTGGGCCTGCTGGAGAGAAATGGCTTTGATCTAATATATGATCCGCAGGATGCCGAAGTCATTCTGATAAATACATGCGGCTTCATCGAGTCTGCCAAACAGGAATCGATAAATACTATTCTGGAGATGGCACAGTACAAAGAATCCGGCAGTTGCCGCCTTTTGGTCGTCTGCGGATGTCTTGCTCAGAAATATCGTGAAGAGCTGCTGGCCGGCATGCCGGAGATAGATCTGTTGTTTTGAACGAATGATATAGATCGGATAGAAAAACTGACCGATGATGCGCTTGCAGACCTGAAGACCGGTAAAGTTCGCAGCCGGGCATGTCAGCCGTCGATTCAAGAGTTTCTGTGTTCAAGTGATATGCCGCGTATAGTAACAACGCCTCCTTATCAGGCATATATAAAAATAGCCGAAGGATGCAGCAATCAC
>JAZPYJ010000062.1:0-6165 GCA_045544075.1 Thermoanaerobacteraceae bacterium
GATCCGACTTGTTATGAACACACCGGTAGTTTTCCTGGACGAGGCGGATGTTCAGCCTGCAGATACTACTGCATCTGAATCCGATTCAGATACGAAGGATGGATCCGATCAACCGGCAGATCAGAAAAATGATGCTGAAGAAGAAAACACAGACGGATCAGTGGATAAGACAGAGGAAAAAGCTGAAGACAATGCGCTGCTGAAAACCAGTCTGGCTGAAGCAGGACTAAAAGTTTCAGCGGATGATATAGCAGCAAGCGTGGCAAAAGCCAGCGAAGACAGTGACTGGCTGAGCAAAACAGAACAGAAATATTTTGGCAAAGACATCACCGTATCCTTGCCGGTCAGCTGGAATGAAAAAGCTTTGACCAAAACCGCAGAAAAGATCCTGGCTAATAATCCATATCAGGAAAGCGATAAATTGTTCCTTTATTATGATGAAGACGGCAGCGTAGTTATTGATGATTATAATGATGAAGTTACACTTGACCAGGATGATATCAGCAGCCAGCTGAAAGAGATGGTCCCTGCTGTATGGCAGGAAGCGGACGAGGCATACAATGATGAACAATTCAAGGCTCCTGCTCATAATGTTTTGATTTCATTCGACCGCGGTGAACAAAATAAAGGAGAAACAGCGGCTGAGCTGGAGGATATCGACTGCCTGCTGGCTGAATTCACGACATATTATGACGGGGAATATTCTACCCGCTGCAATAACATAAGATTATCTGCGGCTGCGATCAATGGGCTGATCATGGAACCGGGCGATGTATTCTCTTTCAACGGAGTCGTCGGCGAGAGAACCGCCGCCAGAGGATATCAGGAGGCCGGAGTTATTATGGGCAACCAGCTGGTCGATGGTCTGGGCGGAGGAATATGCCAGGTATCAACAACTCTTTATAATGCAGTGCTGCTTGCAAATCTGGAAGTCGTTGACAGAGAATGCCACGGTTTGCCGGTCAGTTATGTTGACGTGGGATGCGATGCTACGGTAGATTACGGAAACATCGATTTTCAGTTCCGGAACAGTACAGGCAAAAATATCTATCTGACTACTGCGACGGGCTATGACTGGGTAACGGTCGCTATTTACGGAAATTCTGCATACAAGAAGGACGTAAAAATCATTTCCTATATTACAGATTATATTTCACCGGGCGTACAGTATATAGATGATAATACATTGGCTCCGGGGGAGGAAGTAGTTGAATCGTCCGGATCATCCGGCTATTGGGCGGAAACTGTACGGCAGGTACTGGAGAACGGAGAGGTAGTTTCAGAAGAGACTATGCCGTCCAGTCAATATGATGCATCGGATGAGATCATCAGAAGAGGAATATAAACTGAATATTAAAAAATTTTTATGCTGGTGTGAAATTTAGCAGGAATTATTTGTTTTATAAAGAATACAATACATAATATTAAATAAGGGGGGCGGTATGGAAAAAGCATGGTATAACAACGGGAGGTGAATAGCGAAGATTTAGGACACAAAGTATTATTAAATTTATTTAATGCGTCCTTATATGATCATTCAGGAAGAAACAGTATTATTAACGCAAGTTTATTATGCAAGCAAGTTTATTAGATTTATTTGTTATTGTGATCAGGTTTTTTAGAACTTTGATAATCAAAACAATTGGAGGTGTGTGTTAATGAGTCCTGCATTATATATGTTTGCAGCAGACGTTAAAGAAATCTCCTTTACTATGGATCAGATTGAAGCATGGAGATGGCTTGTTGCTCTGCTTCCGATCGTCACTGTATTGGTCCTCATGTTAGGTGCGAAGTTCAGTGGCGGTAAATCAGGTGCCTGCTCCTGGATCGTAGCGCTCATTATCGGTGCTACTTGCTTTGGCGCAGATTTCCGTATTTTGACTATGGGTACCGTAAAAGGTATCTGGACGACATTCTTCGTATTGTACATCATCTGGACAGCTATGGCGATGTACAATATAGTAGATATGGCACATGGCTTTAAGATCATTTCAAACCAGATAATCCGCTGGACAGCCGGTAACAAAATGATCCAGCTGCTGACTTTAGGTTGGGCATTCCCATCCTTCATTCAGGGTGTTTGCGGTTTCGGTGTTCCGTGTGCTGTAGGTGCTCCTATTCTTGTCGGTATCGGTTTTGACCCGATTTTCGCTGCAGCTACCGCGCTGCTGGGTCATTCATGGTCAGTAACATTTGGTTCTCTGGGATCATCGTATTCGGTTCTGGTAACCTTCTCGCCTGACCTTGATCCTGATGTAATTGCTCAATGGACATCCTACTCGATCATGCTGGCCTGCTGGCTGATGGGTGCATCCATCGTTCATATGTACGCTGGCTTCAAAGGATTCAAACAGGGCTGGAGAGTATATGCATTGATCGCGCTTGGTATGTCTGGAACTACCTGGATCTTTGCAAACTTTATCACTCCTTACGTAGCATCGTTCGTAGCTGGTATGGTCGGTATCATCTTGGGTGCTGTGGTGGCTCCTAAACTGGGATATTATAAAAAGCTGGCATCTAGCGGCGGACTTTCACCAGAAGAAATGGCTGCGCTGGAAGCTGCTAAACCGGATCCGACATATGGATTCAACAAAGCGTTCTCCGGTTATTATTTCCTGATCGGCGTCGTATTCATCATTTATCTGACTCCGTTAAAGGGATACTTGAATGGTCTGGTCAAACTGGGCTTACCGTTCCCTGCTATGCAGACCGGATTAGGATATAATATCAATGAAGAAGAAAAATACAGCTCTATCAAGATCTTAACAGCTCCTGGTACCTGTATCATCCTCGCCTCGGTTTGTGCTTACATTTTCTATCATATCGTAGGCAAATTTGAAGGCGGATTCGGAACTCTGTTAAAGAGAACCTATAAACAAGCTATTGGATCAACAGTAACTGTATTGACAATGTCCATGATGGCCGTTGTAATGGTTGACACCGGTATGACCGAGTATCTGGCAGTTGGTTTTGCTAAATATACCGGAAAATACTTCGCGATCATTTCCCCGACCATCGGTAACTTAGGCGCATTCATGACTGGTAGTAATACCAACTCCAACATTCTGTTCTGCTCACTGCAGAGAACAACTGCTACAGTTTTAGGCATGAGCCCGTACATCATCTTAGGTTTACAGTCCACCGGTGGTGCTATCGGTAACTGCTGGTGCCCGATGAACGTTGCTCTGGGTACTGGTGTAACCGGTACCGGCGGACGTGAAGGTGAAGTTATGAGTAAGACCATCCTTTACGGTATTTTAATGCCGATCATCGTTGGTCTCTTTGGCTTCTTACTTTACAGTGTCGTACCTGGAATGATGTAAGATCAGTTTGTACAGAATGTAAATCGCTCATTGATTAATTGAAAAATCAGGAGGTGTAGATTCATGGCTGAAAACCAACAAGTTTCTTTCAGGAAAAAATATAAGAGAACAATGATGGGTATCAGTGTTCTGATCTATTTCGGCGCCTTCCCGATTCTTTATAGCGGAGTTTGCAATAATAACACAGGCATGATGGCAGCCGGTATGATTATTGTAGCTATCGGGATGGCAATTGACCTGATCTTCAGCTAGAATTAAAATCAGGTCCGATTATAATAAATAAAAAAGACAGCGAATTATTTCGCTGTCTTTTTTGCTTTCATACGATCGATATTTTGATCGTCATCCGGAAAAACAAGTTGACAATAAAACGAAAGTATGATAATCTTAAAATGCTGTGCGGAGAAAAATATCTTTTAAATTATTGCAAAAAATCGATTTTTAAAAGAGGATTTTTCAAATCAGCATAGAATAAGATATTGTGAAAAACAAAACGCATGGAAAAACAAAACGCATGGTAATGCGTTTAAAAAAGACAAATGAAGATTGTAAGATATGTAATTAATATTCGGCACATTGATAATGAACAGCATGATGAAGGATATTATTTTTTATTGTGATTAAAATCTGATATAGTGGCAGGAGGTAATGTCATTAAATTATGGAGAAAAAACTTAAATTAAGAGTAGTAGATGGTTTAATTGAAGATATGGGTAAAGGTATTGTCAGGGTCGACTCTGATGAGTTGGCTTCCATTGGCTGTACCAACGGCGATGTAATCGAGATCGAAGGTCCCAAAAAGAAAACTGTTGCCAAAGTAATGGGTGCTTTCGCTGATCGTGCTAAACAAAATCTGATCCAAATGGATCGTACCATTCGTGAAAATGCAGGCGTCGGGCTCGATGAAAGCGTTACGGTCAAAAAGACGCTTTTCAAAGAAGCTAAAGTAGTCGTACTGCTCCCCTTAGATCCATCCAAAACCTATGACACCGAAGGACAGATGAGAAGCATCAAGCGTCTGACGATCGGACTGCCTCTCGTTCCCGGTGATAAAGTCAGTATCAAATTATTCGGGTCCACTGAAGAAGGCTTCATAGTTGAAGGCGCAGCTCCCCGCGGACCTATCATCGTTAAAAGAGAAACAGAAATCAGAATAAAAGCAGCCGATTATAAAAGTAAAAATGCGGCCAAGGTCTCCTATGGCGATATCGGCGGTTTGGTAAAAGAAATTCAAAAAGTAAGAGAGATCGTAGAATTGCCTATGAAATACCCTGATCTGTTCAGACAGCTGGGTATCGAAGCACCAAAAGGCATTCTGATGCATGGGCCTCCGGGAACCGGTAAAACTTTGATCGCGCGTGCTGTTGCAGCCGAGACCAACGTTAACTTCATTACAGTCAACGGTCCGGAAATCATGCATAAGTATTATGGCGAAAGTGAAGCTAAGCTTCGCGAAGTATTCGATCTGGCCAAGAAAAAAGCACCGAGTATCGTCTTCATTGATGAGATCGATGCTGTTGCCCCGAAGAGAACCGAAGTTCACGGCGACGTTGAGAAGAGAGTCGTTGCTCAGTTACTTGCTTTGATGGATGGTCTGAGCAACCGTGGCGAGATAATTGTAATCGGTGCGACCAATATACCGGATGCCGTTGACGGTGCGTTAAGAAGACCGGGACGTTTTGACCGCGAGATCATCATCAACGCTCCGGACAAAAACGGACGTTTGGAGATCTTAAAGATCCATACCCGCGGCATGAAACTGGCTGATGATGTTTCATTGGAAAGACTTGCTCAGTCTACTCACGGTTTCGTTGGCGCTGACCTGGCTAACCTGACCAAGGAAGCCGGTATGTCGGCTCTCAGAAGATTACTGCCTAAACTCGAATTAGGACAGGATACCAATGAAGATATAATCCTAGAAGTAAATAACGAAGACTTCAATAATGCTCTTACAGAAGCGGAACCGTCGGCTACCAGAGAGTTCTTCTTTGAGATCCCTCATATCGGATGGGACGATGTAGGCGGTCTGGACAGCATCAAAGAAAAACTGATTCAATTGGTCGAATGGCCATTGAAATACAGCGAGTTGTTCAACAGAGTAAATATGAACACTCCGCAGGGTATTCTGCTCACCGGTCCTACCGGTACAGGTAAAACCCTTATCGCCAAAGCATTGGCAAAAGAAAGTCAGGTCAACTTCATTCCGGTCTCCAGCTCCATGCTGCATTCAAAATGGCAGGGGGAAGCTGAAAAGACCATGCATGATGTTTTCCGCAAGGCAAGACAGGCTTCGCCGTGTATACTTTTCTTTGACGAGATCGAGTCGATAGCGTCCAAGAGATCAGGCAAAGGTGAAGTCACTGCGGCCGAGAGATTGGTCTCCCAGTTCCTGACTGAGATCGACGGCCTGGATGAACTGAACGGCGTAATCGTTTTAGCGGCTACCAACAGAATCGATATGATCGATCCGGCATTACTCAGACCGGGACGTTTCGACTACATTATCGAGTTCTCGGATCCGAATTATGATCAGCGTGTCGCGATCTTCAAAGTTCATCTTAAAGGTAAACCGATCGCTGATGATGTTGATATCGAACGTTTTGCCAAACTTACGGACGGCATGAACGGTTCTGACATCGACGGCATCTGCAAGAAAGCAGTTCTGCTTGCGATAGGTGACTTTATCAATGCGGGCTACGACATGTCAGATGAAGATGTTTACAAAGAATTAATTATTCGCGCTGCCCACCTTGAGGCTGGCTTGGCCGAGGTTCAGGCTGAGAAAATCGCAGCTAAAAAGGTTGAGTAGAGCGGATTTCTCTGCAATAATTACTCCACGGAG
>JAZPYJ010000063.1:0-8297 GCA_045544075.1 Thermoanaerobacteraceae bacterium
AACATTTTGAAGGAGCAGGGGAAATGGCGGATAAAAAAAACACTCAGTTATGCGGAGTGATAAACTTATTGAAGCCTCCCGGCCTTTCTTCCCAGGCTGCCGTAAATGCCGTGCGCAGAATGACCGGAGCAAAAAAAGCAGGACACTGCGGTACGCTTGATCCAGGAGCCTCGGGAGTACTGCCTGTTCTGTTGAATAAAGCTACCCGTCTGAGCCGCTATCTGATTGAGAAAGATAAGTATTATCGCGCGGAAATAACTTTAGGTTTTATCTCAGATACCGGAGACAGTTTTGGAAATATTTATCCTTACCATTCTGCAGAGAATATTAGTCAGGAAATGATCGAATCTGTTTTGACGAGATTCCGGGGTGAGATAATGCAGGTACCGCCAATGACTTCAGCGATCAAAGTCGGTGGCCGCAAACTGTATGAATTGGCGCGTGAAGGTGTTAATATTGAACGGGAAGCACGTGCTGTTAATATATATGAGCTTGAACTGGTCGATATGTTTGAGCAGAACAGTCCGCATCCTCGTGTTCTGCTTGATGTTCATTGCTCTAAAGGAACGTATATCCGATCATTGGCTATGGATATAGGTCAGGCACTCGGAACTGGTTCTTATATGAGCTTTTTGCTTCGCAGACGAGCAGGATGCTTTTCTATTCATGAGGCATTTACTCTGGAAGAGATCGGAGTGCTTTGCGCTGAGAGAAAGTGGGAGCAATT
Source organism: Thermoanaerobacteraceae bacterium (assembly GCA_045544075.1). GTDB lineage: Bacteria > Bacillota > JAZPYJ01 > JAZPYJ01 > JAZPYJ01 > JAZPYJ01. The sequence goes on from JAZPYJ010000063.1 coordinate 728, forward strand.
GATCATCGATCCTGCTGTTCTGTTTGAGAAGTGGGGATCGGTGACTGTAGACGAGGCTGAGGAGCCTTACATTATCAGAGGAAACTGCAGCCGGAGACATAAAAGCACTGATCAAGGCAGAAAGATTTCTGCTATAGGTATTGACGAAAGATTACTGATATTAAATCCGCAGAAGCGATTGTTGGCAATAGCTAAAGTGACGGGCGATGAGGGATCTTATTGTCTCCAGCCTGAGATAGTTCTGGCGGAATCAGAATAAATGTTGGCGGAGAAGTTAAATGGAAGTTTTTTTTCATTTGCACGAGGAATATGTTCAGCAAAGATTTATATTGGCATTGGGCAATTTTGACGGAGTACATATAGCGCATCAGCAGCTGCTGCGGGAAGTGGCAGATTGGGCAGAGGATGAGAACGCAAAATCTGCAGTTTTGATCTTTCAGCCGCATCCTCTTGAAGTCTTACAGCCTGATAAGGCAATGTTTTATCTTAGCAGTTTTAATGATAAACTGAGACATATTGCAGCGGCTGGGATTCAATGCTGTTTTTGTATTGACTTCAATGCTGAGCTGGCAGGATTATCCGCCGAACTATTTCTGAAAAAATACCTTAATAGGTTCAGTGATCTGAAGGGACTGGTTGTAGGATATAATTATACTTTTGGATTTATGGGGCGAGGGAACTGCAGTTTTCTGAAGCAAGAGCTTGCCGATCGTGTTCCCGTCAGGATCATCCCGCCGGTAAGAATAAATGATCAGATCGTAAGCAGCAGTTATATCAGACAGCTTATCAGACAGGGCCGGTTTGCTGATGCCCGAACAGCTCTGGGTTATATTCCTTTTTTTCGCGGCACAGTTGTGCACGGTGATCAGCGCGGCCGCAGCATGGGATTTCCTACGATCAATATTTCCTTTGCGGAACGTTATGCTTTGCCCGAGCGGGGAGTATACGCAGTAAAAACAGAAGTAAGCGGCAAAGAATATTATGGTGCTGCCAACGTTGGCATAAGACCTACATTCGGCGGTGATCAGAAAACAGGTGTTGAAATTTTTTTACTTGACTTTTGCGGCGAGATCTATGCTAATGAGGTCAAAGTAGAATTTTGCAATTATCTGCGGCCGGAGAGAAAATTTGATTCCGGAGAAGAACTGATTAAGCAGATAGAAAAGGATGTTCATTTAATACGAGGATTGTTAGAGGACGATACACGGGGGAAATAATGAATGAACGGCAGTAAAAATCTCAAACATAATTTCAAAAACAAAAAAAAGCCGTTGCTTGATAAGAGAATCTTTACAGTATTGATTGTATGTCTTGGTATATTTCTGTTATGCAGCCGCAAGCCTGGCTGGTGTCATGATATTTGTATTATGGCTATGGTTCTGGCGGCAGTATCGCTGATCGATCTTGCCGGAACCTACTGGTTTTACCGACGCAATCGAAATAATCGTGATAATGGGACGATAAAAACCATTCTTTCGGTTTTTGTATGTGCTATTCTGATATTCATCATCAGTTTCTATTTTTATAATGCACAGCTGCAGACAGGAATGATATTGATTCAGCCTGTATTCATAATATAGTTCAGACGGCTGTGTGCCGGAAAATCACACCTGTTTCCGGATTCATTGAGATTATACGTGCTAATGACTCAACTCTGATACCCTGCTGTCTGATTTTATTTCCGCCTTGTTGATATTCTTTTTCAATGGCTATGCCTGCACCTGCTATTTCTGCTCCGGCCTGATGACAGATTTCAATAAGCGCCATCAGCGCGCTGCCTTTAGCCAGAAAGTCATCTATCAATAACACCCGGTCATTTGAATCAAGGTATTGCTTGGATACGATTATATTGTAATTGTTTTGATGAGTATAGGAATATGCTTGGGCTGAATATATGTCGCTGCCTAGATTGCTGCTCTTTGATTTTTTTGCGAATAATACCGGAATGTTTTGATTATATAATTGGCTGAAACACTGGGCAGTTATACAGGCGATTGCGATTCCGGATGCTTCTACTGTCAAAATGCGGGTGATATGACTGTCTCCGAAAAGGGAAACAAATTCCTGACCCATAGATCGGAGTAGGCTTATATCCAGCTGATGATTTAGAAAACCGCCGACTTTCAGCACATCACCTGTATCTACGATTCCTTCTTTGATTATTCTATCTTCAAGCAGTTTCATATATAAACACTTCCCTGTGGAAAAAGTATGTATCAATATTCTATAACATATCGGTCTATATTTCAACTTGATATTTTAAAAGCGGAAGGGAATTTGTGTTGAATCAATTAAAATTCGGTGTTATAATAATAAAAATATAAAAAATACACGTTTCAGCGGGAAAGAGAGTGATTTGTTTTGGGCGAACGGAAAATAAAAATCGGTATGCTGGGTTTGGGTACTGTAGGCCGCGGAGTTTACAAAATTTTGACCGCGAATACTGCTCATATCGATTGGAAGCTGAATTCTGAAATCGAGATAAAAAAAATTCTTGTCAGAAATATAAACGCTGATCGTGGTATCACTCTGCCCGAAGGGATTCTGACCACCAATGCCGATGATATTCTGGAAGATCCCGAGATTCAAATCGTGGTCGAAGTGCTTGGCGGAATCACTGCAACATTTGATTATGTTATCAAAGCAATGAATAACGGGAAAAGTGTGGTAACGGCTAATAAGGATATGGTGGCCGCCTATGGCAAAGAATTGTTTGATACAGCCAAAAGGAATAATGTCGATATTATGTTCGAGGCCAGTGTTGCCGGCGGGATACCTATTATAAAACCTCTTAAGGAGTCGCTTCCTGCAAACAATATTTCTGAAATCATCGGTATCGTTAACGGTACCACCAATTATATTTTGACTAAAATGACAAATGAAGGAGCAAGCTTCGATGAAGCTTTAGCTGAAGCTAAGGTCAAAGGATATGCTGAAGCAGATCCGACATCTGATGTAGAAGGATTGGACTCGGCCCGAAAGCTTGCTATCCTGGCCTCTATATCATTCAACAGCAGAATCGTCTTCGATGATGTTTACGTCGAGGGCATTAGCAACATTGAGAAACGGGATATTCAATATGCCAGAGAAGAACTGAACAGTGTCATTAAATTGCTGGCCGTAGCCAAGAATACGGACAATTGTATTGAAGTACGTGTTCATCCGACGATTATTCCTATAAATCATCCGCTGGCTTCTGTTAATGACGTTTACAATGCTGTATATATCAAAGGCGATGCAGTCGGTGATACTATGTTTTACGGGCGCGGGGCTGGAGAGATGCCTACAGCGAGCGCTGTGGTAGCTGATATTATGGATGTTGTCCGAAACATCAACAGCAGCAATCAGGGACGCATCGGTTGCACCTGTTATACACATCTGCCTATCAAGGATATCGGTGATATCTACAGCAGTTATTATATGCGGGTGGAGGTCGTTGATAAACCGGGCGTCATGGCTTCCGTAACGGATATTTTTGGCAAACAGAAGGTAAGTTTACAGTCTATCATTCAGAAGACTTCGGGAGAGGACGCAGAAATTGTTATGGTCACTCATGAAGTAAAAGAACGCAACATGCGTGAAGCGTTGAAGATGATCGAAACTCTGCCCAATGTCAAGAAAATATGCAATGTTATTAGAGTTGAAACAAATTAGATGATCAGCGCATAAATTTCAGGAAAGTCAGGTGAAGAATTTGAGTTTAGTTGTTCAGAAATATGGCGGCACTTCTGTTGGAACGCCGGAACGGATTCAGAATGTTGCACGAAGGATAATCAATTACAAAAAAAACGGTAATGATGTTATTGTTGCAGTTTCAGCAATGGGAGACAGCACAGATGAACTTCTTGAGATGGTAAGCAAAATAACTGACAATCCTCCTCCGAGGGAACTGGACATGCTGCTTGCTACAGGTGAACAGGTTTCTATCGCTATGCTGGCTATGGCTATCGATAAATTAGGTTATTCTGTTGTTTCTTTGACCGGGCCTCAGGCAGGCATTCAGACTGAGAATGTTCACAATAAAGCCCGCATTACTGATATCGATACCGATCGACTGCACAAGGAATTAAAAAACGGAAATATTATTATCGTGGCAGGCTTTCAGGGAATAAACGAATATGGAGATATAACTACCCTGGGACGAGGCGGTTCGGATACGACTGCTGTTGCGGTGGCAGCTGCAGTCAAAGCGGATGTCTGTGAGATATACACTGATGTGGATGGTGTATATACTACCGATCCCCGGATCGTTCCCGAGGCCAGAAAACTGAAAACTATATCTTACGATGAGATGCTGGAACTGGCCAGTCTGGGTGCCTTGGTCCTGCAGCCGAGGTCGGTGGAATTCGCAAAATTGTTTAATGTACCTATTCATGTCAGATCCAGCTTTAATAATAATACAGGAACGATGGTTCAGGAGGTAGGGAACATGGAAAAAAACATATTGGTAACTGGTGTTGCCTGCGACAATAACGTTGTTAAACTGGGAATCTTTGGCGTACCTGATCAGCCGGGCGTTGCACTTCACATTTTCAAAGCTTTAGCGGAAGCAAACGTCAATGTCGATATGATCATTCAGAGTACTACGCATAACAGCGAATTCAATGATATTTCTTTTACTACTACCAGCGATAATCTTAATAAGGCGCTGGATGTGCTGCACGATCTTGAACATGAGATAAAAGCTGAAGGAATAGTATTTGATGAAGATGTGGCCAAGGTTTCTATAGTAGGTGCAGGAATGATAACAAATTGCGGAGTAGCCGCCAAAATGTTTGAGGCGCTGGCAGAGGAATGTATTAATATCGATATGATCAGCACTTCAGAGATCAAAGTTTCCTGTATTGTTAAGGCTAAGGATGCTAAAGCAGCTGTCAGGGTTCTGCATAATAAATTCGATTTGCAAAATATCAATAATGAATAAATAAAGGTTTGGTTTTATGAATAATTCTTTACAAAAGAATAAATCAAACAAAAAGAAATCATCTGTTATGAAGGGCAGAAAACTAAGATATGATGCTCTGAAGAGATATCTTTATATTTCTCTTATCATTAATCTTTTACTGATAGTCTGGCTTTTTATAGCTTATCATGGGCGCAGTGCTGAAGTTGAGCAAAATAATACATCGGAAACGACGATGGTCAGCATCTCGGAAGAAAGTGAAAAGCAGGATGTTCAGACTGTTGATGATAAAGAGAAAAATAGCGGCCTTAAGTCAGAAACAGAGGGCAGTCAAGAGACTGAAAACAAATCCGATCAAAATCAAGATGCTGAAAAAACAACACTCAATAAAAATGATCAGAAAAAAGCCGATGATTTGATCCTTTCCGGATCGGACGATCCGGAAATTCAAAAGCGTATTGATCAGATGACCATTGAGGACAAGGTCGCTCAGTTGTTTATTATTACCCCTGAGCAGCTTACCGAATACCAATCAGTTACTGCTGCAGGTGATGCATCCAGAGAGGCTTATAATAGCTTTCCGGTAGGCGGGATCATTTATTTTGAACAGAATCTAACTGACCCTCAACAGGTTAAAGATATGCTCGGCAGTATGAAGCAGTACTCCTGGGAGCGAACTGATCTGCCGTTATTTACCTGCGTTGATGAAGAAGGTGGAAACACGACTCGCATTGCCTGCAATGAAGCTTTCGGAGTTGAGGACGTCGGACCTATGCTGAATATCGGAAACAGCGGCGATAGTTCTCAGGCATACAGAGCAGGACAGACCATCGGCAGTTATTTGAGCGATCTTGGATTTAATGTTGATTTTGCTCCTGTTGCAGATGTCATTGATGCAGAAAATTATTCTGTAATCGGTGATCGTTCATTTGGCAGTGACAGTGATCTTGTAGCTGAAATGGTGATACAGGAGCTTAATGGTCTTAAACAGGAAGGAATCATCGGTACGGTCAAACATTTTCCGGGTGAAGGATCGATCGAAGATGATACTCATAACGACAACGCATACTCAAACAGGACAATGACTGATTTGGAAAATAGAGACCTGGTTCCTTTCCAAAAGGCTGTTGATAACGGCGTGCAGATGATAATGGTCGGACATGTTTCTTTCCCGAATATCACCGGAGACGATCAGATCAGCAGTTTATCATCGGTGATCATGACAGATCTGCTGCGCAAAAAAATGGGTTATAACGGATTGATATTGACGGACGCACTGAATATGGGAGCCATTCAGGAAAATTATGATTCCGCTCAGGCTGCATTAATGGCAATTCAGGCTGGATGCGATATTCTTCTGATGCCGGAGGATTTCAGTGCTGCTTATCAAAGCGTTCTTAAAGCAGTAAAGTCCGGAGTGATCGATGAGAGCAGGCTTGATGAAAGCTTGCAGCGTATATTGACAGTCAAACTTAATATGAACTAAAGTACTGAAGTAAATGGCTGATAATAAACGATCAATATTTAATTTGACTGCAAATAAAATATTTTGCATAGATTAAAAAATATCCACCTGTTTTTAGCGGGTGGATATTTACGTTTATATCAATATTGCTGATATAAATGTTAGTTAATAAGTGCACTACTATAAAAACAAGAATTTTGAATTTTTTATTGTGAAATAAACTTGAAGCCTAGCTTTTAATATGTTATTATTCAAAGGTAAGCAATTTAATACACAGGTCGGCAATAATTGATAGCCGATTGTATCTTTCGCAGAAAGGACGTTAAACATGATCTATTCAACAGAAGTTGAAAACATGTGCCCGGTTACCAAAGGGGCATATCATGGACCGGCACCGATTCCTGAAGAAGGCAAATGGGTCCAGGTAAAAGAAATCAGTGATATCAATGGCTTGACTCATGGCGTTGGTACCTGTGCACCACAGCAGGGTGGCTGCAAATTGACTTTAAACGTTAAGAACGGTATTATTGAGGAAGCGTTGATTGAGACTATAGGCTGTTCGGGAATGACTCATTCGGCTGCTATGGCTGCAGAAATTCTTCCCGGAAAGACTATCCTGGAAGCTTTAAACACTGATCTGGTCTGTGATGCTATCAATGTCGCCATGCGCGAACTGTTTCTGCAGATCGTTTATGGACGAAGCCAGACAGCTTTTTCAGAAGGCGGGCTGCCGATAGGGGCAGGACTTGAAGACCTTGGTAAGGGACATATTTCACAGATCGGCACAACTTACGGCACTAAAATAAAGGGGCCTCGTTATCTGCAGCTGAATGAGGGATATATAACCAGAATGGCTTTGGATAATGATGATCAGATCATCGGATATGAATTTGTTCATGTCGGCAAAATGATGGCATCAATAAAAAAGGGTATCGATGCCAACGAAGCGCTGCAAAAAGCGACATCAAAATACGGACGATTTGATGATGCTGCTAAATACATTGATCCGAGACAGGAATAGGAGGCGTTAATATGGCACTGTTTGAAAGCTATGAAAGAAGAGTTGACAAAATCAATGCTGTACTCGCTGAATATGGTATTGGCAGCATTGAGGAATGCCGTGATATATGTACGGCTAAAGGAATTAATCCTTATGAGATAGTTAAAAGCGTTCAGCCGATAGCTTTTGAAAACGCAGGATG
>JAZPYJ010000064.1:0-21214 GCA_045544075.1 Thermoanaerobacteraceae bacterium
TAATTTTTGTTAACCATAACTAATACAAAAGAAAGAGAGGTAATATCTGATGGATCTCCGAATCGCCCTGGCGGGCAACCCGAACAGTGGTAAAACAACATTGTTCAATGCCCTCACCGGATCCAACCAGTTCGTAGGAAACTGGCCAGGCGTCACAGTAGAGAAAAAAGAAGGTAAGCTGAAGGGTCACGAAGGCGTGGTAATTACTGACTTACCGGGTATTTATTCTCTGTCGCCGTATACTCTGGAAGAAGTTGTTGCAAGAAAATACCTTATTGAAGAAAGACCTGATGCTATACTTAATATAGTTGACGGTACCAACCTGGAGAGAAACCTGTATCTTACGACCCAGCTCACCGAGCTTGGCATCCCTGTCGTTGTTGCTATCAACATGGTGGATGTTATCAAAAAAAGCGGCGATGAGATCAATATCAAAGAACTTTCCCGTCAGCTTGGCTGCGAAGTCGTTGAGATCTCCGCTTTAAAGGGAACAGGCGTTAAGGAAGCAGCTAACGTTGCCGTTAAAGCTGCAAAAGGTTCAGCCACCGTCCCGCAGCACACATTCTCCGGTCCTGTGGAACATGCTATCGCTCACATCGAGGAAGCTGTTGTTCATGATATGCCGCAGGAAAAACAAAGGTGGTATGCGGTAAAGGTTTTCGAAAGAGATGAAAAAGTCCTCGCAGAGCTTAATATTCCTGAATCAGTAAAGAGCCATATCGAAACCGATATACAGGCAGCTGAGAAAGAGCTGGATGATGATGCAGAAAGTATCATCACTAACGAAAGATATGTCTATATTGCTTCCATTATCAACTCTGTACTTAAAAAGAAGAACAAAGGCAAGCTCACCACATCTGACAAGATCGACCGTATCGTAACCAACAGATGGCTCGGTCTTCCGATTTTTGCAGCTATCATGATCCTTGTTTATTATATCGCTATGGTGGGCTTCGGTGCATCCGCTACCGACTGGGCCAACGATTGTTTGTTCGGTGATGGATTCCATCTTTTCGGCAACGGTACTGCCGCTTATGAAGAAAAGGCTGAAGCGTACGGCGATGCTCAGAGCGCTGCTCTCGCTTTCCTGGATTATGCCGCTCCTGAAGGAACAGCGGTCGATTCTTTTGAGATCAGTGATGACAACAAAGTCACAGTCACCAACGCATATGAAGAAGGCGATGAATATGCCGGCACTGAAGAATTCACTGCCTTGCTTCAATCATTAAGCAAAGCTGCTCCGGACTTCGGTGAGGAAGAGCACATGACACTGGAAGAAGCTATAGCTTTTTACAGTGACATGGGCAACTACAGAGAATACGCCGCTGATAAGGATCTCGCTTTTGCTACTGCCAAAGCTTATCTGGATACTCAGGATCCTGCCAAAGAAGTCAGCGGTATCAGTCTTGACGGAAACACTGTTGTTGTTGATTATGCTGTTTCCACTGAATATGCTGATCCAGCCGCCTTTGCTGCCTATCTGAAAACGATAGATCTGGCAGACGGAGAGCAATATGCTGAACTTGAAGTTGAAGATGAAGAAACTCTGGAAACTTCAATGATGCATGTTTACAAATCCGAAGTACCTGAAGACGATGAAGATGCCTGCGGCGCGACTTTGGATGATGCAGCCGAGTATTTCTCTGCTCCTGAAAACTATATCGAACCCGATCCTACCGCTGAAGGAACCTGGATCCCCGGCATCCCGGCTCTGTTTGATAAATTATTATTGAACGCTGACGGTGACCTGAGAGTTCCTGAATGGCTCTACGGTCTGATCCAGAACGGTATCGTAGCCGGTGTTGGCGCGGTCCTCGGTTTTGTTCCTCAGATGCTCGTTTTATTCTTACTGCTCGCTATCCTCGAAAGCTGCGGTTACATGGCTCGTATCGCTTTCGTTCTGGACAGAATTTTCAGACGTTTCGGTCTTTCGGGCAAATCATTCATCCCGATGCTGGTCGGCACAGGCTGCGGTATCCCCGGAGTCATGGCTTCACGTACGATCGAAAACGAACGTGACCGCCGCATGACTATCATGACGACGACCTTTATACCATGCGGAGCCAAACTCCCGTTCATCGCTATGATCGCAGGCGCTTTCTTCAATAATTCGCCATGGATCGCTGTAAGTGCTTACTTTATGGGCATGGCTTCCATAATCATCTCCGGTGTAATGCTGAAAAAGACCAAACGATTTGCAGGCGATCCTGCTCCGTTCGTTATGGAGCTTCCTGCTTACCATATTCCGACAGTCGGAAACGTTCTCCGTTCAATGTGGGAACGCGGCTGGTCCTTCATCAAAAAGGCCGGTACCATCATTTTGATCTCAACGATCATCATCTGGTTCACATCCTTCTACGGATGGGTCAACGGAACATTCGGTATGCTGGGTGAAGATGAACTCAACAATTCTATCCTTGCTCATATAGGTATGGCTATCTCCTGGATCTTTACTCCTCTCGGCTGGGGCTCAGGCAACTGGCAGGCTGCCGTTGCTTCCGTTACCGGTCTGGTGGCGAAGGAAAACATCGTTGGTACGATGGGCATACTGTTTGGCAGCTGGAGCGGTATCAGCGCTGCGTTCGCTACCAAGATCGCAGGTTACTCCTTCCTGACCTTCAACCTGCTTTGCGCTCCTTGCTTTGCTGCGATCGGTGCTATCAAACGTGAAATGAACAACACGAAATGGACCTGGTTCGCGATCGGTTATCAATGCCTCTTCGCTTATGCTGTTGCTATGATGATCAACCAGTTCGGCAATCTTTTCACCGGCAATCTCGGAGCTGCTGACGGTGTTATCGTTAACGGTATTTTCCTTGTCGTTTCTGCTGCTGTTCTTTGCGGTATGCTTTATATGCTGTTCGTTAAGAAATACAGCGAAGCTGACAGATTTACCGGTGAAGTTCGTGTTAAATAATTTATTTGCCCCCATGAAAGGAGTCGGTGCAAATGTTGACATGGTTTAGCAATAACCTCTTAACGATAGTCATCATTCTGGTGCTGGCTGCGATCGTCAGCCTGGCGATCAGGTCAATGATCAAAAACCGGCACAAACCAGGCGGCGGCTGCGGCGGAAGTTGCGGATCATGCCCTTACAGCGGCTCCTGTCACAGCAAAAGCTGATAGACAAAAACAGGAAATGCCCCCGACATTCTACACCGGGGGCGTTTTCTTTTTTGATCTGTACAGCTGAATGTCTTTCAATTGGTTATGCTATTATCATGCAGCGCTGCTTATCCCGCATTATAAATCCAGTCAACTAAATAATAATGAAATCAGAACGGTTAACAAGAAATAACGTAGCAGTGATCTGAATGGAGTGTCGGCAGGTGAAAAAGGGGTAGATTCAGGAAACGATGAGAATAAGGAAAGGAGAGTATTTTAAGATTACAGATAAAAAATGAGGCGCCTCCATAACGGAAGGTTCCGGTCTGGTCAACGATGAAAGCAGAGGAAGATCGATTGCCGATGTCTGAAAGCAAGGCGGGATCGACTACGCGTTCCTCGTTGTTTTATATAGCGGCATAAGGTGGTGCCCCCAATGTGTCGCTGAAGTATTAAGTTAACTATCCGTGAATAGATAATTCTAAAGATCTGCTGCGAAACGCCAGAACTCTGCGCTGTTTCTGAAATCGTTCAAATAAATATCAGACAAAGCCATTATCCGTTCCGCGTCTTTCTCGTGTGCATCATATACGCCTGCAGTAATAAAACCGGCATTTTTGGCCGTCTTCAGAGCATGAAAAGCGTCTTCGAAAACAACGGTTTTTTTCTGATCTGTACCGATTGCCGACAGTGCTTTATAAAATATCTCAGGCTCGTCTTTTCCGCTGCCCACCTCGGTGCAGGTCAGGATAGTATCAAAAAGATATTTCATGCCGCACCTATAAAGAGCTGCCTCGATCTGGCAGCGGTCGGTAGCTGTAGCGATGCACATTTTTACGCTGCGTTCATGCAATTGATTCAGAAACTGTACCGCGCCCGCTTTGGGCTGTACATCGTAAAAATAAAATCTTTCAATGATCTTGTTGATGCCGCCGATCATTTCTTCGTCCGTCAGATCTATATCATATTCTGTCCGGAAATGATCTGCTGCCTGTAAAAGGCTCATCGTTTCAAGCCTGTGCTGCAGATCGGGCCGGGGATCTCTGCCCAGGGAACGGAGGTAAATCTCTCCGACATTGTCCCAGATAGACATGGAATCAAACAGTGTTCCGTCAAAATCAAATATTGCTCCTCTGATCATTCTTCGATCTCCCGTTTTATCTGCTCGAATGGTTTAAGATAAACTGCCGGATCCGTGCATTGCATCAAGCCGCTCATGATACACGCGCCGGAAGCGCCGCAGTCTCTCACCTGTGCTATGTTCTCAGCGCTGATTCCGCCGATCGCGTAGACAGGAATGGAAACGCTCCTGCATACACTGCGCAGAAAGTCCGGACCACGGCCGGGGAGGCCCTTCTTGCAGTTTGTCTCGAAAATATGACCCGCTGTAATATAGTTGCAGCCAAGTGACTGCGCTTCCAGCGCGTCATCCACACTGTGACATGATGCTCCGAGCAGATCGAATTGTTCTCTCTCTGCCTGAGTCATTGAGCGCAGAATATGAAGCGGTCCATGGAAGGCTTCGGCTCCAAGCTCCGCTGCCACAGCGAAGTAATTATGAAGAATACAACGTGTATGACCGGCACTACATATGGCCATTATCCGGCTGGCCAGCTCTTTATATTCTTCAGCGCTTAAATCTTTTTCTCTCAGAATGATGCCTGCGGGATGTGCCTCGGCGATCTTTCTGATCCGTTCGGTAAAATTTTCGCCGCATAAATGGCGGTTGGTCACACAGATAATGTCAGACATAGAGATAATCATTCAGGACGGGCTGCAGGCCTTCGTCGGAAATGTCATCATACATCACATTCAGACTGCGGCTGTCATCGATCTCGAACTGCTCATCGCCCTGATCGCCGTCCGAATCCTTTCCGGTATATTTGCTTTCATGATCACCGATGCCTGTGGAAACTCCGGCCGAGATCTTGGTGGCAGCGATCTTCACTATACCGTTGCGGAAGCTTGCGCTTTCACGGGAAGAGACCGTAATGCCGACGTAAGGCAGGAAAATGCGGTAAGCACACAGTACCTGACACAATTGTTTTTCACCGACATCATTCGGATTGATCTTATCGTTGTTGATAATGGGGCGCAGCCGTGGACAGGACAGAGACATCTCAGCCTGAGGGTATTTGCGCTGCAGATAGAAACAATGCAAAGCAGTGGCCAGCGCATCCTTGCGGAAATCGGAAAGTCCGAGCAGCGCTGAAAAAGCTACGCCGCGCATACCGCCCATCAGGGCTCTTTCCTGCGCTTCGAAACGATACGGCCAGACACGTTTGTGTCCGAAAAGATGCAGCGTCTCGTATTTTTCGGGATTATAAGTCTCCTGGAAAACGGTAACGTAATCAGCGCCGCATTCATGCAGATAACGGTAATCATCTACGTTGACAGGATAGACCTCCAGACCGACCATGCGGAAATATTTACGGGCAAGTTTGCAGGCTTCCCCGATGTATTCCACGCTGCTCATGCCATGGCTTTCACCCGTCAGAATCAGGATCTCTTCCATACCGGATTCGGCGATGACTTTCATTTCATGCTCGATTTGTTCCATAGTCAGTTTCATGCGTTTGATGTGATTATAGCAGTTGAAGCCGCAGTAAACACAATAGTTTTCGCAATAGTTTGCGATGTAAAGCGGAGTGAACAGATAAACTGTATTACCGAAATGCTTGCTCGTCTCCATTCTTGCTTTAGCTGCCATCTGTTCCAGAAACGGTTCAGCCGCAGGAGACAGCAGCGCTTTGAAATTTTCCAATGTGCAGGTATCATGCTCCAGTGCATCCCTGACGTCCTTAGCAGTATAGGCGGACGGATCATAATCTTCTACCTGCGCCATAACCTGCGCCATTACGTCAGATCGGATCTTTTCCATTCCGGGCAGATATTCCATGATATCACGACGGGAAGAAGGATCGTTTTCCAGCTGATGCTTCTTGGCAAGAGCCTGCGGAGATAAATACTCTGAATCAACTAAAAACTGATTGCTCATTAAAAAGCCCCCTTAATCACGCAGGAATCCGGTCAGAGGGTCAGAGGAAGCTGCCCCGCGGACCAGAACACGGCCCAGACCGGACAGATAAGCCTGACGACCGGCTTCTATAGCCTTGCGAAAAGCTGAAGCCATAACGGGCAGATCGCCTGCCGTGGCGAGCGCCGTATTGACCATGATAGCGGCTGCACCCATTTCCATTGCTTCGCAGGCCTGAGACGGTCTGCCGATGCCGGCATCCACGATGATCGGCAGTTCTATCTCATCGATCAGGATCTGAATAAATTCGCGGGTGGACAGTCCTTTATTGGAACCGATAGGAGATGCCAAAGGCATGATAGTCGCCGCACCTGCATTGACCAGATCGCGGGCTACGTTCAGATCGGGATACATATAGGGCATGACCACAAAACCTTCATTGGCCAGGATCTCAGTCGCTTTGATAGTTTCGTTATTATCAGGGAGCAAATACTTGGAATCACGCATGATCTCGATCTTGACAAAATCACCGCAGCCCAGTTCACGGGCCAGACGGGCGATGCGGACAGCTTCCTGCGCGTTGCGGGCGCCTGAAGTATTTGGAAGCAGCGTAACGCCTGCGGGAATATAATCAAGGATGCTCTCCTGATCTTTGGTGTTTGCACGCCTAACTGCCAGCGTGATGATCTCAGCGCCTGCATCCTTTACAGCCGCTTCGATCAGTTTAAGAGAATACTTACCGGAGCCCAGAATAAAACGGGAATTGAATTCATGGCCGCCGATAACCAGCTTGTCATTATTCATATTAAAACCTTCCTTACTCAATAGTTCAAATCATTGCGATCCTGAACAGGCGCTTCATATATCATATTTCTGCGCCAGGATACGCAGCACTGTGTGAGCTTGATGCGCAGCGCACAGCATGACACGTGAGGGGACCAGCCCGATATCATCTGCCACATCACTGACTTCATCGCCGCACAGATAAAATCTTTTGGCTATCCTGCGTGTTTTAATGGCGTTTGGACTTCCGAGTCCGGCCATGCCTGAAGCCGCAACCAGATATTTGTCAGGCATACTCTCAAGAACGGTATTCACCAGAATAGCTTTGTACTCAGCATTGTCGAATGCTTCGCAGATGATATCTGCCCCGGATAAAATGCTGCAGATATTGTTTTCATCCAGTTTTGCAGTGATGGGCGTGGTTTCTACATAGGGCGCGATCTCCCGCAGATTGGCGGCGAGTGCCTCGGTTTTGAAGAGACCTACCTGATCGGTTTTGTATTGCTGCCGATGAAGATTGGAAACGTCCACCCGATCGAAATCGATCAGTATCAAACGGCCTATACCAGCCCGTGCAAGCGACACCGAAATATTGGAACCAAGACCGCCCAGGCCGCAGACCGCGACTGTGGCTGAGGAGATCTTTTTCTGCAGCTCAACACCGTGACGGTCAACAAGTGCCTCCCACATTTCTTCTTTGGTCGGGACTGACATCTAACCACCTCCTACAAAGCTGACGATCTCGATGATGTCTCCGTCTGCCAAAACAGTTTCACTGTACTGTGCTTTCGGTACGATCTCGCCGTTGCGTTCAACCACAACGCGCTTCAGGTCAAAATCGGTCGATGCCAGATGCTCGGCAATAGTCCTGCCTGCGATGGCCAGTTCGTTTCCGTTCACTTTGACCATGGCCTCATCTCCTTTCCCCCAAAAAATATAACAGCGATCAATTTGCCTGATTTGGCAGCTTCTCGCTGTTTATGCTGTAATCTGCACATCCCTACGTTGGCATTATCCAAATCAGGTTCGCGGGTCGAAGGTCATACCTTCCTCTCAGCCTGTAACACAAGCTTCCCGGGAGATTAATCTAAATTGTCGCGTAAATATTATACACGAACTCGGTGTGAATATCAAGGGCAAATATTTCAGTGCTCGGGAGCAATGAGAGCCCTTACCGTGAATGATAACAGCAGGGCAGAATCAATAAAGATAAAGATATACAGCAAAAAAAATTAAAAAAACATCCCCCCAGGGGGCTTATATATCATATGTTAAGTGAGTATAATGTCTTTTGGACGGCATTCAGGCGTCCACGCTTTTGCTGATTGGAGATCAGGAGGCAGATCTGGGGATTATGGACTTATCCTATATCAAGAAAAACTGGACAAACCATATGAACATAGATAGCTCTGCAAGCATCGCGGCATGGGACAGCGTAGCAGAAGACTACGTTTACGAAGAAAAGATCAATTTCACCGATGACGACTTTCTGCGCCGTATACTGGACAAGATACCGCTCGGCAAGGAGATGTCTGTACTGGACATAGGATGCGGGGCCGGAAGCTATTGCGTTGCCTTTGCTCAAAAAGTCGGCAGAGTCGTAGGGACTGATTTTTCTCCGAAAATGCTTGAAGCCGGCCGACGATATGCAGAGGAGCAGAAAATTTCAAATATTGAATTTCTGGAACGTGACTGGTGGAACTGTGATGGTGAAGAATTCAAAGGTCGATTCGATCTGGTTTTCGCCCATACTACACCTGCCATCGCTGATTATGAATCATTTATCAAAATGATGCAAGCTTCACGCCGTTACTGTGCGCTATGCAAACCTGCCAGACGAACTGACGAGGTTTCAGATGCGATAAGGGAAATAGCAGGACTGAAAACACAAGACTCAGATGACTCAATCGCGTATGCTTTTGATACTGTTTGGGCTATGGGAAGCGATCCGGAGGTTAGCTATCATAAAACCACTTGGAAATCCTCTATGTCTTTAACTGAGGCTCAGGTATGGTACATAAATAGGATAAAAAGTTCTCATATTATCGATGAACTGACTGAGCAGAAGATATGCCGCTATCTGGAACAGATCAGCGAAGATGGTCAGGTTAGGGAATCGATAAACACTACATTAGTCACAATGATCTGGGAGACAGTCAAATGATTAAAACCAATCCATACTGTCGCCCCTGTAGGATGAATTTCCCGGAGATCGATTCCAGCGTCAGATATATAAAGATCGTTTGGGACCTTTGAGCTGAGGAATAACAATAATGAAAAACAAAAGATATGCGTCTTTGGCGGATAATATGATTGAAACAAACGGCGGAATCAAAGCCTATCACCGTTCCATCCGGCGCAAATGGTACTGCATGGGCGCACTTTTAGGAGTCACCGCTCTGTTTATGGCTCTCTCCGTAAATGCGGGTGCTGCATCCATGTCCCCGTGGGACGTATTGAAAACATTAACAGGTTTAGGTGATGAACGCAGCTTAGTAGTTATTTGGAAAATACGAATGCCCCGTGTTATTGCCGGAGTCGTGGCAGGAGCCGGATTATCCATAGCCGGCTGCGTAATGCAGACGTGCCTTAAAAATCCGCTGGCGGCTCCGTCTACATTGGGTATATCAGCCGCGGCGACCTTCGGTGCCAATCTGGCGATAGTTGTTTTTGGTGCCGGCACCATAATGGATACAGCCTCTGACGCCGTGGTGATCAACAATCCCTATGCTGTAACCATATGCGCCTTTATATGTTCTATGTCTGCAGTCATGCTTATAATGGCTCTTTCGGGCCTGCGGGGTTTTTCCCCTGAATCTATAGTACTGGCCGGTGTGGCGCTTAGTTCGCTCTTCAGTGCAGGTACTACATTGATCCAGTATTTCGGTAATGATGTTAAGATAGCTGCGGCCTTATTCTGGACCTTCGGCGACCTCGGAAGGGTATCCTGGCGGGAAGTGGCTATCCTCACAGTGCTGACAGTGGTCTGCATATTTTATTTTATGCTGATGCGCTGGAATTACAACGCTATGGCAAACGGTGACGAGACAGCCAAAAGTTTGGGCGTACGCACGTCGAGCGTTCGTTTCTGGGGACTTATCGCTACATCTTTACTTACAGCAGTCTCGGTTTCCTTCATGGGTATGATCGGTTTCATCGGGCTGATCGGACCGCAAATCATGAAGCGAATCATCGGTGCCGACCATCGGTTTCTGATTCCTGCTTCAGCGCTGATGGGAGCAGTTATCCTGCTGATGGCCGACACCGTGGCCAGAACTATAATTTCACCGATAATACTGCCTGTGGGAGCCATAACCTCTCTGCTGGGCGCTCCTATGTTTTTCTATTTGCTGCTGAAGGGGACTCAGAGACGATGAATCTTGAAATAAAAAACCTTTATTTTTCCTATGGTCACCATGAAGTAGTAAAGGATGTATCATTTTCCGCTGCCGCGGGTGAAATAGTAGCCATACTCGGCGTAAACGGTGCCGGCAAATCCACTATGCTGAAATGCATCAATAAAATCAACCGCCCTTCATCAGGCGATATACTGGTGGATGGGTCATCCATCAATAAAATGAGCAACACAGAACTGGCTAAAAAAATCGGCTACGTTGCGCAGAACTGTGAGTTTTCTGACAGCACGGTGTTCGACTCGGTGCTTCTGGGGCGCAAGCCGTTTATAAAATGGGATATCACGGCCCGTGATCTGGAGATAGTCCAAGATGTGCTGCATATGCTGTCTCTGGAAGAGTATGCCATGCGCGGCGTATTTCAGTTGTCAGGAGGTGAACGGCAGAAAGTGGCGATCGCCAGAGCGCTGGCCCAACAGACCCCCGTGCTTCTTTTCGATGAACCTACCAGCAATCTGGATATGAAAAATCAGCTGGAAGTACTGCATATCATTAAGGACATAGTCAGGCAGCAAAAATTGACGGCAATAGTGACTATTCATGATCTGAATCTTGCTCTGCGTTATGCCGATAGATTTCTTACCATGAAGGAAGGAACGATTTTTGCCTTTGGCGGCAGTGAAACCGTTACTGCAGAAATGATCAGGGAGGTTTACGGCGTGGACGCGGATGTAACAGATCATAATGGACACAAGGTAGTTATACCAAGATAAAAAAACAAAAAGGAGACGCAAAAATGAACAAAACAAAGAAAACGGTTTTAATGCTCATGATTTTAGTTATGATGCTTACCCTGTGTGCCTGCGGCGGTTCTTCACAGGGAAACTCTGACCAGCCGGCTGTAACTGAAGTGACCGACTTGCTGGGACGTACTGTTGAAGTCCCGGGTGATGCTGATGCATTCGCCTGCATTGGGCCTGGCGCTCTGCGTTTATACTGCTATGTGGCGGACAGTGAGAATCTGGTCGGAGTGGAAAGCTCCGAGATCGAATGGGGATCCTCAGGCCGTCCGTACACTATGTCCTTAGGAGACCTGAGTAATGCTGCTGTGATCGGACCGGGAGGCCCGGGCAACGCCCCCGATGCTGAACTGCTTTTCAATGCTGCGCCCGATGTAATATTCACCATGTACAATTCTGAACCTGCCGCCGTGGATGAATTGCAGGAAAAAACAGGCATTCCTGTTGTTGCTTTGAGTTACGGAGAATATGAAGTATTCGATCAGGCCATCTATGATTCAATGAACTTGATAGGCAGGATCACTGGCAACGAAGAACGAGCCGCGGAAGTCGTCAAATTCATGCAGGATACTCAGAAGGATCTGAATGACCGCACCAAAGATATTTCCGAGAAACCGCTGGTCTATTTTGGTTGTCAGTCCAACCAGGGAAATCACGGAATTGAAAGTACTGTCGGCAACTATGTCCTCTTTGAAGTGCTTAATATACGAAATGCCTCCGCTGAGGCAGGTATCACTAACTATGCCATGATAGATAAAGAACAGATCCTGGAAATGGATCCGGATGCTATCGTAATCGATGCCGGTGGATATGAGATCATGAAGGACGATTATGAATCCAACCCTGATTTCTACAATGCGCTGGACGCTGTGGGAGACGGCAAAGTTTACATGCAGATGCCGTACAACTGGTACTACACCAATCTGGAGATAGCTATCGCTGACGCTTACTATATAGGGTCTGTCATCTATCCCGAAGCTTTCTCCGATGTAAATGTGGAAGATAAATTTGATGAGATATCCAATTTCATGCTGGGTATCGATGCTTATGACGCTATTGCTGAAAGCTATTACGGCGGCTATCAGACTGTAAAATTTGGTGAATAACAGGAGCTTGCTATGAATAAACAGGAACTTTGGGATAAAACTGCCGCTTTTCACGGCCATGTATGCCCCGGTCTGACTATAGGTTTCCGGGCAGCGCTTTACGTCATAGATTTATTGGAACTGACTTTTTCTGAAGACGAGCAGGTGGTATGTATCTCGGAAAATGACGCCTGCGGCTGCGACGCAGTTCAGGTCGTGCTAGGCTGCAGCGTTGGCAAAGGCAATCTGCTTTTCCATATGACAGGCAAACAGGCATTCTCTTTCTATAATAGGCAGAACGGCAGATCGGTCCGGCTGGTTCTCAACAAACCGATCGGGGAGATGAGCAGGGAAGAGGCACAGCATTATTACTACACTTGTCCTCAGGAGGAAATGTTTGCCGTTAAGCCGACTTCTATCGATGTTCCCGAAAGAGCCAGAATTTTCGATTCCTATATATGTGACAGCTGCGGCGAAAGCACAGGTGCCAACTGGATCAGACTGCAGGGTGAAAAAAAGCTGTGCATAGACTGCTATCAGGAATATAACAGATTTAATGTGTGAAGCGGAATCATAAGCATCTGTGATTAGGGCGATAGAAATGAGCTGCGCTCCGCGAGGTCCTGCAATTTGTTTTGTGAAAGCCTGCCGGTAAAACGGCAGGCTTTATTTTTTGCATTCGGCATGTATTTTCTAATAGACAGCCAATGAAGTATTTCTTTTTCTCAGCAAGGTAAATATTTGCTGTCGATGGCCGAAATATCATCCATAGAGATTTTCCTGCCGTCGGTAAAAATAAGAATACGTTCATGAAAATCTATGCGGCGGAGTTTACCTGCGGCAGATATATAGGAGCCGCCTTCTTTGGCAGAATCGGCAACAAAATAGGTGACCTCTATCTCGGGTCGGACATCAATGATCCCTGAAAGAAATGCCTGTCTGCGATCAAGCTCGTCTCTGATATCATCGTCAAGATCGATCTTTTGGCAGGTGAGGCGCCCTGTTTCTCTGATGGCGGCATCATAGCCCGTGAGAGCTGCAAAAGGGGAGAACTGTGCTGCCCGATCAGCCAGGGACATTTGCGGCCGGATTTCCGAAACATGGTGGGGCAGATCTATAATATCTTCGTACATATGTGTTTTTTCCTTCATTTCACTTATGCTTTATGACCGCCGATCTGCGAGTTGCGATCTTTGGCGGTCGCTCCTTTCTCCAGACTCATGCCTTTGAGTATTGCGTTTTTTCCGAATTTTTTTTTGATAGTGAGCACTGCACGCTGAATTTTTTCCTCATATTCCAGCTTCGCAGACTCCCGCAGCTGTTCCTCATCGCGCATTTTGTAATCGGTGAACAGATCGAGCTGTTCGAAGCGGCTGTTTCTTTCAGGAACGGATCTTTTATCCAATACATGATTGGCTGTGATGTTTAGCCTCCGGATGAGAAGGTCGGGATCTACTATACGCTCAAACAATTCGGTTGCCGCACTCATGATTTTCTTTTCAGAGGAGGTATAGCTATCAAGGTTGGCTGTGCCGTGCGCATGTTTGGGTACTGTTTTGCCGTAGTAGTTTTTGGCAACGGGGCCGCGGTATTGTTTTTTTTGCGCGGGGTCGGTCATATTGATGCTGTCATAGCTGACGGTGATAACTATCTGATCAGTGACCAGTCCTTTGTCCAGCAGGCCGAGGACGAGCGAATCGGTCATTTCCCGCAGGACGAGGCCGGCTTTGTCCGCTTCGTAGGGGACGGGGAGCACCTGACCTGAGCCGAGAGAACTGCTGGCGGGCCGGTAGGCTTTGACTGCTTCGACGGTGCATGGTTCCCAGCCCCAGGCATGATCGATAAGCAGCTCGGCATTCTTGCCGAAGAGTTTGTAGAGCATATCCTCATTTTCGTGCGAGCAGCGGGCTACGTCTCCCATAGTAAACATGCCGTTCTTCTCCAGTCGTCTGGCGCAGCCCTTTCCTATGCGCCAGAAGTCGGTGAGCGGACTGTGGGACCAGAGATTACGCCGGTAGTTCATTTCGTCCAGTTCAGCGATGTGCACGCCGTTCGGGCCGGCGGGCGTGTTTTTGGCCACGATGTCCATGGCGGCTTTGGCAAGATAAAGATTGCTGCCGATGCCGACTGTGGCGGTGATGCCTGTGGAGTCAAGTACGTCGAGGATGATCTTCATGGCCAGGTCACGGGGCGGCAATCTGTAGGCGGTAAGGTAGGCACTGACATCAATGAAGACTTCATCAATGGAGTAGACGATGATATCTTCGGGCGCGATATATTTAAGATAGATCTCATAGATGCGGGTGCTGTATTTCATATATCGGGCCATGCGCGGCGGGGCGATGATGAAGTCCAGAGCAAGTTTCGGATCGTTCTGCAAGTCGGAGACGAAACAGGAGGAGCCCTCGAGGGTGTGCTCCGGAGCAGAGCGGCGGCGAATCGCATTGATTGCTTTGATTTTTTGCTTGACTTCGAACAGACGCCCGCGGCCCGGCACCCCGCAGGATTTTAGTGCCGGGGAGACGGCGAGGCATATGGTCTTGTCTGTGCGGCTTTCGTCCGCGACGACTAAATAGGTATTCAGAGGGTCGAGGCCACGATCGCGGCATTCAACTGATGCGTAGAAACTTTTGAGATCAATGGCGATGTAGGTCTTACCGCTGCAGTGTGCCTGCGGCATTTGCTGCAGCGATTGCAATTTTTCTGTATGCTCATGGGAGTTCCTTTCAGCATGATTTTGCATGATGAGCATCCTTTCTATCTATACGCCCAGAAGATTCTGATCGAATGAAAAAAGAGCCTCATTGATCTCAAATATATTGTAGTTGCCCTGCTCGATAAAATATTCGATGATTATATCGAATTTGTTGGAATGGGAGAGAGCAAAGCCGGCTTTTCTGAGCAAGCTGCTGGTCTCGGTCAGGGAGAGCTCAAGAGCGATAGCGAAGGCGATAGCCGTGGTTTTGGAAGGCTTGTAAAGTTTATCGGCGCGTATCTTGGAGAACAGGCGGCGGTCGATATTGGCTTTCTTGTAGCATTCGGCGTCCGTCATGCCCGATTCGTCTATCTTGCGCAGCAGCATTTCAGAGAAGCTTTCATCCAGCTGAAGCATAGCATCGGTCAGGGAAGAAGATTTGACTGATGACTGTCCGGAAACGAACTGATCGGATGCGCCGGTCTTTTTATGCTTTTTCGGTTTGAGGATATCATCTGTCTTGCGGTGTGAGTTGGGTGAACCAACTGGTTCGGGTGTCTCCGGGCTTGCTTTTGTGAAGCTTATCTCTTCATAAAGGATCTGACGCCTTCTGCGTTCATATAAACTGTCACTGTGTTCATCGACATAGCGGTCATCGATGTACTCTTCAATGTCGAAGAACAGCTTTTCACTGATGCGGCAGGCATTTTTGCCGAAAACGACGATGAATACCGTCATATCGTTGGCCAGAAGGAATTCACTGATCGCTTCGACGGCAACGTGCAGTGCCTGATCCTTCGGATAACCATAGGCGCCGGAGGAAATGAGAGGGAAGGCGACGGTTTCACATCCGTTCTCTTTTGCCAGCTCGAGAGAAGTGCGGTAGCACGAGAACAGAAGCTCGCGTTCGCCGTGTCCGCCGCCCTTCCAGATCGGACCGACTGTGTGGATGACATATTTGCAGGGAAGCTGATAGGCGCCTGTGATCTTTGCCTTTCCCGCTGCACAGCCGCCCAGAGTTTTGCATTCGGCAAGCAGTTCAGGCCCCGCGGCACGGTGGATCGCTCCGTCCACGCCTCCGCCCCCGAGCAGGGTGCTGTTTGCGGCGTTGACGACGGCGTCCACTTTCATTTTGGTTATATCGTTGCGGACTATCTGTAATGGCATAGTGTTTTGACCTCTTTTTTTATGATTTTGATGCATCTGCGTTTTAGCGATGATGTTTTTCGGTTGATATCTCAGCCTTCCGGGCTGATCTTACGCAGAAAGTCGCCGGCGGGAACATAAGGAAGATCCAGACCCCAGCCCAATCTGTTCATTTCGTTTAGTTTGATCAGTATCAGATTGATGTTGACATTCATCATGCGGGCCAGCTGCACAACATCGCAGCCCTGAAGCAGGTGTTCGCGGAGCTCGTCATCGCTGATCAGAAGATGGGCAGCGAAGGCGTTGGCTTCGTATTCGTGCCTGGTGCGCATATCGAACAGGACGAATTCGGGCAGAGATGTGTTTCCTTTGGCCAGTTCGCGGTGAAAAAGATCATGACCTATCTCATGACCGCAGACTATCTGCATAAGCATAGGATCCATGCGGGCATTCAGCAGGATATGCCTTTCCTTATAACGGTAGGTATACATGCCAAGCAGTTCGTTTAAATTGTCTATCATGTGAACGTAGATGCCCAACTCGCGGGCGATTTTTATAGTGTCTTTTGTTCCGAAGCGGGTTATGATATGCCGTGCCTTGCGATGGATATCTCCGGAACGGATAATCATGGTATGATCACCCCTTTGAATTATTTGCAGATGTTTTGATCAGGAGTTGCTGCTGTCGGTATTTTTGTGTTTTTCAGGGGTGTATTTCTCTACGTTGCGGGCTTTGGATTCCCAATAGATATCCTGCAGTGCACGCATCACAGCGTCCTTATCCTGGTCGGACAGGGTACCGCCTGCGAACAGACCTGACATTTCGCTGATAAGTGCCTGAGCCTGCCGCATGCCGCGCGAACCATAGCGCTCAGCGGCCTGAGCGATAAATTCTTCGTCTTCGGTGAGCAGCCAGTTGGTGTCAACTTCGAAAAAGGCAGCTATCTTTTTGTAGGCATCTTTGGTGCGGGGAAAGGAAATACCGTTTTCGTAACGGGTTATCATTCTGCGGTTGATACCCAGCGCATCGGCTGTTTCCTGCTGTGTTAATCCTCGTTTTTCCCTTTCCATTTTGAATTTTTCTCCGAATTTCATTTGGTTCATCACTCCTGTTCACAAAAAATCGTGACGTTAAACTGGAAAAAGGTGACTGCGGCATAAGTGCGCAGGCAATTTTAACTATAATACATAACTGCCCGGGAAAATTTTGACGGGAGGAATTGCCATGAGCAACATGATCGGAACGATATGAGCAGTCTAATTGCTCATATTATACAGCCAACTGCTCGCTGTGTCAAGGGGAAAGAAAAAATATATCGGTATATTCTGATAGAATAACAAAACGGCAGAGACGTACTGTATATGACAAACCTCCTGTATACCGTAATGGTATGCAAGAGGTTTGGTCAAGAAGGGTTCGCCAACGATACGGCGTGTTGATTGTTATAAATGTATATTTCTGTTTTTCCTTGCTTTGCACTATGACAATATTTATCTCTGCGGACTGTTTAGCGGTTTGTCCGTTTGTGACGGAATAAGCAAACGTTTACTTAGAGCTGCAGCGATGGTGCGCTGTAAGCACGGCCAAGAAGTTCGCTGTTCAGCATGTACAGGCCCCTGCTGTCACCGCCGTAAAGTTCCATCTTAGTGATCATATCGGAAGCATTTTTTTCTTCCTCGCCCTGTTCGGAGATGAACCAGTCCAAAAACTGCATGGTCCTGAAATCATGAATGTCATAAGCAGCCTTATAAATAATGTTAATGGTCTCGGTCACATATTTTTCGTGCTCCAGTGCTTTCTTCAGCGGAGTCATGTTGTCGCCTTTTTCCCATTCCGGTTTGGCGATCGCTTCAAAAGTGACAGGCTCGTCATTGTTCTGCAGGTATTCGTAAAACAGAAGCGCGTGATCTCTTTCTTCCTGAGCCTGGATCTTGTACCAGTTGGCGAATCCGTCCAGTCCGACCTCATCGAAGTAGTTGGCAAAATCCAGATAGAGATATGCCGAATAGAGTTCCTTATTGATCTGTGTGTTAAGCAGTTCTTTTACTTTCGCGTCCATAGAGAGCCTCCTTTGATGCAGTTTATTCGTTTCGGATATTCGCCGAAAAACAATATCCCAATATCAATTATATTTATATCCCGGGCAATGTCAAGAAAAAATCAGGCACATTATGTTTTCCAGGGAATTTCGCGGCAATAATAAAGATATATGATATAATAGTTTAAAAAATCAACCGTATTGTGTTATAATTACGATATGACATTAAAGACGGAGGGGGAAAAATGGATAACGAAAGCAAATTAAGATTGCTGTACATAGAAAAAATGCTTCAGGATACGGATGAACAGCATCCGCTTACTAATTCTGAAATGATACATATATTAGAAGAAAAATACGGAATGAAAACACATAGGACCACGGTCTCTTCCGATATAGATCTGCTGATACAGACCGGAATGGAAATTGAAATAATAAGATCGAGACCTAAAAAATATTACCTCAATGATTATGCCCGCACATTCAATCTTCCCGAGCTGAAAATGCTGGTTGATGCCGTTGCTTCTTCCAAGTTCATTACCAAGGAGAAAAGTGACGAGCTGATCGGAAAGATAACTACGCTTGCCACTCCGACCAGCATAACATCTCTCAGGAGGAATCTCTGGCCGGAGGGCCGTATCAAGCAGGAAAACGAAAGGATATACTACAGCATAGAAACTATCAATCAGGCGATCAACGAAGGAAAGAAGATTTCTTTTCAGTATTTTCAATATGACGTCAGTAAAGAAAAAAAGATAAAGAATGATGGATTGCCGTATATATTCAGTCCCTTTGCTCTGGTTTGGAACGGAGACTATTATTATACGGTGGGATTCAGTGAAAAGCATAATAATGTCGGCAACTTCAGGATCGACCGTATCGTCAATGCTCCCTGTATATTGGAAGATACTGCCGAACCGCAGCCTGAAGATTTCGATATCGCTGAATATACCAATGGAATGCTCAATATGTATAACAGTGAGCGCGTGGACGTTGAATTGATCTGTGACAACAGCGTTATGGACGCAGTGATCGATAAGTTCGGGATCAACGCTCAAACCAGTGCGTATGACATGACTTCATTCATGCTGGAAGTGAATGTGGCTGTGAACCATGTTTTCTTCAGCTGGGTATTCGGTTTCGGCGGAATAGTAAGAATAAATGCTCCCGCGAATGTAAAACAGCAGTACGCTGAAATGATCGATAATGTAAAAATGATCATCGATCAGCAGGAAAGCTGCCGGAGCTGAGTCTATGTGATCTGTGAAGATTCTCTCCGAAGTTGAAGATCATCAGACCGGCAATGATAATCCCTCCGCCGACAAGCGTTGCCATATCCGGAATTTCTCCTGCGAACAGAAAACCGAAAAAGCTGGCAAGAAAAGGTGTAATAAACATATAGTTGCTGACCTGGGAAGTCTTTTGCGCTCTGGAAAATGCTTTGGCCCACGAAAGATAAGCGACCGCGCTGGAAAAAATGCCTAAAACAGCGAGATAGATGAACTGGATCGCGGGAGCATGTATCAGCTGTTCCATAGAAGCGGGCGCAAAAACGGCCAGCATCAGGGTGCCGGAAAAAATGCTGTAAGCGGAGGTCTGAAGGCCTGTATAGGTTTGCGTAAGTTTTCTTTGAAGCAGATTATATATACTTAAAGCCAGAGATGCCGATATCAGCCAGATGATACCCGTGTTGACGGTGAAGATGCCGTTTAACATCGTCAGGACGATAACGCCGATGAATTCGATCAG
The DNA here is from genome assembly GCA_045544075.1 of Thermoanaerobacteraceae bacterium. Taxonomy (GTDB): domain Bacteria; phylum Bacillota; class JAZPYJ01; order JAZPYJ01; family JAZPYJ01; genus JAZPYJ01. Next base: position 19,732 of record JAZPYJ010000064.1, read on the forward strand.
TATGGCGATCCACTGAAATATTTTAAGTCTTTCATGATAAATGAACCGGGCCAGCAGAGCGGTAACTACGGGAACGATGGCGAGCACGACGCTTGCCGTTGACGCGGTGACAGCAGCCTGCCCGTGATTGAAGGCGATCATATAATAAAAAAAGCCAATTCCCCCCGAGGCGAACAACAGAGGGATGTCTTTGGTGTGCGGGACTTTCATTTTTGTAATGACGGCGACGGACAATAATGTGACTGATGCGATAAGAAACCGGATAAACGCAAGATTGAACGGTGAGAAATACTGCAGCGCAAATTCGGTAAAAACATATGACAATGACCAAAAAAATATTGTTATAATGGCATAGGGGTGGAAGCTTTCTTTGAAACTCATTACCGTGTCTCCTTCTTTCCGCACCTGTGCGGCAAAGATCCGAATGTTAAAATTATAGCACCTAATACCGGAACTGTAAAGAAATAAATCTTTTTGCAGACGACGGGGTATGTTCATTATTTTACTTGGGGAGGATTTCAGAGGGCGGAAAGGAATAAATAATAAATTAGTCAGCGGCGGATAATTAATCCTGCCGCTATATAAGGAACCGTTAGTTATACACTTCTAACCAACATATAAAATAAATTGATTCTATTTAATCCGGTGGTAAGCACGAGGGATTTTCAGGAAAATCAGTATGACTTTGTCAGAACGGATAAAGAACGGATATGATCTGCAGGCCTGCCTGACAACGTATGGGAAGCTTCGGCTTGCATGCAGAAAAACTGCTGTGATCGTCGGAAGTATGGGAAGATCAGGCTGCGGGAAGTCTACCTTCTTAAAGCTCCTTTTTCGCTTTTGACAAAAGAATAAAGGCAGGATACTATATAACGGCTCCGACATAGATCATATCGATACCGACAGCCTTCTTGCTAATGTGACGATGGTCAGTCAGGTTATCTATCTGTTTGACGAAACTATCGAGGATAATCTGCGTATTGCGAAGCCCGATGCCGCTCGGGAAGAAATCAAAAACGCCTGCAGAATGGCTTCCGTGCACGATTTCATTATGACACTGCCTGATGCTTATGAAACAAGAGTCGGTGCGGTGGTGCCCGTACGCCCGTCGTTCCCGTTTCTGCTCCTTGCAGCGTTCAGTTTTGCAAAAAGCTCGGAAAGACTGCATACATGGTTCATTGGCACCAAACTTTATAAGAAAAACATTGAAAGCTATGTTGCCGGCAAAGGAATGACAAGGGCGGCCAAGATCAGGGTAATGATCACTGTAACGATACTTATGGGATCCGGCTTTACGATGATGTTTTTGAAGTCCATTTATATTCCCTGCATTATTCTTTTTTGTGTATGGGTATTGCATATAGTATATTTTGTCTGGGGCGTAAAAACATATACGCCGGAGCAATAATATTACCTGATGGAGTAATTTAAACTTACAGGCATGGTGAAGGGAGGGAATGATCATGTCTCTCTATACAAAGCA
>JAZPYJ010000065.1:0-2753 GCA_045544075.1 Thermoanaerobacteraceae bacterium
ATTTAATTTAATATAATAATTAAAATAATGAAAAGCCTGCCTTAATGGAAATATAGTCCGTAGGGTGGGCTCTCTTTTGATAGTTACAACTATTCCTAAAATCATAATTTTCGGAATAGTTATTATACCCAAGATAGGCAAAACCGCCTGTTTCCATGGTTTTGGATTGTTCCATCGGATTCAGGCGGTTTCTTGTTAGAAATTGTTATAATAAATATGGTTTAGGGAAATCTGAATAATTTTATAAAGCTCTATATATGTGATTTACTCCACTTTTGATTATTTTGTCAATACATTCCTATGTTTAACTGCAATCGCTGGCTTTACAGATTTTCAGGAAATTGCCCCTGAAAAACGAGGCTCTATTTTGCGTTCTAAGCGATTTTATTTTTAAAGTGGATGTCTTATACCTCCACTTTTTTCTTTAAAATGGCTTAAAACGGCGATTTTACAACATTAGTGATTTTTTCCTTGGTTTTGTACATTTTGCATTACAAACAGGATTGATTTAATGAGATAATGTTATATGATGTGAGTTATTCTACCGGAATGCTTAAAGTCTGACCAACGTATACCTGGCAGTCAGCCATATCATTTTCATCCATGATGATTCTTACAGCTTTTCGTGGATCCATATCATCAGACATATGAGTTTTGGCGATTGTCCATAATGAATCTCCGGGTTCAACTGTGATTTCGATATATTGCTGTTCAGTAAGTGCTACAGCATTATTGAATCCTAAAACAGTGTTTGCTAATGTACATACCATCAGTAAAGAGATAACGATGAATGCTGCAAATCTTACTCTGTTTTTAATTCTGTATCTTTTTCTTGTATTTGTTCTTGTCATGCTGTTCTCCACCCTTTCTGAACGTTTGTTCTTTTCTATGTTCTTATAATACACGAACAAACATTCGTTGTCAAGAACAAAATAAACATTTGTTCGCATTATTTTTACATCTCGTAACGATCCGCTTAATGTATTGGAATTCCAACGATTAACGGTGTATAAATACTGCCGTTACGTAATTTTTTGAAATAAAATAAAAGAACGGCCATCTGTCCTTGCACGAACAAACGGTCGTTCTTTCAGTCATTTTTCTATATGTATTTTCCTGCCCTATTTTCTTTCATCCTTCATGCATAACAGGCAGATACCTGAAACGAGGCTGACGAACAGTAATGTACATATTTTCATTCCCATTCCGATAGGACGTCCTGTATTCAGACTTTTGAAAACCGATACGGTCATTGGAATACACCATGCCAGAGGAATGATCAGCCATCCCTGACCTATGCATCCGATGATCATAAATATCTTAACAACTGTAGCCAGTGTACTGTTATCATCGACTGCATGGAACTGATTCTGTGCCTGGAACTCAGGATTGCTGTAATTACGTGCAGGCTGTGCAGCCGGCTGAGTTGTCTGGAAAACAGGTGTTTCAGCAGCAGGTGCTGCAGCTGTATTTTCAAAAGTGATAACTTCAGGTTCAGCAGGAGCGGCCTGTGCCGGTGTGAATTCAAAAGATGGAGCTGAAGTTTTTTCCTCAGGTGCTTCTGTCTTTATCACAAAATCCTCAACTTTGAATCCGCAGTTGCCGCAGAATAAAGCTTCTTTCATGATTTCTGTACCACAGTTAGGGCAAAACATAGTAATACCTCCTAGTATAAATATTATAATTACATACTGATTTTAACATGAATTAAAAATAAAAGACAGAGCATATTTCTGCCCTGTCTCAATATTGCTATTTGTATAATTTATCGTATGCTCTGTCAAGAGCATCAGTTACTTTATTGCGGAAAATCAGTCCGAGGACAAACAGCACGACTGCTGCGGCGCCGATTATGATCGCAAAAGTGTATGCCCCTGCTCCGACCTGATTTCCGATCAGAAGACTTCCTGCCATAGCCGGAGTACGTCCTACGAGAGACACCAGCAGGAACGGCTTCAGCTTCATATTGGAAATGCCGGCAGCATATGAGCATGCGTCTTTCGGAAGCCCCGGGATAAGGTAAATCACGAACACCGCAATAATCGCCTTCTTACTGTTGAGTTTTTCAACAAAAGATTCCATCTGGGCCTCATCGAAAATAAGATAAAGTATCCCCTGTCCAAGTAATTTGGCCAGATAATAGGATACTACAGCACCTATCGCAGCTCCGATAAGGGACAGCAGAAGCCCGAACCAGAATCCGAAGGTGTATCCGGCAGCAAACTGCAGCATCTGTCCAGGGATCACACAAATAATGATCTGGATGATCTGAGCTATAAGATAAACCAGGATGCTGTATCCCTTGTACTCGTGAAGCATGGCATTTACATCTTCCATGGAATCAAACTGGTCGATGATTTCATGATGTGCGAACCAGATGTAAAGCGGGATCCCGATTACGATTATAAGCAGCATTGCGAATTTCACTATAGTAGTAATGATTTTGATTCGCCTGCGCACTTTATCCCGTGTGTTTTTTTCCATCAATAAGATTTCCTTTTATAATTTACAGTTCAACTAAGTTCTGGTCGTATAATGCCTGCAGAGCTTTGATTACACCGAACTTGGAGTGTTCATAAGTCAGACCGCCCTGGAAGTATACATTGTATGGAGGTCTGATCGGAGCATCAGCAGACAGCTCGATGGAAGATCCGCCGATGAACGCGCCTGCAGCCATGATAACTTCATCATCGAAACCAGGCATCGCCCAAGGAACAGGTTTAACAAAAGAATCGATAGGTGCTGCAGCCTGG
>JAZPYJ010000066.1:0-11125 GCA_045544075.1 Thermoanaerobacteraceae bacterium
TTGCTTCTGACCTCCGGAAACATTTCCGCCGCCCTGAGCTAAAATGCTGTCATATCCTCCCTCTTTTTCCGCAATAAAATCAGCAATCTGAGCAATTGATACCGCCTCCCGCAATCTGTCTTCCCCGGCATCATTATATCCGAATCTTAAGTTTTCGGCTATAGTTCCCGAAAACAGCACACCTTTCTGGGCAGCAAACCCGATATTGCCGCGCAGGCTGGCTAAAGATAGATCTTTGATATCGTGGCCATCGATTTTTATAGATCCTTCCGTAGGATCATAAAAGCGCAACAGCAGATTTACTAATGTGCTTTTCCCGCTTCCTGTACTGCCGATTATAGCGGTAGTTTGTCCGGGCATAGCTGAAAAACTTATATTACTCAATGTGTTTTCGTCCGCATCAGGATAATGAAAACTTACATTGTCAAAATCGATCCTGCCCCTGCATTTATTCAATTCAAGACGATCTTCTTTTTCCGTGATTACAGATTCTGTACTCAGCACTTCATCTATCCTGTTGGCAGCCACTGCTGCCCGGGGCAGAACGAATGCGATAGCCGTAATGATCAGAAACGATGACACAATCATCATCGTATAAGTAATAAAAGCCGTCATCGTTCCGACTTCCATGATCCCGTTTTCTATCCTGTGAGCAGCTGTCCATACGATCAATATGCTGATCGCGTTCATCAGTAAACTCATCAGCGGCAGCATCAGGGACAGCACCCGATTGGTAAACAGCATGGAGGAAGTCAGTTCTCTGTTGGCTTTATCAAATCGCTTTTCTTCCCATTTTTCTCTGCCAAACGCTCTGATAACAGTAATACCGGTAAGCAATTCCCTGGATATCAGATTTACTTTATCGATCAAAGTCTGCATTATTTTGAATTTGGGCATGGCCACAGCCATTAAACTCAAGCCCGCGGTAATCAAAGCCAATACTCCCATCACAATGATCCAGCTCATCTGGGCTTTTGTCCTGATAACCATAATTATCCCGCCGACAGCTATTATCGGCGCATATAAGATCATTCGCAGCATCATTACACAAACCTGCTGCACCTGTTGAACATCGTTGGTACTGCGGGTTATCAATGATGCGGTAGAAAATTTATTGATATCAGCCTGAGAAAATCCGACAACCTTATCGAATATTTTTTCCCTCAGATCACGGCCGATCGCAGACCCGGTCCTCGCAGATAAAAAGCTTACTGTTGCCGAGGCTAAAATCATAATCAAAGTAACACACATCATTTTAAGACCGGTAGACCAAAGATAACCGGTCTGTATCTCTTCAATATCCAGGCCCAAAGCTTTATATTCTTTGACAGTAAATGCAATTGCCGAAGAATGCATCATTGTCGGGCCCATGTTTTCGACATCTCCGGCAGGCCGATCAGATGACGCACTTACAGTATTCAACGCAGCAAGATATTCAGTAAAATAACCATCCAGATATTCAAGATTATCTCCGGAGCTGTCCAGCAGATAATAATCGCCGTCTGAGTCCGCCGCATATTCTTTTTGCCAAAGAGCCGCAGCCTCAGAATCTTTCATCAATGATAAAGCTGTTTGATATGTTTCCGCTCTCATTTTGATAGGAGAAGCATATCGTACACCGCTGTTCTGAATTCCTATATCGATTATAGCTGATGTAAATTTCGGCAGCGCCAGATCACAAACAGCCTGCGCACACAGCAATATAAATACCAGAATAACTATTTTCCAATGATACAGCAGATTGCGGAGAATAAATTTCATAACTATTCCTTCTGAGATAGAATGATATGCATAAAAAGCGGATACCTGTTATCAATCAAGTATCCGCCATTATCATTAAACAAATATTAATTTATCAACTCAGAATCTTTATCCCTTCGTATGAGAAAAGAGATGCGAAACCAGGTCCTTTTAGCACACGATAGTTCCTTCCGGAACACTGTCATCTGCAAAAATGATTTTACAGCCGCATTGCTCTGCAGTAGCAGCCAGCAGCATTCCCTGACTAACGACGCCGGAAAACTTGGCAGGCTGCAGATTAGCCACCACGATTATTTTGCGTCCGATCAATTCTTCCGGCTGATATTCGCCTTTAATGCTGGACATGATCGTGCGCGTGCCGAATCCATCGTTCAGAGTTAATTTCAGAAAACTGCGTGATTTTTTAACTTCAGAACAGTTAACGATCCTGCAAACACGTAAATCGACAGCTTTGAACTTATCCAATGTTATTTCAGGCTGCACAGGCGCAAGTTCGGCCACCGGTTTCTGATCCGCCGCATCCTCCTGATCAGCTTCCGCGCCCGCTTCATTCAGCTTTATCTCTGCCTCTTCCTGCTCAGTCATCGGATAGCTGAAATCAAGCAAAGGCAGATACTGTTCCAGTTCTATGGCATACAAAAACAGATATAAACGGGGACCGTTGGCTTTGCCTAACAGTAATTTGTATACGTTCTTGAAAAATTTGCTTTGTGCTAATTTCTTTTCTTTGCCTGCCAGTTCACCGTAAACTGTCTGAGGAACTGAATATAGAAACTCATTCAGGCCCTCCAAAGTGTAATCCTGTCCGGTAAGAAAATCATGTAAAACAGCTATTTCCTTTTGCTCATCAGCTGTTAAAGCATTATACTCTGTCCAGTTCCTTGTGCTCAGCGTAGTATTCATGTTCTCGGGTGAACATATCTCCACCCAGTATTTAGCCAGCTCAAGCCGCTCAGCAAAATCTGCTTCTTTATACGGCGTGCCTATTTTTTCAAAAACAGTCTCCAGCATTTTCGGATTGAAGTTTACGACCGATCCCAAAGAAGTTATCTGCGACATAGGAACGGTACGAACTTCACGCCCTTCGATCAGAGTATTATATATTATTCCTTTTATATACTCATCTTCCGTGCCTTCGCGATAACTATTGAGCATTTTGTCAAATTCAAAATACTGTCTCAGTATTTCATCGTCAAAGCAAAAATCAAATGCTTTATTGGGCTCGGATTTGGAATACAGCCAGAGGATAACTTCCGGCTGATATATTTTAAGCAGAGTATCCGGAGTCAGATTGAGTCCGGAAGAACCGGACATTTTACTGGTAGTCCCTTTTATTCCTATAAATTCGTAACCCTGGAACAAAGGTGCCTGATAATCAAAAATCTCCCCGGCGATAATACTGCTTATCTCATAGCTGCCCCCCGCACAGGCATGATCTTTGCCGCCCGGTTCGAAATCCACTTCTTCCACCGACCAGCGCATAGGCCAATCAACTTTCCACGGTAATTTGCAATTGAAATCTTTTGTGAAATCCCAAGTGCCATGATGGCCGCAGGTGCAGCTGTATTCAGCATGAGTGCAATCGTCACTTAAAGAGAGGATCTTTGTATTGTCTTTTCCGCATTGAGGACAGTAAATAATAACGGGGTAATAGTTCTGCCGTTCTTCTTCAGTACTTTCCTGCGTGCGGTATTTATCAAGAATATCAAATATCTCAAATCTTTTGCGCAAAGCGGTAACAATATGCTCTGCATAAAGCCCGCTGCGGTAATTGAGAGCCTGATGACGAAAATCTACCTCGATCCCGAATCTTTTCAGAGAAGATTCGAACTCTTTTTCATAATGCTCTGCGTAACTGCCGCAGCAGCCGTATGGATCAGGTACGTCAACATACGGTTTGCCGATCTGTTCTGAAAATTCGGGATGATCCCCGGCAATTTTTACCGGAACTTTGCGGAATCTGTCGAACTCATCCCAGGAAAAAAGCAGTCTGGTTTTCCGTCCCTGCTTCTGCAGGGCTTTTGCGACAAAATAGCTGGTAGCTATATCGCGGAAATTGCCTATATGAACTGACCCGGATGGGCTTATACCTGCCGCCAGAACATATTCCTCTTTATCCGGTCTTCTTTTTACAATTTCCTGTGCAATCGTTTCTGACCAATGCATTATATTCACTCCTGTGTACAGTTTAACCTAGCGGATGATATCAACGATCTGATATTTCAGGATACCTGCCGGAGCTGTCACTTCAATGATCTCTCCTTTTTTATGATCCAGGATCGCCTTGCCGACAGGTGACTCATTTGATATCCTGTTGGAAGTCGGATTTGCTTCTGCCGAACCAACTATACTGTATTCCATTTCCTCGTCAAATTCAAGGTCTTTCAGGATCACAGTAGAGCCAACCGCCACAATGTCTTCGGATAACTCATCATCACTGATGACCTTTATGTTGCGGAGCATTTTTTCCAGTTCAATGATACGTCCTTCATTGAAGGCCTGTTCATTTTTGGCGTCATCATATTCAGAGTTCTCACTGATATCGCCAAAATCGATCGCTATCTTTATTCTTTCCGCGATCTCCCGTCTTTTTACCGACTTGCAATACTCCAGTTCATCTTCCAGAGCCTTTAATCCTGATTGTGTTAAAATGGTTTCCTGTTCCGGCATATTAAATACTTCCTTTCCTCAAATCACGATGGAGAATGATTTTATTGTTAAATTATAAAAAAGCCGAATGTGTTTGTCAAGTTTGTTTAATATATCGCACTAAAACTTTCCAGCAGATCAACAAGCTCATCTGCAGTATCAGTCTGATTGATCTGCTGTCTGAGTTGAGCAGCGTTGGTCAGTCCTTTGGTATACCATGATGCATGCTTTCTCATTTCCAGGCATGCTCTTCTTTCTCCTTTGCAGCTCCGCAGCATCAAAAAATGCCTGAGCGCCATTTCGATCTTTTCTTTCGGAGATGGTTCAGGCAACACAATGCCTTCTGTCAGTAATTTGACCGTGCGCTGAAGGAGCCAGGGATTGCCTAATGTTCCTCTTCCTATCATCACCGCGTCACAACCGGTCTCATTTACCATCCTCAGTGCATCTTCGGGCTGAAAAATATCACCGTTGCCTATCACGGGAATACGTACCGCATCCTTGACCTGACCGATTATATCCCAATCAGCCTTTCCGCTGTAAAATTGTTCCCGGGTGCGTCCGTGCACCGCTATCGCTGCAGCTCCGTTTTCCTCAGCTATCTGTGCTATTTCCACAGCATTGGCTGATTGCTCATCCCATCCTTTACGTATTTTTACCGTGACGGGAATCTGTACACGTTCAGCGATTTTCGAAATAATTTCAGCAGCCAATACAGGTTTTTGCATCAATGCGCAGCCTTCACCGTTTTTGACGATTTTAGGAGTAGGGCATCCCATATTGATATCGATTATACCGGCACCGTTTTGCTCCAGTATTCCGGCCGCTTCCGTCATGACATCCGGTCGGGAACCAAACAGCTGGATGCTTACCGGATATTGATCATCCAGATCAAGCATAGATAGTGTTTTCTTATTGGCATAGATCAGAGACTGCGCACTTATCATTTCGGTATATACCAGTCCGCAGCCTGCTTCCAAAGCCAGTTCCCTGTATACTCTGTCGCTTACTCCTGCGAGCGGTGCTGCAAAAACATTATTACTTAATTCGACCCGGCCTATATTCACTTCTGTTCAACTCCGGAATTTTCTCTGTTCAGCCTGTATATCAACCTCAATCCTTCCAAAGTAAGGTCAGGTTCCACAATATCTATATCATCAGTCTCTGCAGCTATCAGAGAAGCCAGCCCGCCTGTTGCAATAACTTTAGTCTGATCGCCCAGCAATATTTTCATGCGCCGTACTATTCCTTCCACCTGTCCGACAAAGCCATATATGATACCGGCCTGGATACTGCTCGTAGTTGTCTGACAGACAATGCTTTCAGGCTTGATCAGTTCTACCCGGGGCAATTTGGCAGCCCTGGAAAAAAGCGCTTCAGTTGAAATACCAATACCGGGAGCGATCGCTCCGCCTAAGTATTCTCCGTCGGCAGTCAATGCGCAAAAAGTCGTCGCCGTGCCGAAATCAACGATAATAAGCGGTCCTCCGTATAATTTTTGTGCTGCTGCCGCATTGACGATCCTGTCTGCTCCGATTTCCTTGGGATTGCTATACTTTATGACGATCCCGGTCTCAGATTCGTCATCAACAAACAACGGCTGCAGGCCCAGATATTTTTCAGACATTCTTGTCATGGTAATAGTCAGAGGCGGTACAACATTGGAAATTATGACGTCTTTGATCTGTTCGAACTGCAGTCCTGAATAGCCGAACAATTCTTTTAACAGTACGGCATATTCATCAGCAGTTTTCTGCTTATCAGTCGCAATGCGCCAGGTAGCAACAAACCGGTCATCCGCGATTACGCCCAGAACTATATTGGTATTGCCTATATCCATTGCCAGAACCATACGTATTCTTCTCCTGCCCTTATTTTTTCGTTACCTGAAGCTGATTGTAAACCCGGCACCCTTCTTCCACTGATTTGGTAAGCCAGACGTTTCCTCCTATAATAACGTTGTCCCCGATAAAAGTATCTCCGCCCAGAATAGTTGCACCGGCATAAATAACGACATTATTGCCGATATTAGGATGACGCTTAATTCCTTTTACAGGATTGCCGTTTTCATCATTGACGAAGCTTTTTGCACCCAGAGTTACTCCCTGATATATCTTTACATGTTCTCCTATAACACAAGTCTCACCGATAACTACGCCTGTACCGTGATCGATAAAAAAATAGCGTCCGATAGTTGCTCCGGGATGAATGTCGATTCCGGTTATCTGATGTGCATACTCAGTCATGATACGCGGCAGCAAAGGTACCTGCAGCTCAAACAAACGATGGGCAAGCCTGAATATACTTATCGCCTCAAACGCGGGATAAGCTACCTGGATCTCTTCTGTGGAACGGGCAGCCGGGTCTCCTTCATAGGCTGCCTGGATATCAGTTACCAAGATCTCGGCTATAGCAGGAATGCTCTGCAGAAACTGCACAGTTATTCGGGACGCTTCCTGTTCCAAACGGGATCGGGAATCAGTTCGGCAATCTCTGTTACCGCAGCCGTCATTCAAAACATCATGACATAATTCATATAATAAGAGAGCAGCCTGATGCAGATTATCGCAGGCTATGGTACGAACAAATATCGGATCAATGCTTTGTGTGTAATAAATATTCGGATACATGGCAGTGCGGATATAATTAATAAAATGAATCACCCTGTTTTTCAGACCTGACCCGCACGGCATATCGGGATTAACATTATGAGTATTGATTTCCGTCAGGCGCTCCGCTGTTTCGATCGAACAGTTCTTCAGCCAATTATTTAACACGTTATCCATCCCTCCCTGATAACCTTAGCCCTTTATTTAAAACATATCATTTAAGAGGTTTCGCCTCGCCGATATCCAGACTTATATCAAGGACACCGGCTGAATGGGTCAATGCCCCAAGTGAGATAACATCTACCCCGCAGGCTGCCACATCGGCTATATTATCTTCCGTAATGCCTCCGGACGCCTCGGCAACAGCTCTTCCGGCAATAATATCGACTGCCTGCTTCATAATTTCCGGTTTCATATTGTCCAGCATTATGATATCAGCTCCTGCCTGCAGAGCCTGCCTGACCTGCTCGAGTGATTCAGTCTCAACTTCAATTTTAACCGTATGCGGCGCTCCCGCTTTAGCCGCTGCTATCGCCCTGTCTATACCGCCGGCTATCTTAATATGATTGTCTTTGATCAACACCCCGTCATAAAGTCCAAAACGATGATTGATTCCTCCGCCGATTTCAACTGCGTACTTTTCCAGCCAGCGGAATCCCGGCGTAGTCTTACGAGTATCGGCTATGCGAACGGGATAGTCCTTTACCAATTCTGTTATTTTGTTGGTTTTGGTCGCAATTCCGGAAGCGCGCTGCAGAATATTCAGTGCCAGTCTCTCCCCCTGCAGCAGCGCCGAAATATCAGCATTGATCCGCATAACGATCTGTCCTCTGACAACAGCAGCTCCTTCATTGACCAGGAACTCGATCTGGGCAGAACGATCCAGCAGAGAAAAAACTTTTGCAGCAACAGGCAGTCCGGCGATTATTCCGTTCTGTTTAGCCAGGATCACCGCACCGGCAGAATATTGCTGCCTTACTGCTGTCTGATCATCTGCGTTTTTTTTAAGCTGTCCAATAATGCTGTCGGTAGTAATATCACTATAGCCTATATCTTCCTGCAGCCATCTGAGTAAATCTTCTCTGATCAATCTGTCATTCAGCATAATATCCCTCCTGACCCGCTTCAGCTCCGCACCTGAACTATATGCTTGAGCCATGTCGGATCCGTTTCCGGAAAATCGGAACGGAAATGCCCTCCGCGGCTTTCTGTCCGCAGCAGCGCAGCACGGCAGATAAGCATAGCAGCTGTCAACACATTTTTGAATTCTATCCCTTTCGTTCCCGGAAGTTCTTGTTCAAGATAAGGCATCATTTCATTTATCAGATCGGTTGCCTTTGTCAGGCTTTCTCTGTTGCGGAAGATCGAAACCTCATCCCACATGGTCTGCCGCAGCCTGTTTAATTGTCCTGCTATGTCAACCTGCGAAGCATGTTTCAATTCACTGCAGACAAATACAGGCAGTTCTTTATCAGTTTGCTGTACGTCATCACGTGCCTTTTCAGCAATGCGGCCGCCGAAAACCAGTCCTTCCAGCAAAGAATTGCTGGCCAGACGATTAGCCCCGTGTATTCCCTGACAGGCTGCTTCTCCGCATGAATACAGTCCCTGAATACTTGTTCTGCCCCAGGTATCGGTTTTTATTCCACCCATGCAATAATGTGCCGCCGGTGACACAGGGATCATATCCTTGCTTATATCCAGCCCATATTCCAGACAAAACTGGGCAATATTGGGGAATCGATCTTTTACATCGATCTCGATAGGAGAAAGATCCAGATAAACGCAATCACTTTCCGTTTTAGCCATTTGCAGCTTGATCGAGCGGGCTACGATATCACGAGGCGCCAGTTCCAGCAAAGGATGATAATCCTTCATAAAGCGATATCCGTTCTTATCCAGCAATATCGCTCCCTCTCCCCGCACTGCCTCCGAAATCAAATGGCGCGGTGCTCCCGGCAGATATAAAGCAGTAGGATGAAACTGGATAAACTCCATATCAACGATTTCCGCTCCTGCACGATAACAAAAGCCAACACCATCTGCAGTAGCGACATCAGGATTGGTAGTATGCATATATATCTGCCCTGCTCCGCCTGTAGCCGCCACCGTTACTTTACTCTGCACTATCAGATATCTTTCATGCTCCCAATCATATACCAGCGCCCCGCAGCAGCGCCCTTGATCCACTAAAAGGTCCACTACATAGTATTCCTCATGCATGGACAGATTTTCATTATAACCGTCGATCTGATTCTTCAGATAATCCTGGATCACTTCACCGGTAGCATCGCCATGAGCATGAAGGATACGCCTCTTCCCATGTGCTCCTTCTTTAGTCAGTTCAATTTGATTATTGTTATCGCGGTCAAACTCGACTCCCAGACGGATAAGTTCCAATACTCTCTGCGATCCTTCGCGTACAAGAACTTCGACAGCCGACTCATTGCACAGACCGGCTCCGGCATTCAAAGTATCGATCTTATGTTCTTCGTAGGTATCGCCAAGACCTATCGCCGCAGCAATACCGCCCTGAGCCAGTCCGGTATTGCTGTCAATGACCGCTTTTTTGGTCAGGATCATTACCTGACAATAATAGCTTGCCCGCAAAGCGGTATATAAACCGGCAATGCCGCTGCCGATAACTAAAAAATCAGTTTTGATTATTTCCAGATCTCTTGAGTCGAAATTAACCAGATATCGCGGAATCATGTATTTTCTCCTGTATGTCCATTAGCTTCAGTTCAGATCATTATGAAACTTCCAGCATTCTTGCAAGCGCAAGGTTTGCTTTATCTCTTATAGCTCTGTCCACGCTTACCCTCGGCTGCAATCGCTGCAGGGAGTCACGCAGTTTTTCCAGTGAAGTCAGTTTCATGTTCCGGCAATATAACGTCTTCGCTGCCAGATAAAAACGTTTTTCCGGGAACTCGGTCGTCAATCGGTAAAGGATCCCTTCTTCTGTACCGATAATAAACTCTTCTTTTTCACTCTGCCGCACATACCCGATCATCTGCGATGTACTGCACACGCAGTCTGCCAGCTGCGAAACTTCCGGCCTTGCTTCAGGATGGATCAATACGTCTGCCTGCGGATGCTCCGTCCTTAATTTTTCGATCTGTTCAGCCTGTAACTGATCGTGCGCCGGACAATAGCCGGGCCACAGTAGCATTTCTCTGCCGGTGCGTGAAGCAACGAATGCACCCAGATTTTTATCCGGGGTAAATATTATTTGTTTTTGCGGCGGCAGAGACTGAACGATTTTAACCGCATTGGCTGAGGTGCAAATGATATCGCTTTCCGCTTTGACTGCAGCAGATGAATTCACGTAAGTTACCACTAAAGCATCGGGGTATCGCGCTTTCATTTCACGCAGCTGATCAGCAGTGATCATATCAGCCATCGGGCACCCGGCGTCAGGTTCAGGCAGTAATACTATCTTATCAGGGCACAGAATACTGGCACTCTCAGCCATAAAATGCACTCCGCAGAAAACTATTACTTCAGCATCGGTCGCTGCAGCTTTTTGCGCTAATCCCAGCGAATCGCCAACATAGTCGGCGAGCTGCTGGATCTCCGGTCTCTGATACAGATGAGCCAGGATCACAGCTTTCTTTTCATCCCTGAGTTTAACGATTTCATCGATCAGCTTTTGTTTATCGTTTTGTATTGCTTCACTCATGCAGATCACCTTCTGAAAAATATTGATATAATGATTTAATACTTTTTCTCGCCGAAATGCAAATGCGGAACAGCATTCAGCGAAAGAGGAGCGAAATCTTTTTCCAGATAATGATAATAGGCCGCACACCCTACCATCGCGGCATTATCGGTACACAGCAGAGGAGGCGGATAATACAGACAGATATCAGTTCCGCGCAGTCTCTTTTCCATCTCACTTCTCAAGCCCTGATTTGCAGATACACCGCCGGCAAGAAGGACATTATTTACTCCATACTGCTGCTGAGCCATCATCAGTTTATCCGCCAGCACTTCCACCACAGCATTTTGAAAGGAAGCAGCCAGATCAGCTGCGTTGATCGTTTCCCCTTTCATACGTGCCTGATTAAGCAAATTAAGAACCGCTGATTTAAGACCGCTGAAAC
>JAZPYJ010000067.1:0-4256 GCA_045544075.1 Thermoanaerobacteraceae bacterium
GTTGAGTGGAAGCTCAAGTCATTAGAAAGGGGGATTCTCTTAGTGCAGGAATTAAACAAAGAAAATTTCTACAAATTCCTTGAATCAGGCATTTATTCGATTGTTGGCTTTTACAATCCGCTTGATGAAAGCAGCGATGAAATGCTGGATGTGTTGAATGACATCTCGCTGGACTATGTCATTAACGTTGGAATCGTTGATGTTACTGATCCGCAGAACGTCTTCGTTAAAAATTACGGCCTTGATGAAAAATCACCGCCTATCGCTGCTATCTTCAAGAATGATACAAGACCTAAAAGAGCCTACAAAGATATTTGGAATAAAAATCAGATCATGCTGGGTATTTATGAAGAATTACAGCCCAGTAATGATGAGGACGATTAATATCTTTGATGTGTATCGGATAATACCCTGTATTTTGTCCCTGCGGCGGCTACAGGGTATTGTTATATAATCACCGCTGAAAAAATACTGTTTCTGATTACAAAAAAAACGAGGAGGGATAATGTATGGGTATTGAAAGTATTTTGTTCCGGGATGAGATCAAATATGCCTGCGGCGTTTGCAGTTACACGTACGATCCTCAGGTAGGCGATCCCAATCAATGGGTCAGTGCTATGACTCCGTTTGAAGATCTGCCGGATGATTGGGTATGCCCGTTCTGCGGAGCCGATAAACTGGAATTCTACCCGGAACAGTAAAATGCAGCTGACCGATAGATTGCAGATAATAGCTGACTGGGTGGAAAAAGGATCAAGAACCGCTGATATAGGCACTGATCACGCGTACATTCCTATCTGGCTTGCCGAGCATGGAATTTGTGATTATCAGGTCGCAGGTGATATTAACCGCGACCCGTATGAGCGTGCTGCAACTGCTGTACGGATGCATAAACTTGAAAGCTGTATATCGGTGCGTTTGGGCAGCGGGCTTGATATATTACAAGATGATGATCAGATCGACACTGTTATTATAGCGGGAATGGGTGCAGGAACGATCATTGATATCCTTAGCGAAGGATTGCATAGTTTGCCGGGCGTAGTACGTTTGCTGCTTCAGCCAATGACTGATGTCAGTGATGTTCGCTTGTGGTTGGCAGATAATGGCTGGTGTCTTACCAGAGAAAGTCTGGCAGAGGAAAATAATCATCTCTATGAAATCATGATGGCGGAAAAAGGTGAAGAAACAGCAGAAGGACTGTACCTGAAGTGGGGTCCCAGATTATTGGAACAAGGTCATCCATTGCTTTTGCGATATCTGCATAAACTCAAACGGCAGAGAGAAATGATGCTTCAGGGTCTGAAGCGCAGTGAAAGGGAAGAAATGCGGCTTCGGGCCGAACAGATCAAAACAGAATTGGCAGAGTTGGATCGGCTTCTGATCAGATGGAGTTGAATATAAGGAGATCACTAATATATGTGTCGATTATCAGAAATAATAACTGTGATGGAAAGAATTGCTCCTCCTGAGCTGATGGAAAGCTGGGATAATTCCGGACTGCAGATTGGCAGCAGGAAAGTGGAGATCGATCGTATTCTTTTATGCCTGGATGTTGATGAATATTCAGTACGGGAAGCGATTGATAAAAATGTTCAGCTCATAATCAGTCATCATCCCTTGTTATTCAAACCTTTGACATGCTTGGACTTTGATCAGGAGAAAGCCTGTCTGATCAAAGAATTGATCCGTAATGAGATCAATGTGTATTCGGCTCATACTACCTGGGATAAAACTATTGGCGGAGTGAATTTTCAACTGCTGAATATGCTTGATTTAAAATATGCAGGAACTTTAGAACCGCATAATTTTGTCAGCGGATCTTGTATCAGCGAGAATGATGATCCTTACAAAGACAGTATTTGCGATAATAAATATATGTGCGGCTTGGGCTGTTTAGGTTTAACTAATAAAACATATTCATTCGATGAATATCTGCAGTTTGTAAAGAAACGATTGCAGCTTCCGGTGCTAAAATTCGGCGGTGATCTGCACAGACAGATAAATCTTGTTGCTATGTGCGGAGGGGCAGGAGCTTCATTGACACATGCTGCAGCGAAAAGCGGAGCACAGTTATTTATTACTGGTGATATCAAATATCATGAAGCACAGGAGATGCTGGCAGAGGATCTGTGTTTTATTGATGGCGGTCATTTTCCTACGGAAAATCCCAGTATGAGTTTTATGCGGGAAAGATTGCTGACAGAATTGGATAATGAAGGACTGTCTGCAGAGGTATTTATAGGGACTCAGCGGGATGTATTCAGTTGGGTCTGAACTAATAAATGCAATCTATATCGGATGGATGCCTGATAATTGATACAGGCTGCGGAGGAGATGTTAATTTGACAGAAGACAGACGTAATATTCAAAAGAACGATCGATCTTCCGGTTACTCACAGAGTTATATCGCGGATGCGGCATTTAAAGCGGGAAAGCTGCTTTACGGCCGCAGTCTGAAAGTTCAGTCGGCGAATTGGGAAACGGAACACTGGTCTCCTGCAGATACGCAAATGCGTCTGGTACTGCGCAATTGTTTGTGGAATACATCTGATCATTTTAAATGGTCAGATGAATCAGACACTGATGATCAGGATGCAAAGCAGCCGATGGACAAAAGCCTGATGCTGCGCCGATTCAGTATAGCTTTGGCTGCGGCGGAAGCTGATGAGGATATTTTCGCAACGTGGCGGGGCATTCTTTCCCAGGCTAAAGGCAGCGGGATATCTGATGATGAAATAGCCTATTGGTTTCATCATTTGCAGCAGCTGCTGACAGACAGCAATGAATATATTCAGGCGTGCAAACGATATTTTGATAACTCCATTCCGATTACATCTCCGGATCCCGAAAAAAGAAATATTACTGCTTCAGGCAATTCTCTTCTTTCAGAGATGGCTGCAGCGGCAGTTGCAAAAAGAGAAAAGGAGAGACTGCTTCCAACCGAAGTTGAGTGCATGCGTTATTGGGTCAGGTGTCTGTTGAATGATAATTACGCTGACGCCAGAAAGCTCAGCCGTAATGACCGTGAAACAGTCCGGGAGATCATAGTGCTGAGCGCTCATCATCCTCAGACGCTTGATGTCCTTGTAAAAGCCTGCCGTGCACGACAAATAACAGCCCAGGAAATGCTGGCTCGGCTTCAGGATGCAGAATTCGATCTTACTGGTATTGACGAAACAGTTTTAAGCAGCAATGATATAACAAATGATGACTTTATGCAGCAAATGATCAAATTATATGATATTTGTGCCATTGTTGCAGCGGATGGGGATGAGGAGCAGCAAGTTGCCGCTTTATCAGGTGTTTTAAAAGCTCTGTGCGTACTTAAACCTGTTGATGTTAAAGCTAAGGTTTTGCGCGAATGGCTTAATCTGCCTGACTATTCACTGTTGGGTATTCTTTCTGCCAATGGATGGCTTCAGAAGCGTCAAACTGTCATTGATGATAAAACCTGTACTCTAATAACCATGCCGCAGGTGTTAGCGGAAATAGTACAGAGGAAAGCAAATCCGCGCTTGAGTGAAGTGCGCGGGGTCATTGAAAAAATTAGAAATGAGCTGAAGAATAATCAGAAAAAAACAGATCTCTCCTGTCTGTTTCAGGCAAGAAATATTCTTAATTTCTTTGATGATAACAGTGTATTATTGGGTGAAATGGCTGCTTTTGCCGGAGATACCTGTTCGGAATTGAACCGTATCCAGGAAGCTATCAGTTTTTATGAACGAGCCATAAGCATTCGTCAGAATGAGCTAGGGCAGGAACATCCTTATACAGTGGAACTGTATAAAAAAATATCTGAAGTATATAAAAAGCAAGGTGATTTCGGTAAAGCCCGTCATTATTCCAAAAAAGCCGATGAGAGCAGCAAAAAAACGATCGATCCCGAGTACTCTTATATCGCAGGCGGGAACATTGCAGATAATGCATCTGATAATAATTTGTTCATAAGCAGTGATTATGCCGAGGCTCTGGCCTACTATCAGAAAAATCTGGAAAACAGTAAAAAATCTTTGGGAGCCGAGCATCCCGGAACTTTACGTATTTATGATAATATAGCCGGGATTTACCGGGCTCAGGGGAAATACGATAAGGCTATGGGCACTTATCATCAGGTCCTGAATCTGCGTAAAAAGATCCTCGGTCCGGAGCATCAGGATACAGCCGCCACTTATATAGGTATTGCCAATATTTATTTTGTGCAGGGCATCAATGATCAGGCTTTGGCTTATTATCAGAGAGCCCGCGAAATTTATGAA
>JAZPYJ010000068.1:0-5675 GCA_045544075.1 Thermoanaerobacteraceae bacterium
TGTGTACCGGATGTGCAGCTATGTGTGTCATTCACCTCGGCAACATAGGAGCCGCAAATCGCATTGATCATACTACTTTTCCCGACTCCTGTGCGACCGATCAAAAATAACCTCGGCGGTCTGTAACTATCAAGTCCGTCAATGAGTTCCTTAAGAGATTGATCTCCCAGTACGCGTGTTTTTATAAGATCTTTCGTTTTTTGGGGAATGCTATCAGGCAACTTATCAATAAGACCTGCCGCTTTATCATAATAATTATGAAGGATCTTTAGCCGCTGCTCGATTATAAGTTTATCATCTTTCATGCGATTCTTCCTTTCAATGATTATGCAAACATTTTAACATATTTTTATAAAGATTGCCAGATAAGCATATTGATATATCTGCGCTTGATTTTTTTAAAGGAATAAATGCAATAATGCTATTTTTATCCTGTTATCCTTGCTAAGTTTTTGGATTTATGCTATATTTAATTTGATAAATAATATATAAAAAGAATGGAGTTTTTAATGAATATCAACGAAATCAAAGGTGCAATATTTGATCTTGACGGCACTTTGCTGAATTCCATGCCTTTGTGGAAACACTTTGGCGAAAAATATTTAATTGACCGCGGTATTATGCCCAAACCAGGACTGAATGATCTTGTAAAAACATTGACACTGCGTGAATCTGCTGCTTTTTTCCGCAGTCAGTACGGTATTCGTGAGAGCGAAGATGTTATTATGAAACAGATTAACGATATGATATATAATCAGTACAGAAATGAGATACAATTTAAACCGCATGCCCGTGAATTCGTTCAGCGCCTTTATAGGCAGGGAACTCCTTGCTGTATATGTACTGTTACCAGCCAGTACATGGTCGAAGCGGCACTGGCGAGATTAGATAGTTTACAGTATTTCCGCTTCATTCTGAGTAGCGATGAAGGCGGCAGTAAAAGTGATCCGGCAATATTTGAAACAGCATTGAAAAGATTGGGGACAAAAAGGAACGAAACTGTTGTCTTTGAAGATTCATTGTATGCTATTACAACTGCCAAATCAGTAGGATTCCGGGTAGCTGCACTGCATGACGAAGCAGCTGAACATGATTTGCCGTTGATCAGGAATATGGCTGATGAATATCTGGATAGTTTTGCAGAAATAGTTACAGATTGATCAGGCATTAATTATAACAGTTCAGCTGAACATTTGCAGGCCGGATATATATCAGATCCGGCAGAAAGGGGTATAATGAGCAACTATTTATATAGCAGGAGGAAATTGCATAGGGCGCTTATTATTATTTGCATATGTTTCATAATGACAGGCTGCGGACTGTTGTTCCTTACAGAAAAAGGGCAGGCTTCACAGACTACGGTAATGCGGCTGGATATTTCCGGTACAGTTGATTACGCTATGTATACATCTATTGACCGCGCATTAACAGAAGCAGAAGAATCAGGTGTTCATGCGGTATTACTTGATATAGATACGACCGGAGGATTAATGGATGCAGCAATGCAGATCAAAGACAGACTATCGGCTTGTGAATTGCCCATGATGACCTTTATCCGCAATCGGGCGCTGTCAGCCGGTGCTTATATCGCTTTGAACGGCGATAAAATAACTATGACTGATAATGCTACATTTGGCGCTGCCTTGCCCGTGACAGTTAGTGAGAGCGGAAGTTATACAGCTGCTGAGCAGAAAATTATTTCCGCCTGGGCTGCTGAGATGGGATCGCTGGCGGAATCTCATGGACGTGATGTTCAAATAGCCCGGGCGATGGCTGATCCCTCGATTCAAGTAGAAGATCTGCAAAGTGATAGCGATGGTGTGCTGACATTAACTGCTAAAGAGGCTATAAAATACAAATATTGCGATTACACAGCAGCTAATATTTCAGAGGTTTTGCTCCTGATGGAGGAAGATGAGTTGTTTCAACTATCTTCTGATGCTGTATTGACTGAACATGAGCCGGGATTAGCAGAAATATTTACACGTCTGGCTACAGGATCAGTATCCGGAACTCTGTTGCTGGCAATTGGTATATTAGGTATTGTACTGGAGATCTTTACTGTAGGTTTCGGAATTGCCGGCATTACAGGCATATGTTGTCTGGGACTATATTTTGGCGGTCGTCTTTTGGCTGGAATTTCCGGCTGGGAAGCTCTTCTGATTTTCTTATTAGGCTTTATTTGTTTATTGCTTGAAATGTTTGTTATCCCCGGCTTTGGAGTTGCAGGTATAGCAGGAGTGGCACTTCTTATTCTAAGTGTATTTATGACTTCGGTATCGGTTAATCAGGCGTTGATATCGTTAACCGTTGCTTTGGTAGTAGCATTGGCAGCCATTATTATACTGGTCAAGGTATTAGGGAAAAAAGGTCGTTTATTCCGCAAATTAGTTCTTGTCAGTAAACAGTCCAATGATGATGGTTATACTTCTGCCAGTACGAATCTTCATGATCTGCTGCATAAATCAGGAATAGCTCTCTCGATGTTACGTCCTGCAGGTGCTGCAGAGATCGAAGGTAAGAGGGTGGACGTAGTTACCGAGGGAGATTATATTCCGGCTGGAACCTCAATCAGAGTTATCAAAGTGGAAAGTACGCGAGTAGTAGTGGCGGCAGAACGGGAAAATGCAGATAGCCAAAACTCCACTGCTGAAATTAATTCCGATGACAATATCAAAGATGATACTGCAGGCGAAAGTTGATGCTAATATTATTCAAACAAACGCAGTTATAAAAGAATAACGGCGTGAAAGTTTATGGCAGGCATTTTGTTAATGATTTTTAATTATAATTGTCTCTTCTGAGCATTATATAACTTAATAAAATTACAAAGGGGGAGTATTAATGTCTGTAGCGTTTATGTCAACACTTATTCTGATCATCATTATTCTTGTAGTTGTCGCCATTATTTTTACATTTATACCAGTGGGCTTATGGATATCAGCTTTGGCCGCGGGGGTTAGAATCGGAATAATAACTCTGATCGGCATGCGTTTGCGCCGTGTTCCGCCTGCCAAAATAGTGAATCCGCTGATCAAAGCTGATAAAGCAGGTCTGAAATTAGCTGTTGATCAGCTTGAGGCTCATTATCTTGCCGGCGGTAATGTTGACAGAGTGGTCAATGCGTTGATCGCTGCTGAGAGAGCGGGCATCGCTTTACCTTTCGAAAGAGCTGCCGCGATTGATCTGGCCGGCCGCAATGTTCTGGAAGCTGTTCAGATGAGTGTTAATCCAAAGGTTATCGAGACACCGGAAGTTGCTGCTATGGCTAAGAACGGCATACAAGTCAAAGCTATAGCTAAAGTTACAGTCCGTGCCAATATTGAACGTCTGGTCGGCGGTGCCGGAGAGGCAACTATTATAGCTCGTGTAGGTGAAGGGATAGTCAGTACTATCGGTTCCTCCGAGAGTCATAAGGATGTACTGGAAAATCCGGACAATATTTCCAAAAATGTTCTGACGAAAGGATTGGATGCGGGAACTGCTTTTGAAATTCTTTCTATTGATATCGCCGATGTGGATGTAGGCAAAAACATAGGTGCCGAATTGCAGACTGATCAGGCGGAAGCAGACAAACGTATCGCTCAGGCCAAGGCTGAGGAGCGTCGTGCTATGGCAGTAGCCAAAGAACAGGAAATGAAGGCAGCTGTACAGGAAATGCGTGCTAAGGTCGTAGAGGCTGAAGCAGAGGTACCTGTGGCAATGGCTTTTGCACTTCGTGAAGGCAAGTTAGGGGTTATGGATTATTATAATCTGAAGAACGTTATCGCTGATACCGAGATGCGTGATTCTCTTTCCAAAATCGGTGCTGATGAAAATCTTCCGCCAGTCAAGAATGATAATGAACCTAAATAGGATGTGAATGATTTATGGGTGATTTTTTAAGTATATTATTCGTGATCCTGGCTATTCTGCTGATGGTTCCAGACAGCAAAAAGAAAAAACAACAGCAGCAGCGTAAAAGACAGGAAGGTCAGCAGATCCCTCAACAGAGGCATAGCACAGCAAAACAGACTGAAAAAGATAAAAGATCACAACGAGAAATAAATTTTCCGAGCTGGATGGGTCCTAAAACAGATAAAAATGAACAGCCAGCCGGGCAGTCAATTCCCGGTGATGAAGAATATTGGCCTGAAGATGAATATCACGGTTCTATAGAAAATGGTTCGCGCACCGCGGCCAAAAGGAAAGATCAGAACAAACCTGCCGGAGATGAGAAGGGCATCTATGCTAATCAAAGAAACGGGGCCTCTGCTTATACATGCCAAAATTTAAAAAAATATGGTCGTCATGCATCCCCCGATATTTGTACTTCTGAGGATAACACAGCTTTCAAAGCAGATGACCGGCCACATTCTGATGTGAATTCCAATAAAAGCAACGCTTTGGCCCTGCTTATGCAGGAAGTGGGAACAAAAGATCCTTTAGCTTATGCTATGTTGATGTCAGAGATTCTGCAGCCTCCGCTCAGTAAGCGGGAGAGAATAATTCTTTGATCTATGGTAGTCTTTAATATATTGATGTGGTAAGAATATGGTTAATTATAGAAAACATGTTTACAAAAAAATATTAATGATCCTCATGCTGACTCTGCTTTTTTTCTGCGGTCACCAAACTCAGTCAGATGCTGCTGGTGATAAATCCATCGAAGAAACAACCGGGCATATCACGGACACAGATGGTAAAACTGTAATTATTGTTCTGAATGAGATTTCACTAAATGAACTTAATACGTACCGAGGCGATAATATAGATCGTCTGTTAGAAGAAGGAGCAGCAGGACTTCTGAATTGCAATACTGGTGACGTAAAGAATTCCGACAATTGCTGCGCAGTGATCGGAGCCGGTGCACGTATTACAGCAACAGGATTCGGAGCTGATTATTACGATTCTGATGAATTATACAGCGATGAAACAGTATCATCAGAAAGCATCACGGCGTCGGATGAATATTTCCGCCGAACAGGAAGACAGCTCACGGCAGATGAGGGTGCATGTCTTTCTGTAGTTAAACTTCAGACAGATATTTCTTCAGAGAATTACAAAAATTCTTTGGGATTATTGGGAGACACGCTTCATGAAGCAGGTCTGAAAACTGCAGTAATTGGCAATGCTGACTATAAGGATATCAGAAATCGTCAGATAGGTGCTGTCCTCTGTACATCCGATGGTACTGTGGATTACAGTTATACCTCTGGTATGCTGACGGCGGATGTTCAATTCCCTGCCGGCATGCGGACTGATTATCAGGCAATGCGTACTGCTTTTACACAGGCTAGGGAACAATCAGATGTTATTGCCGTGGAATTAGGAGATTTCACCCGTATCAATACAGTTCAAGATTATTATACATCATCAATGCTGGAATCTGTCAGACTGAATGCCTGGCGTCAGGCTGATGAATTTATAGGATATTTGATTGAAAATATTGATCTTTCTAATGACCTACTTTTATTCGTCGTTCCCGATCCGGGATTAATTCAGCAGAACAATAACGATCTGTTGACACCGTTTATCGCTGCAGGACCAGGACTGGAGAACGGTATTGCTTCCAGCTTTACCACTAAGCGTTCCGGAGTAGTCTGCAATATCGATATTGGCTCGGAAATTTTAGAATTTTATGGTTTGGATATTCCGCCTGCCATGATCGGAAAGACTATATTCAGCGATACGAA
>JAZPYJ010000069.1:0-4786 GCA_045544075.1 Thermoanaerobacteraceae bacterium
CCTCCCATTCATCAGACGCGATATTTGCTTTGCGCGGCTGATAAACGGTTATCCTGATCCGCTCGATATCATACAGCGCATCGAACAGTTCCAGAGCTCCCAGAGCATAGCACAGCATCTGCGGATTGTCCTTCGCTTCTACCAGTACTCCCTGGCCGTGTTTATAATCTATGATGTTCAGCGTGCCGTCCGCCGCTATGATACAATCGGCAGTTCCGTAACCCTCCGGCACCCACCGGGAAAAATCCACTCTCTGCTCGATAAGGATCTCCGGATCCGGGCAAACTTCTCTGGCTGATTCTACCAGTTCAAGTACATAATCGGCATAGCCGGATGCGCATTCTTCCATTTCCGTGTCGTACCAGGTCAGTCTCTCCGCAGGATCCTCTGTCGGAACTTCAAACCCTAAAGCGCTTTTAAGCTTCCATTCGCACAGGCTGTGCGCGTCAGTGCCTTCCGCGGTATAATTGCTGCCCCGATTATCCATACCCTCGCACAGCCTGGCTGACGGCGGGCA
The DNA here is from genome assembly GCA_045544075.1 of Thermoanaerobacteraceae bacterium. Taxonomy (GTDB): domain Bacteria; phylum Bacillota; class JAZPYJ01; order JAZPYJ01; family JAZPYJ01; genus JAZPYJ01. The sequence goes on from JAZPYJ010000069.1 coordinate 518, forward strand.
GTTGATCCAGCGGGCGGCAGATGATGCAGATAACAGAGCGTGTTTCATGCTCCCAACCTCCCGGCGGCCTCGGCCAGCGCGCTGTACGCTGACGGATCTACAGCCGACAGCCGGTCGGCGCCGAACTGCTTAAGCAGATCTTTGACCTCTGCTGTATGCCCTGCGCGGGATTGCTTTGCCAGAATAGCTCTGACGTCTTCCATCTTTAACACTTGTTCCGTTGTTTTTTCCCGGATAGCTTCCGGCTGCTTAGCTTCTTCAGGTTCAGCTGGCAGTGCAGCCGGCGGCTCAGGCATGTCCAGGCTGTCCCTGGTCTCCCTCAATCCGGTCTGAAAGGCTGTCAGCAGGTTATTGAACGCCGTGACCGTATCGGCAAACGCATCTACAGCGTTATCCACAGCGATCAGGCAGTGTAATACTTTATTCATACTTTCTTTATCTGTCATTCTTTCTTGCCCCCTCGAATTTTGCATATTTTTCAGCATTACGTTTTACGACCGGTCTCTGCCGGACCTGTTTTTTAGTCTCGCATATCCGGCAAAGATCCCCGTTCCGGTCATGCAGATTGCCGCATTGTGTACAAAACTTAGCCTCTGTCATCGTTTCACCCCCAGAACGAATCTGCCGATATCCTCTGCTTCCCAGCCGATCACGATCGCCAGGCGCCTTAAATTATCGACCGACATCCTCTCCGGATTCCTCTGCCAGTTAGACAGCGTCACCGGAGTGATGCCTATTTTCTCTGCAAGAGTCTGCTTTTTCTTTCCTGTCTCGGCCAGAGAGCCCCTGATCATCTTTATCTGTTCTGTTTGTACTTTAGTCATCAGTATCACCTCTCTTCTGCCGCTCCTATCGTCAGACTTAAATTTAATGCTCTGAGCAGTTTGTCAAAGTTTTTAACTGTAGGCTCAGACTGTCCGCGTTCGTAGCGGCTGATCGTTGCCCGCGGAACTCCGGACATATCCGACAGCTGCTGCAGCGTTAAACCGGCTGCTGTGCGGCTGTCCAGTATCAGTTTTTTAATGTTCATATCCCGCCCCAGTCCCTTGCCACGACATCGATCGTGTACTCTCTTTTTGCCATCATTACCACCACCGATTCTCTCGATAACGATATGCTTCTCAGCATCATCGTCCCAGACGTACGAATAGCCGAAAATCTCTAGCGCTTCTACCATTCCCTGGGCGTGATTAAAGTATTTCTCGTATGCGTTCAGGTGCTCTGCAGCCGCTTCCATGTCTGATGCTTCCCACGCTTTGTGATAGCGCTCTTTTCTGATCCTGCTTACCTTCATATCGTGGCTGAATTTAGTCGCCCATGCTATCGCCCATTGTTCCTGTACCGGTTTGTACTCCATGCTCTGCACCTCCTACCATATCTTACGCAATGCGTAAGTCGCTAGCAAAAAAAATAGAACCCGCCCGCTCCGGCTCGATGCCTAAAGTTTCGACCAGGCTGTACATGATAGGCGCTGACGGCTGAATAACGCCGTTAAGCACCTTGCTCAATGTGTTGCGATCAATGTCTGCAGCATTTGCCAGGCTGCTGATAGTGATGTATCCGCGCTCGATCATCAGTTTTCTCAATGCTATTGTGTCTGTTCTGAACATATCAAACCCTCCTTCCTTACGCATCGCGTAAGCTAATTATAAACCCTGCCCGCCTGTTTGTCAACACATTTCGCGAAAGTTTTTCCGTATTATGCAAATAAAATATTGCATTTGACGTAAAAGCTGGTATAATGTTATTAAACGACAATAAACCTGATGGGGTGATTTAATGAATAGTTTAGGTGAAAGGATAAAGAGATTAAGAGAAGAACAGGGCCTCCGGCTGATAGACATTGCAGAAGCTTGCGGAGTTAAGGAAGCAACTGCACAGCGCTGGGAGAGCGGCAACATCAAGAACGTAAAGCACGAGCATATTCTGGCCATCGCCGCTCTGCTCCATTGTGATCCGTCTTATCTGATGGGCTGGACCGATGATGACATAAACGAAAAAGATGATAACATCAAAACAAGCGTTGATAACATCTACCCGCTGCACACCAAGCGAGTCCCAGTGCTGGGAGCCATTGCCTGCGGCAAACCTATCTGGGTCGATGAGCAGCATGGCGAATATATAGAAGTTGAAGACGGCATCAAGGCTGATTTCGCTTTGATCGCCAAAGGCGACAGTATGATCGGAGCGAGGATATACGACGGCGATGTCGTTTTTATCCGGCAGCAGCCGCAGGTGGAAAATGGGGAGATTGCCGCTGTGGTGATCGATGACACCGCGACTTTAAAGCGTTTCTATATTAAGGATGGCTATATATCGCTGAATGCGGAAAACCCCGCATATCAGCCTATCATATTAAGAGAGGGGGACGCAGACGAGATCAGAATATTAGGTAAGGCAGTGGCATTCCAAAGCGTTATAAGATAAGGGGGGGGGGAGATTATATGAAAAAGAAGATACTTATAATAGTAGGCGTGATCCTCGTGCTGTTCGTGCTGGCTGCTATGCTCGGAGATAACTCTGATCAGGCGGCACAACAGGCCGAACAACAGGCCGAACAACAGGCTGAAGAGACAACGGCAGCAGAACCTACGGCCGAAGAGCAGGAAGCAGCTGCTGCAGCCGACCTTGAAAAGCAGAACAAGTCCAGCGCCTGGAGTGCAGTCGAGCTGTACTGCCTGGATACCAAAGACTGGAAAGCAACTGACTTTAGCTTGAATAAAGTCGAAGTCGACGGCGATAATTATCTGGTGTATGTTGATCGCGATATGGTAGACGGGACTGTCAGCACGTTCTGCTATACCATCACACCGGCTGAGGTCCGGAGCGACGGGTACGTTCTGACCTGGTCTCCTGTAGATGAGCAGATAGTGTTAGATTAAGCGACCGAAGATGCAAATAAAACAAACCGAAGAAGAGAAAGGGGAACAATATGATCGATTTCAACAACAGCGCGTTTATTAAACTGAAAAAGGTATCAAACGACACCATGGCCGGTGCAGTCAGCGGGATCCTTATTCCCGGCGAAAATATAATCGGTGCATACAAAGGTGTCAGAGACTATGTTGTGTTTACGGATAAAAGAGTCATCTCCGTCAACGTCCAGGGTATAACCGGAAAGAAGCAGGATTTCACTTCAATGCCTTACAGCAAGATCTCAGTTTTCTCAATTGAGACCGCAGGAACGATCGACCTTGACTCAGAGCTGGAAATGTACTTCAGCGGTGTGGGCAGAGTAAAGTTTGAATTCTCCGGTAAATGCGATATTGCGGAAATCGGAAGGATCATCGGAGGTTTCGTGCTGTAATGATCTGAAATTTGAGGAAGCCCCTGACGGATAAGGAGTCTGTAAAAACCGTCAGGGGCCTGCCAGATTCGAGGTGCAGAAAACGGGAAGCTTCTGCACCTCTATTATACACGTAATGGAGGTGATTTATCAATGCCAAAAGCAAAAAAGCGCGGAGAACGTTGGCGCTGTCAGGTCTCTGTCGGTAAAGATCCCGTCACCGGAAAATATAAATATAAAAGTTTTACCGCGGCGACAAAAAAAGAAGCGGAATATCAGGCCAGCCAGTACCTGCGTGGATTGAACCGGGAAGCTCCGGCGGTCACCGTCAGCCAGGCGGTTGATGAATATATCAGCGGACGCTCGGCCATACTTGCGCCGGATACTCTTGCCGAATACAGAAGACTGCAGCGGAACTGCTTTTCCGGGATCAATGATCTGAAGCTTAGTGAATTGAGCAACAGACAGCTGCAGAACTGGGTCAATGAATACAGCGTCGGCCATAGCGCCAAAACGGTCCGCAACGTGGCCGGACTTCTGGTAAGCTCTCTAAGATCCGCTTATCCTGACTTTCAGCCGCGGCTGCAGCTGCCTCAGCGTGTTAAGCCCGATCTTGTTATTCCGACCCGTGAACAGGTCACGAAGCTGCTCGCTGCAGCGGAAGGCAGCAGTCTGGAGATCCCTATACTGCTGGCATCAAGCGGAGGCCTCCGACGATCAGAGATAGCCGCCTTGACTCCGGAAGATCTGGACTTTAAAAACTGCACGGTAAGCATCACTAAGGCCAAAGTAAAAAGCGCTGACGGCTGGGTAATCAAACAGCCTAAGACGGCAACCTCCAAGAGGACCATAACTTTACCGGTGCACACCATGGATCAGATCCGGCGGAGATTGAAAAAGACCGGGCAGATATGCTCCATGTCCCCTCATACGCTCTCCCGTGCGTTTTCTGAGCTGACACGCAAAGTCGGATTGCCCGGTAT
>JAZPYJ010000070.1:0-7890 GCA_045544075.1 Thermoanaerobacteraceae bacterium
AAAATACAAGAACTATTTTGTTTATGAAGTATATATTCGAAAACAGATATATCTTTTATATATTTTTAAATAATACTTGTATTTTTAACAGAACTTAGAAATATATTTATCTAAAACGATCAAAAAACCTTTGACAATCAGAGCTCGTTGTGTTAAAATAACAATTGTCGTTCAGGAGTTATGTTTGAATGGCCCCTTGGTCAAGCGGCCTAAGACACCGCCCTTTCACGGCGGTAACACGAGTTCGAATCTCGTAGGGGTCACCATACGGAACTGTGGTGTAGAGGCCTAACATGCCTGCCTGTCACGCAGGAGATCGCGAGTTCAAATCTCGTCAGTTCCGCCATATGCCAAGGTAGCTCAGTCGGTAGAGCAGGGGACTGAAAATCCCCGTGTCGGCGGTTCAATTCCGTCCCTTGGCACCATTTTTATTTATTCTTATTTTTCAATCAAACAGGCGACATAGCCAAGCGGTAAGGCAGAGGACTGCAAATCCTTTATCTCCAGTTCGATTCTGGATGTCGCCTCCAATGCCGGAGTGGCGGAATTGGCAGACGCACGGGACTTAAAATCCCGCGGTCCAAAAGATCGTACCGGTTCAAGTCCGGTCTCCGGCACCATTTTTTCAGGGCGATTAGCTCAGCTGGGAGAGCACCTGCCTTACAAGCAGGGGGTCGGCAGTTCGATCCTGTCATCGCCCACCAATCTCATATTTATCAAGCGGAAGTGGCTCAGTGGTAGAGCATCGCCTTGCCAAGGCGAGGGTCGCGGGTCCGAATCCCGTCTTCCGCTCCATTTTTTTCACGGAAGATATGCTGCTCAGCCTTCTTCTGTGTTTTTTTATTCTTTACTAATTCTTTTCGGTGCATGATATATGTTTTAATTTTGTTGGGCAAATGAAAAATGCTCTTGCAATAGAAGACATATATTGGTATAATTATTAGTAGATTTGCAAGATAAATTGCAGACAAATTTTATCAGGGAGGATATTACTAATGAAAAAGAAAGCTTTATTATTAGCTGTCGTAATGCTGCTGGCTATCGGATTACTGGCCGGCTGCGGAGACAGCAGCAGTTCCAATGCGCCTGCAGACCAGACTCTTGTCATCTCGGGATCTGCTGATCTGGCTGGTTTGACGGTCGGCGTTCAGCAAGGCACGACAGGCAATATTTTGGCCAGCGAGATGGAAAATGTTACGGTCGAAGAATACAAAAAAGCCATCGATGCAGCTCAGGATCTTCTGAGCGGACGTGTCGATGCTGTTATCATCGACTCACAGCCGGCTCAGAGTATCGTTGCTCAGTTATCCGGTTTGGTGATCCTGGATGAACAGTTATCAAGTGAACAATATGCGATCGCGGTCGATAAGGGACAGGATGAACTGCTTTCCAGCATTGATTCCGCCATTTCTGCAATGCAGTCCGATGGAACTCTCGATACACTGTATGCCGTTTATATTGAGCAATCAAAGGATGCAAGTGAGATCGCTGATATTTTTGAAGAAAATGAAGGATATTCTGACACAATTACCATGGGTACCAATGCTGAATTCCCTCCGTTTGAATATGTAGGCGAGGACGGAAGCACTATCGAAGGATTTGATGTTGCTATGGCTACCTGCATCGCCAACAGCATGGAGAAAAAACTGGTTATTGACAATATGCAGTTCGGAAGCTTGATCTCTGCTCTGAATGCCGGCACGATCGATTTTATTGCCGCCGGTATGACAGCAACAGATGAAAGACGTCAGAACGTTGACTTTTCTGCCAACTATTTTGATGCTTATCAGGCTATAATCGTCAGAGCTGAAAATGCTCCGGCGAAATAAATTCTGAGTGTCTGTGATGGCAATTAAAACGGGAGCAGAAATTAATCAACTGCTCCCGTTTTACATACATTAGGTTGATAATCGTTGACTGCATCATATATCCTGATTCAGGAACAGGGGGAGTATAATATTGATTGATACATTGGTATCTCAGATCTCATTTATTACATTGGCAGATGTCTGGAATAAAATCAGCCAGTCTGTCTATCAGAATCTTATATATCAGGATCGCTGGACCTGGCTGCTGAAAGGCACATTAGTCACTATCGAGGTTGCTTTTTTTGCTTTGATACTCGGCAGCTTACTAGGGGCTATAGCCTGCCTTATGAAAATATCTGATAATAAGGTCTTAAGCACCATTGCTTCCGGATATATCAGCTTCATTCGCGGAACACCTGTGCTGACGCAGCTGCTGATCATTTATTTCGGAATATTTGCAGCTACTGATCTGCCTAAAGTTATGGTTGCGATCTTTGCTTTCGGCATCAATTCGGGAGCTTATATGGCAGAAATACTGCGCGGAGGCATCCTGGCAGTCGATGCGGGACAAATGGAAGCGGGACGCAGCCTTGGTCTTTCCAAATGGCAGACCATGGTCAGCATAATCTTTCCGCAGGCGATTAAAAATGCTTTGCCGACCATAGCCAATGAATTTATAGTTCTGGTCAAAGAGACATCCGTTTCCGGTTACATAGCAGTCCGTGATATAACAATGACAGCTGATTCTATACGCAGCCTGACTTATAGTGCATGGATCCCTCTTTTGGCAGCATTAGTGATCTATTTTATTTTAACTTCGCTGCTCGGCAAATTTTTTGCCTATCTGGAAAGGAGAATGAGAGCCAGTGATAAGCGTTAGAAATCTCCATAAAAGCTTTGGCGAAAATCATGTTTTGCGCGGCATTAATGAAGAAATCGAGCAAGGGAAAAATATCGTCGTTATCGGACCTTCGGGATGCGGCAAAAGTACTTTTCTGCGCTGCCTGAATCTGTTGGAAGTTCCGACTTCGGGAGAAATATGGATAGATGGTGAAAATATCTGTGACAAAAAATGCAATGTTGACCTTGTCCGCCGCAAGACCGGCATGGTATTTCAGCAATTCAATCTTTTTCCGCATCTGCGTATAATCGAAAATGTAACGCTGGCGCCGGTAAAGCTAAAACTAATGAGTAAGGACGAAGCGACTGATAAAGGAATGGAGCTTCTGAAAAAAGTCGGACTGGCTGATAAAGCAGATGAATATCCTGTTAAGCTTTCAGGAGGACAGAAACAGAGAGCTGCGATAGCCAGAGCTCTCAATATGAATCCTAGGGTCATGCTGTTTGATGAGCCTACATCGGCGCTGGATCCTGAGATGGTCAATGAAGTATTAAACGTTATGAAAGAGCTGGCGCAAAGCGGCATGACGATGGTCGTAGTAACTCATGAGATGGGTTTTGCCCGTGAGGTGGCTGATGAGATCGCTTTCATAGATGAAGGTGTAATAATGGAAAGGGCAAAGCCTGATGATTTCTTTAATAATCCTCAGACTGACCGGGCGAAACTGTTTCTGGATGCTATTCTTTGATGATCGGTGCATGAACATGATCGGGCAGTTTAAAGAAAACAAAATTCAAACAGGGAGGGGAAAAGCCAATGAAGAGTATTCTCAAACGATTCGGCGATATTATTGAAGCCAATATCAATGATCTGATCGACAAGGCAGCTGATCCTGAAGAGGCAGTGGAAAAATATCTGCTGCAATTGAGCGAGGATCTGGCTGAAGTCAGAGAGGCAGGCAAGGAAGTGTGGCAGGACGAAAGCCGCTTATGGGAAAAGCTCAATTATTTGGCTGAAGGATGTCAGAAATATGAAGGCTTGGCCCGCAAAGCACTGCAAAGCGGCAGTGAGGAGGACGCACGCGTTTTTCTTAACAAAAAAGTTGAGATCGATCAGGAAAAAGAGCAGGTACAAAGCAATTATGATATCATGCACGAAGCTGCCGAACAGCTTAGGCAGATGCATGATAAACTGGTTTCGGACATCAATACCCTGAAAATTCGTCATAAGTCACTGCAGGTGCGCGACGCAGCGGTGGATATCAGGTTGGATCAATTAAAGAAAGAAGGGTGGTTATAATATGAGTCGAGGTGGCGGCGGCGGTGGCTTCAGCGGCGGCGGAGGACGATCTTTTGGCGGCGGTTCCTTCGGCGGCGGCGGAAGATCTTCGGGCGGCGGCTTCTTTGGAGGCGGACGTCCCTCAGGCAGTTCAGGACATTCCTCCGGCGGTTACAGGCCAAGTGGCGGATATCGTCCCAGTGGTGGATATCGTCCCGGCGGCGGCTATTATGGCGGCCCGGTAGGAGGCGGATATAATAACAGGCCATATCAAACCGGCGGAGGGAGTCCGTTTGGCTGCGGATGTTTAACTATGGCTTTGATTGCGCTGATTGTATTTATGTGTATGGCAATGATCGCCAGCAGCAGTCAGATCACGGCATCAACTGTCAACAGAGAAAAACTGGATGCTAAGTATTGTACGACAACTGATTATTTTACCGATGAAATGGGTATTATAGAAAACAGCTCAACTCTGCAGAGCGGCATGAAAGAGTTTTACCAACTTACCGGAGTACAGCCTTATCTTTTCATCACCAATGACGTCAAAAGCAGCGGAACAGTTAATTATCTCGGTGATACACCCAGTGACAGCGACATGGAGGCTTACGCCGAAGAACTCTATAATAAACTGTTTGATGATGAAGGCCATCTGCTGATGCTGTTCTGGCTGAGCAGTGACGAGGAATACAATAAATACTGGTTCTGGATCGGTACGCAGGCCGCTACAGTGATCGACGAAGAAGCGCTCAATATCCTGGTCGATTATATCGGCAGTAATTATGCAGATTATTCACTTGATTACTGTGAAGTATTTTCCAATGCTTTTGTTTCGGCCGGTCAGCGGATAATGACCCAGAGCATGACCTGGCAGGAAGTATCAATGTTCGCAGTAGGAATGATCGCTCTGATCATTGTGCTCTATCTGCTGTATACATTCTGGAAAAAGAAAAAAGAAAGCCAGATCAAAGAGAAAGAAGCCAATGCCCAGATCCTTAATGCTGATCTCGAAACATTCAGCAGCAGCGGATCCGGAAAGACTCCGGCAACAGGCGGAACAACTGCAGATAATTCATCTGATCAGGCAGCAGGAACTGACAGCAAAGCAGAATATTCGGAAGCATATACAGATCCGGCTTTGGCTGATCTGGAAAAGAAATATGCCGATTATGATCCCGATGAATTGGAAGCTATCAAAAAAGAATTGGATGATATCGAAGCCGGCCGCAAAGATCCTACTGATCAGAATAAATAAGGAGATGATCTGTGCTGATCAAATCAAAAAAAATATTATTTATAGCGTTGATCCTTATACTGATGGCTGCAATATGCGGCTGCGGAGAAAATAAGCAGAGCAGTACTGACAATAAACAGACGATCAGTTCTGAGCAGCAAAAAGATCAAACTGAAACGACTGCCGGGGATGATGCTGATAAAGGCCAGGAAAATGAAAAAGATACGGCTTCATCTCCGACTGTTGCTGATCCCGGACTGGGAAAAGATGTAAGTATGAGTGCACAAGCGGATGCATTGAACATAACTGCTGATAACTATCCCCGTATCGATGGTTCAACATCGACTCTGGGTATCGTTCAGACCATCTACAGAAACATGGTTGATAATGCTGAAGAAACATCCGCTTTCCCTGAGACTGCCTCCAAAACCGTTCCTTCATATCAGCGGCTTATTCAGGGAGATGCAGATATGATTTTGGTTCCGTATGCATCGGAGACAGTATTGCAGCAGGCTGCGGACGCTGGCGTAGAGCTTGAATTTACCAAAGTGGCTGCTGAAGCACTTATTTTTATCACAGCTGCCGACAATCCTACGGAATCGATAACATTGGAACAGGTCCGCGATATTTATCTCGATTATGGTATCGACAACTGGCAGGAATTAGGCGGACCGGATAAGGAACTGATCCCTATCTGCCGTAATGCCGACAGCGGCAGCCAGTCACAGATGGATAATCTGATTTTGGATAATCAGCCGATGGATCAAAGGATCCAGGATAATTTCATCGAGCTGACTATGGAGAGTATGCTGGAAGAAGTTGCGTTCTATCATACAGGCGACATCTACGGCAATGTACACGAGAATTGTTTTGCGTTGGGCTATACACTTTACAATTATCTGCAGAATGTAACTGAAATAACCGGTATCGGTGATCGATTGAAAATCCTTCATTTTGACGGAATAATGCCTACGGAAGAAAACATAGCTGATGGTTTTTATCCGCTGGCTGACGGCTACTATGCAGTAGTGCGCAGTGATATGCCGGCTGATGATCCGGCCCGTGCTGTTATTAAATGGCTGCAAAGTGAAACCGGATGTGCGGCTGTACAGGAAGCAGGTTTTATACCATGCAATGCACTGGATGAATGAAAAAGGAGGCTCAAAATGCAAAGTGTCTATGAATTTCTAAAAAAATGCGGGACTTATTATCTTGCTACGGTTGATGGTGATCAGCCGCGGGTCCGACCTTTCGGAACAGTCGATATATTTGAGGATAAAATATATTTTCAGACCGGCAAAATAAAAGATGTTTCTCAGCAGATACAGAAAAATCCGAAGATCGAGATATGTGCCTTTGACGGACAGGATTGGCTCCGTATCAGTGCTGTCGCGGTACGCGATGAACGTCTGGAGGTCAAGGAACATATGCTGAATAATTATCCTGATCTGAAAAAAATGTATTCTGCTGAAGATGACAATACAGAAGTATTGTATCTGAAAGATGCTGTTGCAACATTTTCTTCTTTTGTAAATGAGCCTAAAGTTATCGAGTTTTAATGATCTATCGTTATAAATTAGCTTCAGGATTAATAACAGGAGACAAAACTGATCCGGTGAAAATCGGGACCGATCAATAACAATACCGTCAGCTGCCAAAGGAGCTGGAGGAGAGTCCGTCATGGAACTGAAACAAATTAAAGATTTTACTGCCAGCAGCAAAGTGCATACTTTGCTGCTGATAAAACAAATGGAGTTAATGAACTATAAAGACCGGCAGGGACAGTATCTGAGTATACTGTTTCAGGACAGGACCGGTGAAATATCATGTAAAGTATGGGAAAACTACGGCTTTATAGTTGATAATTGTCATGTGGGGACTGTAGTTCGTGCTGAAGGCAACATATATGATTATAAAGGCATTCTTCAGCTGCAGCTCGGACAGATAAAAGTCGAGCCGGATATAGATCCGAGTTTGTTTCTGCCGGTTTGTCCGCGGAATATCGAAGAGATGAAAAGTGTGCTGCGCCGCCTGGTGTTGTCAGTAAATGATCCCTGGCTGCGCAAGCTGCTTGATAGCTTTTTCGGAGACAGGGAAATATTAGAAAGATATTGCAAAGCACCTGCTGCCAAACAAAATCATCAGGCATATATCGGCGGTCTGCTGGAGCACAGTCTTAATGTTGCGCAGCTGGCGGACAGTTACGGTAAGGTAGTGGGGGACTGCAATCACGATCTGCTCATTACCGGTGCTCTTCTGCATGATATAGGCAAGATCGATGAACTGAGATATGATTACGTGATCGATTATACCCTGGTCGGAAGACTGCACGGGCATATCTTTATCGGAGCAAAGATGGTGAGCGACAGGATCAGCCGTATGGAGGGATTCCCTGAAGAACTGGCCGTCAAGATAGTTCACATGATACTCAGTCATCATGGCGAATATGAGTATGGTTCGCCGAAACGTCCTAAATTTCTTGAAGCAGAGCTTTTGTTCAGGGCGGATATGGTTGATTTCGAAGCCTGCAAGTTCCGTGAAATCGGACCGAATGAGGATATAGTTTACAACAAAATGCTGCAGCGTTTCATTATTAAGTAGTTTATAAGGGTGACAGTAATAATGTCTGATAATCAGTTTAACAATAAAGATACAGTTAGCGGAACAGATCAAAGTGAAGGTTTGAGCAAAATACTTTTGCTGGGTAATGAAGCGATCGCCTGGGGAGC
>JAZPYJ010000071.1:0-5347 GCA_045544075.1 Thermoanaerobacteraceae bacterium
ATGGCTACGATCCGACTTGACCGGCGGAGATCAGGCGGTTATCGATGAAAAGAAAGCATTACTCAAAAAAGTAAGATCAATCGCTGAAATGAATCCGATGCTCGGCCATCGCGGATGCCGTTTGGGAATTACCTATCCGGAAATCTATTCAATGCAGATGAGAGCAATTTTCCAGGCTGCTGCTCAGCTGGCTGCAGAAGGACTGACTCCGAGACCGGAGGTAATGATCCCGCTGATCATAGATCCTGCAGAGATGTCTTTCTTTAAAGAAATGGCTGTTAATATGGCTGATGAGATCATGTCTGAGAAGAAAGTTGATTTCTTCTATACTGTCGGTGCCTGCATGGAACTTCCTCGTCCGTGTCTGATCGCAGATGAGATAGCTGAAGATGCTGAATTCTTCTCTTTCGGAACAAACGATTTGACTCAGACTTCAATGGGCTTCAGCCGTGACGATTCAGAAGGCAAGTTCTTACCTGTTTATCTGGAGAAAAAGATTCTTAAAGACAATCCTTTCCAGGTTCTTGACCGCAAGGGCGCTGGCTGGCTGATGAAAACTGCAGTGGAAAAAGCCCGTACTACCAGACCAGATCTGCATGCTGGTATTTGCGGGGAACAGGCCGGTGAACCGAACTCTATCGAATTCTGTCAGATAGCGGGACTTAACTATGTATCACTGTCTCCTTACAGAATTCCGCTTTCCAGACTGGCAGCGGCTCAGGCAGCGATTAGGTTGGCAGCTAAATAGAGTAATAGACAAAAACAAGACCGAAAGATATTCTTTAAATATCGAGCACTCCATCAGCATTTTTTGCTGGTGGAGTGTTTTACTTTTTATTATTTAACTCAAAAACACTTGTCTGTAAAAGGTTTTATCCGGTCAAATATGAATAACTCATGAATAACGCATTAATGTTTGATCTAAAACATGATTTGTGGATAATTTGTTAATTATTAAGTATTTTAATGATTGATAGGATTTATTTTGTGTTTGTAGAATAGATAAAAATAACAAAAAATAATGTCAGGAAATGATTTATTATGAATGATCATTTAATCAGAGAAATATCCGAAGAAAGAGAAAAAAAGATTCTTTCACCATTTGCCTGCTTGAGCAGTGAGAGCCGGGGACGGGATCAGGAAGAGGATAAATGCTCTATCCGGACAGAATTCCAGCGTGACAGAGACCGTATTATCCATTGCAAAAGTTTCCGGCGACTGAAGTATAAAACTCAGGTCTTCATTGCACCTGAGGGCGATCATTACAGAACCAGACTGACGCATACGCTGGAGGTAGCTCAGATAGCCGGTACGATCAGCAGGGCCTTAAGCCTTAACGAGGATTTAACAGAGGCTATTGCGCTCGGGCACGATCTGGGCCATACTCCGTTCGGGCATGCTGGTGAAAAGGTCCTGAACGAGCTTATGGGTGAAACAGGATTCCGGCATAATGAGCAAAGCCTGCGTATAGTCAAGTATCTGGAGAAAAACGGACACGGGCTTAATCTTACTCGTGAAGTTCAGGATGGGATCGTTTCTCATACCGGTGAACACATGCCTGAGACGCTTGAAGGACAGGTGGTTCGTATTGCCGACAGAATTGCCTATATTAATCATGATATAGATGACGCGATCCGCGGAGGTATTATCCAGGAAAGTGATATTCCCACGCATTTATCTGCAAAACTTGGTTCACGTCATAGTAGCCGTATCAATGCAATGGTGACTGATCTGATCATGAGCAGTCTGGGACAGCCGGAAATAAGATTAAGCTGTGATATGACGAAAATCATGGACGAAATGCGGAATTTTATGTTTGAACGGGTATATGTCGGATCTCAGGCCAAAAAAGAAGAGAAAAAAGCCCAGCAGCTTATAAAAATGCTGTTTGAGTATTATCTGATAAATGAGCCGTCGGCAGATAAACAGCATATTTGCGATTATATAGCAGGAATGACTGACCGATATGCTATAAAGGTTTTTAATGTATTGTTTGTTCCGCAGCCATGGAATGAGACTATAAAATCTCATGAATGGAAATAAAGACAGTAAATACGGCACAAAATATATCTATAGTTAAATTATCTGAAAATGCAGGAATAATTGGCTGATTAACGAATAGTTAAACACCGGTACAAATAAAGGTGAGAATATTGAGCAGAAAAATACCAGAAGAAATAGTTGAACGTGTAAGGGATGAATCTGATATCGTATCGGTGATTTCCGACTATGTCCGATTGCAAAAAAAAGGGCGCAACTATTCCGGCTTATGTCCGTTTCACAGTGAGAAAACACCGTCCTTTACCGTTACGCCTGAAAAGCAGATGTTTTATTGCTTTGGCTGTGGAGTGGGCGGTGATGTTTTTAAATTTCTGATGCTGTCTGAAAATATCAGTTATCCTGAAGCTATAATCAGAATGGCAGGCAAATTAGGCATACCTATTCCGGAATTGCATGATGACCCGGAGAATAATAAGAGAAAACAGCAATTGCAGTCTTTTTATAAGATCAACCGCATAGCTGCTGATTATTATCATCAGTTGCTGCTCAAGACAAAGATGGCCGAAACAGCAAATCGTTATTTAGCTGAAAGGCAGGTCGATCGTGATAGTATTGAAAAGTTTTGTCTTGGTTTCGGAGGAAATAACTGGGACGATCTGCTGACTTTTATGGAAAAGTATGGGGTATCCAAACAGTTAATGCTGCAGTTAGGACTGATATCCGAAGGCAGAAACAATAGATACTATGACAGATTCCGTGAACGGATCATTTTTCCTGTATTTGATATCAATGGTGAAGTGGTGGCCTTTGGCGGAAGAGTAATGGATAACTCTCAGCCTAAGTATCTTAATTCTCCTGAAACACCGGTATTCAGTAAAAGCCGCAATTTATTTGCAATTAATCTTGCAAAGCAAAGCATAAGACAGCAAAATTGTGCTGTTCTGGCAGAAGGATATCTTGACGTGATATCTCTGCATCAGTATGGCATTACCAATGCGGTCGCTTCTTTGGGTACAGCGTTGACCAAAGAACAGATAAGACTTTTGATGCGTTACACCCAGCATATTATAATAGCGTATGATTCGGATGAGGCAGGTATACGTGCTGCTCTGCGGGCAATAGACCTGATTCTGGAGCAGGGATGCAAAGCACGAGTACTGACAGTCACCGGCGGCAAGGATCCTGATGAGTTTCTGAAGAAAAACGGTGCTGAAGCTTTTCGGTTGTTAATGGAACAGGCGCAGGATGCTTTGGAGTTCAAAACGGATAAATTATGGGAGCAGGGACAGCATGATGCTGAACAAAAGCTGGATGTGCTGCATCAGGTTTTATCTAATATCGTTCAGTTAAACAGCGAATTGAAACAGCATGAAGCTTTACAGCGCATCGCGCTTAAATTGGGAATTAACTGGGAAACAGCCGAAGGCGAACTGAAAAGATATCAGCAGCGTCGTAATAAAGCTTATAGTAATCATTCAGGTCAGGAACAGCATACTGATAAGATCGATCCCGATATCATGCGTGACGATCATCGTTTCCGCCCGCGTAATGCAAGACAGAAGGCAGAGCTTTTGGTGATCAGGATATTGATCGAAGATCATAGCTATCTTGATCAGGTTATTCAGGAACTGGGATCCAGACCTTTTATTGATAGGCTTTTTCAATTCGTTTTTGATTATTTAAAAACATTGAATGGAGATTCAAAAAATTTTGCAGGGATTTTTGATCTTTGTGACGAACAGTTACAATCAGAGATCAGCAAATTATCTGTTTTTAATATTGATTTTGAACAGGAAATACAATTATTGCCTGAATATATAAATGCCATCAAAGCGGATAACAACCGCCTGCGGCGTGAGGATCTTTTGCAAAAGATAGCAGAGGCTGAATCGAAGCACGATAAGACAAAAGTGAATGATTTGCTTAATGAACTGGCAAGATTATTCTAATCGTCGCAGCAAAGAGGTGAAAAAGCAGCGTGATCGAAAAAAAACTTGCAGACAGCTTAAAAGAACTGGAGATCAAAGGTAAGAAGAAAGGACATCTCACATATGCTGAGATCATGGACGCCTTTCAGGGAACGCCTTTGACTGCAGAACAAATAGATGATATTTATGAAGAACTTGCAGGTAAAGGAATCGAAGTATCAAATACAGTTCCGGATTTGCCTGCTTTGGAGCCTATCGATTCTGATTCGGTTGAAGACGAACCTGAAGTGGAAATTGATCTTTCAGTGCCTGATGGTGTAGGACTGGATGATCCTGTACGAATGTATTTGAAAGAGATAGGCAGAGTCGATCTGCTGACTTCAGAAGAAGAAGTGGAACTGGCCAAACGTATGGAACAGGGAGATGAAGAGGCCAAACGTCGCATGGCTGAAGCTAATCTGCGTCTTGTAGTCAGCATAGCCAAGCGTTATGTCGGCAGGGGAATGCTGTTCCTGGATCTGATCCAGGAGGGTAATCTTGGACTGATCAAAGCGGTGGAAAAATTTGATTATCGTAAAGGTTATAAATTCAGCACTTATGCGACGTGGTGGATCAGGCAGGCTATTACAAGATCTATCGCGGATCAGGCACGCACTATACGTATCCCGGTCCATATGGTTGAAACCATAAACAAGTTGATCCGCATTTCCCGACAGCTTCTGCAGGAATACGGCCGTGAGCCTACACCGGAAGAAATTGCAGAAGAAATGGAGATCTCAGTCGACAAAGTTCGTGAAATCCTTAAGATTGCACAGGAGCCTGTTTCTTTGGAGACGCCTATCGGTGAAGAAGAAGATTCACACCTGGGAGATTTTATAGAAGATCATGAGGCAAAGGCACCGGCAGAAGAAGCTTCATATATATTACTGCGCGAGCAGCTCGACAGTGTTTTGGAAACATTGACTGAACGGGAGCAGGCAGTTCTGCGCCTGCGTTTCGGCCTGAATGACGGACGAACACGAACATTGGAAGAGGTTGGACAAACATTCGGGGTAACCAGAGAACGTATCCGTCAAATAGAAGCAAAGGCTTTACGTAAGTTGCGTCACCCCAGCCGCAGCAAAAAACTGAAGGATTATCTGGATTGATCATTTTATCCGTTAATAGTAAAGACGCCTCCATAAATATCGAGGCGCTTTATTATTAGTATTGAAAAAATAATATAAAAAAATGTTGACCTGCAGGATTAATTGGCGTATAATATTTTTGCGTTGATTACCAATGAACAGCATTTGTGGGCCTATAGCTCAGCGGTAGAGCCACCGGCTCATAACCGGTCGGTCCCAGGTTCAAATCCTGGTGGGCCCACCACTTTGCGGCCCCTTGGTCAAGCGGCCTAAGACACCGCCCTTTCACGG
>JAZPYJ010000072.1:0-4701 GCA_045544075.1 Thermoanaerobacteraceae bacterium
TGCAGCCTCCATCATGTTCACCGCACCAAGGATATTGTTGGCACAGTAAAACACCGGCATCTCGATGCTGCGGGGAACGCTGCCCCACGCCGCCTGGTTGAGCACATAGTCCACACCGTCGCAAGCCCTGAGACAGGTGTCCAGTTCCTTGACGTCACCCTTGAGAAAACTGAAACTGCTGTTTTCCAGGAAGGGGACAATGTTCTCATAATGGCCGGTGGACAGATCGTCCAGGCAGCGCACCTTATATCCCAGGCGCAGCAGCGCCTCACACAGGTTGGAACCGATAAAGCCCGCTCCGCCGGTTACAAGAAATACGCTGTTCTCCGGGAACTTTACATTTTGATACCCCATCACAGTCTCCAGTAGCGGTAGCCCGCCGCTTCAAATTCGTTTTTGTCAAGAAGTCCCTTCACATCCAGCAGGAGCTTTTCACCGCGGAACAGGCCAGCCATGCTCTCGGGTGTGAAGCCCCTGAAAGCGTCATGTGCCACGGCGAGAATTACGGCGTCCATGTCATGAACCGCCTCCATTCCGTCAAAGCGCAGGCCATAAATACGTTTGGCTTCCTCAGCGTCGGCTACAGGATCAGCGATAAGCGGTGTGATGCCGTACTCGCCCAGCTCATGCACAATGTCGATCACGCGGCTGTTGCGGGTATCGGGGCAATTCTCCTTGAAGGTGAAGCCGAGGATTGCCACACGCGCGCCCTTGACCGGCTTGTCTGCCGCAATCAGATTCTTGACGCAGCTCTCCGCGACGTACTTGCCCATACCGTCGTTGATGCGGCGTCCAGCCAGGATGACCTGACTGTGGTAGCCGAGCATGTCGGCCTTGTAGGTGAGGTAGTACGGATCGACGCCGATGCAGTGTCCGCCGACCAGTCCCGGCCTGAAGCCGAGAGCGTTCCATTTGGTGTTCATACCGGCAAGCACTTCATCGGTATCTATCTTCAGCTTATCGCAGATGATGGCGATCTCATTCATAAAGGCGATATTGATATCCCGCTGGCTGTTCTCGACCACCTTGACCGCTTCCGCTGTCTTGATATTGGAAACAGGGAAAGTTCCCGCCTTGATCACGATATCATATACCTTTTTTATAGTGTCAGCAGACTCTTCATCCATTCCCGAAACTACCTTACGGATATTGGTAAGGGTATGGACTCTGTCCCCCGGATTGATCCTTTCGGGCGAATAGCCTATCTTCCAGTCCACGCCGCATTTCAGTCCCGACTCTCTCTCGATGATCGGAAGGCAGATATCCTCGGTCACTCCGGGATAAACCGTAGATTCAAAGACCACGATGCTTCCGGGAGCAAGATTTTTCCCAACAGTCGCGGATGCTCCCTCGACCGGTCTCAGATCAGGACTTTTATCCTCCTTTACCGGAGTCGGAACGGCTACGATAATGAACTTAGCTTCCTTCAGCCGCGCCGGATCGGCGGTGAAATCGACTGTCGTCTGACTGATCGCATCTCCCACCTCATTGGTCGGATCGATCCCATTCCTATATTCCTCTATCCGCTTTTCGTTGATATCGAAGCCGATGACCTTTACATGCTTGGCGAACTCGACCGCGATCGGCATGCCAACGTAGCCTAAGCCTACCAGAGCAAGTTTTTCTTTGCCGGAGATCAGATCGGTGTAAATATTGTTGAATTCCATTTGGTTTGCCGCTCCTCTGCTTATATATTTATGTCATACTGATAATATTAAGTATTGCCTTTACATTGACTAATACACATTTCATTATCTTTTAGAGTGCTCATGACCATTTTTCTTTATTTTCTTTTATACTTCATTCCCCTGAGATGTATTAATAACCTGATTCTGTATATTTACTGCAGAGTCTCTTTCCATCATCCGAAGCAGAATCATAGCAACAATTAAACCATGGGTTAGTAAAACAGTAAATAAAAATGAATTCGTTAAAACGACAGATGCATATAAAGCCACAGTAATATAAATTCTGATATCAAGCCCTTCAGCACTATAATCCAGCAGTTTTAAAACTATTACCAGCAGCAACGGCATTATTATTAGACCGGCCGGTCCTAAATTTGCCATTGCGTCAGATATTAAGCCATTATTAAAACTAGAAACCTTATCCGCATATACATCAGCAATTAGATATGGAAGTGATTGATCATATGGACTTTCAAATCCTAAGTGGCGCAGAAAACTCTGTCTGAAAAAGTCAGGCACATGGCTGCTAAAGAAGTCCACATAATTTCCTGCTATTTGTATAGGTGCAAAGAAAATTCTTCTGACAAATAAAGAAACTAATACAATGTTTCTGGAGATAATAAACCATATTAAGCTTCCGGCAGTGATGAATGTAAATCCACGCAGGACCCACTTATTGCATGTTTCCAAATTAAATGACGGTATCATGAAAATGGCTATAGTAAACAGCATAAGTATAAAGGTCGTTTTGGATCCATCAATCCCAAAACTAAGCAACTGAACAAAAATGCACCCGATCGCCCATACCCATTTTTTTTGCTTAAGAAAATAAGCTAATATGATCGAATTCATCATTCTGGTCCAGGAAAAAGCATAAGTTAAAATCGTGGGCCAATTGTATGTTCTGGCTTCTGCTCTTAAATCATAAACATTTAAAAGACTTAAATTTAAGCGAAAATTCGTATATCTCCAGGATATATATATGATTACTAAAGCAAAAACAACGGCTATTATTTTTATCTGCTGATCCCCTATGATCCGTTTTTTAATACTCACTATTTTAATTCGTTTACCATTTCTGTCCCTGATCAACGATAGAAAAAAAACAAAAGCAACCCAATAAATGGTATTATAAGCAAGAAATTTTGTAGTTACTGCCGAATAACCCACCATACATGTAAACGGGATAAATGACATTAAAAACAGGAAAAAAGCTATTTCATATGATATTTTCCCTTCAAGATTTTTATAATAACGCATAAAGATCATAGAAAATATTAATAACATTACCCAAGATACTACCTGAGAATAAATCGTCGGATTACTATAAAACCCTAAGTATGAATAGTATTTAACAATTACCATGGAATATGCAATATCCAATGCAATTCTATACAATATTATTAATAAAAAAAACTCTATGCTTTTACTATCAGGTTTTTGAATTTTCAAAACTCCGAAACGCAAATACATTCCCTCCCGGCAGACTATAGCAAAACCTAAACCTTCTATAATTATGTTTCTTTTATATCCGGTCTGTAAAAGTAAACCACGATCATCATAATGAACTTACTGAGCATTCCTATGACCGTACCTATACAGAAACCCATCAGCCCCATTGATCTCCACAATAATAAAGCAAAAACAAAATAAACTATTGAAGCAACAAGATTTATAATGATCTGCCATTTCATTGCACAAAACTTCAGAACAAACGGATGCAGTATCGAGGTGACCACTCCGAGCATAACCGCGATAGTAGTTACCGGCAAATAGATCATCACTTCATCTACCCACTGCGGAAAAAGAAAACCGATAACCGGCCGGCCCAGCAACATCGTTACCCCATATCCGACTAATCCTATCACGCACGAAACGGCAACGACCTTAATATAGATGCCTCTTTTATCCTGATTCCATCTGGATATATAGCTCAGGATGACACTATTGATCGGATTTGTTAACATACCTGTTATTTTCCCAATTATAGTAGCTGTGTAGTAGATCGCTACCGCAGTTCCTCCCATCAGCGGATAAAGAACCAGTTTGTCCGCATATTTAGTTATATTAGAGATAATAGTCGAAACGATCAGACTGTAAAAATCATTTCTCGTTTGTTTATATAAAACGGTTTTGCCTCTTTTTTCCTTCAAGAGACTGGTTTTCCTGACGCAGTAAGTAACACTGAATAAATAACCTAGAAGGAAAATCCACTCCCATATCCCGGTAGCTAGCAGCAGCCCTAATCCGGCAAGATGCCCGATACACTGCAGGATATGTTCTATGACAATAGCCTTATAGTTTAAATGGATCCTGAACTCAACTTCGATATATGCTCTGGTCAGAAACAAGACGGAAATAATTAATCCTAAGGTTACATGAAGTATTGAAAATCCGCCTTCGTAAACTATCAGGAAAATAAAGAGTATTACGGCATTGAAAATATTCCAGACAGATAATAGATCCTGAAAATCTCCTTCCAGCTCTCGCTCTTTGTATTCATTTCCCTTAAGCAATCGTATGTTATTAAGAGCATTCCCTATGGAATTGGAAATCATTACCCATACGGAATAGATAGTCAGCATCAATCCATAACTGTCTCCGCTGATTAATTTAGCAGTTATCGGATAAACTACTAATTGAAGCACTGCAATCGGTAAACCAACTGCAGTTATATTTAACATCATATCGATGATAAATTTCTTATTTTTAATCATTCTATTTTCACTCGATGTATTCTAAAAATACTATTTAGCCCAACTTTTAGCACCATCAGTCTCTAATATTTTCCTGTACAGCTCCAGCAGATTCAAAAACTCTTTCTCCCAATTAAAGTCTTCTTTAATAGCTTTTCTCCCATTTAGACCTAATAATCTAGCTTCTTCAGGATTGTCAAGCAGATACTGTATCGCGTTGCTGTAAGCAGTAATGTCATCCGGATCAATGCACAATCCAAATTTATATTGTTCAATCATTTTTATGTTGTATGGTGTGTTTGAAATGATAACAGGCA
>JAZPYJ010000073.1:0-5650 GCA_045544075.1 Thermoanaerobacteraceae bacterium
GTATTGTCTTCCTAAGACCGCTTGGCCTCCGACTTGTATTTTTCTTCCTTTCTTTCAGACGAAGTCCGCGCGCAAGAAAGAATGCAAAGTGACAATTATTGTAACGCTCAAGCTGAGATACGCTGAGCCACAGAGGACTGCCGTATATCAATCGGCTTATTTCCGGCAAAAGTTTATATTCATTATTATCAAAAAACAGACTTTTCCCTCGCTTTTTTATCGATATGATTTTTTGCGGGTCAGTCACATAATCATTATATAGACTCCACCATACAGGTGCAATCAATTCACCGCTGTTTATCCAATGACCAAGCTGCTGCATAAGAACAGTCTGATGTTTATTTTTGGACAGAATCCACCCCAATTGTTCTTCCTGCCATGAATCCGGCTCACTGCTGACCAGTTCCTCTCTGACACCAAAAGATTCCATCAGAGCTCTCAGATGATACCAGTACAGAGAAGGATTTAAAGCATGTCCTTCCTCATCTCCTAAACTATATGAAATCGTTAACCAACGGCTCGCTCTGGTCATGGCTATATAAAATAAGAATTGTTCATGAAGTGCACGTTCCTGATTGCCCGGTGCCAGTTTAAGTCCGGTATTTTCCAGATACTTCCGCTCTGTTTCGTTAATCAGACTTCCATTATTATTTGGGGCAGGAAACTGACCTTCATTGATACCTAATACAAAAGCCGCTTTTACCTCAGGAGTACGCGAACGCTCAATTTCTGCTATAAGCACTTGGTCCAGTGTTGACGGAACTCTCCCGGGGCGCAGATCGCTTAATCCTGATAACAAAAGATCAGTATATTGTGAAACTGAACATTGTTGTTCACCAAATATTTGCGTCATCTGTTCCAACACTCGGATCATGCCGTTCCATATTGCTTTTTGTTCATGCGCTTTCAATAAATCGCCTTTATCTTCTGCTTCTCTGATCCATTTAAGCATAGTTTCTTCAGCATGAATATCAGACAGCAACTGCCATATCGCTTCACTGATCATCAAAATATTCGTATCTTCTGCCAGTGCATCAATAAAATTACGCAGCGGAAAAGATACCTCTCTTCTTATTTCATCCAGAGGGCGTTGAGTTCCATCAGTATAATGGTTGTTTTGCTCATCGATCAGCCACGGACTAGCGCTGAGACAGTTTTTCCCCTGAATTCCTTTTTCCAGAAAATAATTCTCCAAACGATCGATATCATCACGGGAAAGCAATTGAAAATCATTCTTGAAATAATCGAACAGAGAGGAATATCGGCAGTTATCTGATGCGCAGTCAAGCGCTGACCTAACCAAAGCCAGCAAAGGATGATGAAGAACTGTCTGCCCGCCATCTAGAAAATACGGAATATTATATTGCTCCAAAACGTTCGTAAGTTCTTCACGCCATATTTTACTATCCCTTACAATTATAACGCAATCCCGCCAATGCAATCCTTGTTCATAAACAAGGGTCAGTATGCCTCGTGCACATGCTTCTGCTTCAGCTCTTCTATTTACCGCAGCCAGCATTCTTACAGCCGGCTTATCATCTGCAATCGATCTGCACGCATCATAATTACCCTCTAATGATGCTCTGCGAGCAAAAATATTGTGTTCCAACCAGGCCAGCAAATGTTCATCAGCAAAGCGGGTATTCTCTGTTTTATCCGGATTATCCAGACGCACTATTTCAGTAATAGGTACTCTGCAATTATCTGATAATTCACAAAGTTCTTGCCAGGTTTCAGCCGTTAAATAGAATAGATTGCTCTTGCTTACATTTTGATCCAACAATGCACAATCCAAACATAGCGCAACAGTGACCTGTCTGCAATTCAGAATCAATGCACGTAGCACCTGAATTTCCTGTGGCGTGAAACCTGAAAAACCGTCAATCCAGATTTCCGCATTTGAAATCAAAAGTGATTGTTCTGCTTTTTGTGCAAGCAAATCAAGAACATCCTCAGGGTCTGTATATTGTTCAGCAATTTTCTGATCAAAAGCAGAAAACAACATTTGAAGATCACAAAGCTTCGCATTCAATATAGGTGATGCGGAATTGTCTGCAGCCTGCAGCAAATCATCTGGACGCAAACAATAGCGCTTGAATTCGCTCATGATTTGCATTAATTCATCATAAAAACCTGTTCGTCCGCTATGCCTTCCGTAAATACGTAATTGCTGTTTGTACTGTTCAACTATAGAATGCAGCAGCATACGGCGACCTGTCTCATTGATCTCAGATCGGGCTATTCCGCCTGTTTCCTGGAATACTCGCCAGGCCAAACGGCGAAAGCTCAGAACTTGTATATTACATGTGCCGTTTAATCCCTTATGGGCCAGCAAAGCCTGTTCATATTGAAAGGTAGACTGTTCGGGTACCAAAAGGATCAGTTGTTCAGACATTGTCAGGTGAGGTGCTTTATTAATTATCTCGTTAAGGCAGCGCATTGTTTTGCCGCTGCCTGCTCTTCCGGCTATGATTCTAAATCCCATTGTCAGCCCCCTAAACTACTCTTTTGATAAACAAAACTGTCTGAGCTATTGCCCGGACAGTTGTTGCAAAGAGTATTAACACCCGATTTAAAATAATTAAACCAACAATTTTACCTCTTCCGAAACTTTACTTGGTGCATCTTCAAATCTAATCCATCCGCTGTCAGTATTAGGATCAAAATGAACGTCTACCATATTTCCGCGCTGTTCCCAGGATACCTTGAATTCTCCGTCTCCTACCGTTAAATAAACAACATCTGTATCCCATAGACCTTCGATAAATCCAGGAAGGCAATCCTGAATATGCTGATAAAGATTGGGAGCCAAAAGTTCTAATTCCTGCATTTCATATTGTTCAGTTGTCATGTTTCAATACTTCCTTTCATTTTATTATAATTATATTTCCTATCAGCTCTTAAAGTGCGAAAGAGCCGCACCATTCAAATAATTACATAGATCACCCTGATGCCAGTTGTTATCCAAAAGCGTTCGTTCGATACTTTCTTTGATCAGCCACCAGCTCGTATTCCAGTTGCAAAAATATTGCTGGCCCCTAGGACCTTTTCCTATTAAGCGCTGGACAATTATTTTTGGATCAAGATATCGCAGGAAAACTACAGCTCGCCGGACATACTCTTCCAAACTGATCAATTCCAGATGATTTTGTTCGTACATTCTGCCCAATTCGGTATTCTTTACGATATAAAGTGAATGCAGTTTTACGTATTCTACCCGGAGGGCAGATAGTATTTTTGCGCATTCAATCGCATCACGGTCATCATCCCATGGAAGATTAAGAATTACATGAGCACATACTTCAAGATCATATTGATGACACTTTAAAACAGCATCAATAAACTCAGCAAGTGAATGCCCGCGGTTAATACGATCCAGAGTACGATAATTAACTGTTTGCAGACCTATCTCAACATCTATATTCAATCCGTAATCCTGCTGAACATGCTGCAAAATCTGAACATAATCATCATTCAGGCAATCAGGCCTGGTCGAAACCGAAATGCCGACAATCTCAGCCGTCTGTGCTGCTTCAATAATATATCGTCTGAATTCTTCTTCAGGCATATAGGTATTGCTGAAAGTCTGAAAATAGGCGATAAATTTACTGCAATTATATCGTCGATGATAAAAAGCCTTATTTCGCTCCAGCTGTTCACTGACACTCATTTCTGAAGAAAGGCATTCAAATCCTGAACCCTGCCCATCACAAAAAATACATCCACCTGTCGCAAGCGTACCGTCACGATTAGGACAGGTACCAGGCAGATTTACCGGGATCTTATAAACTTTTTCGCCGTATAATTCAAACAAATGATTGGAATAAACATTGTAGTTCTGATGTTTTATCATTGATTATATCATCTTTTTAAATTAATTACGCAATTCATAGCTTCCGCCCAGATAACGCATATAGCGCCAAAATTCCAGCACTGTATATAGATCATAATTATTTAATCTGGGATCTTCCTGCTCATCCATAAGCTCATCCTGCAAAGCCTGCAGAATATCTTCACGGCTTGGCATATTTTCTTCATGGCGAGTATGGTCATATCCAGGAATTTCTTCTTCAAACATAACATCATCATTATCGTCTGTCATTAAATGCCTCCTTACCGTTTTTATTTTTAAACAGATCATCAGCCTGCAGAGCTTAGTCAAAACACGATAGCTTATCATATTTATATTATCCTTCTGCCGGCGATTTCCTCTTTTTGCTGCCATTAATTTATTATATATACAGGAATAAGTGATTGATATCTATGATTATGTTAATAAAAACTGTGTCAATTTTGACAAAAATAGTGTATAATATCAAAGAAGTATCTATGTATATATTAAAGAACACGAGCGTGGGTTTGATAATGAAAACATATAACACACAAATAGATGCACCGATCGGCGTGTTTGATTCAGGTTTTGGCGGCATCAGTACTCTGGCAGAATTATTGCGCCTTTTGCCGGCTGAAAAATTTATTTATTATGCCGATTCGGCCCATGCCCCTTATGGCCAGCGCAGCCGGGATGAAGTCAGAGAATTAACTATGGCAGCTGCAGAAAAACTAAATGAACAGGGAATCAAAGCATTGCTTGTTGCCTGTAATACAGCAACCAGTGCGGCAATTAATGAACTGCGTGATGTATTGAGCATTCCCGTCATAGGAATGGAACCTGCTTTAAAGCCAGCAGCAGAATGTACTTCAGATGATCAGCGTATAGCTGTTTTGGCTACACCTATGACATTGCAGGAAAACAAGTTTCGTAAATTACTGGCTAGATACGGTCAGAATCATGATATTGAAATCGTGCCCTGTGAAAAGCTTGCTGCCATGGTAGAAGCCGGACATATTAATGATACAGTAGTATTTGATTATATTACGGAATTATTTGCTGCTCATAATATCAACAAAAAAAATACCTCAGTTATAGTTTTAGGATGTACTCATTATCTGTTTGTTAAGAAAACAATTCGGCAAATAATAGGTCCTTCACCTGCTATCCTGGATGGAAATTATGGAGCAGCGCGTCAATTACAGCACATACTGGAAACCAATGATCTGCTCAATACCGTCTCCTGCTGTGATGATCACCATGTCAGAGTAACTTGGCAGACATCAGGTAATTTAAATGATATTTTACCCAGATGCGAGTATATGCTTGATCAGGCGATGAATCTGTAAAAAGCCCGTCTGCGTTTCAATCAACAGACGGGTTTTTATATAAAGCACAGCTGTAAGCGAGATTCTGTATTTGACAGCCATCTATCTAGCTCCCGTCAGAGGGAACTTCCCGAATAAAGGGATGCCTCCTACCCGCAGCTTAAAGCTGCCTATTTGGAGTTGCACGCCGACGGAGTTTACCCTTGCACCCTTACCTTACGGCAGGTCTCGTTTCTGTGGCACTTTATGCTCTTCCGCCCCGTATAGGGGTCAGTTGCTGAGCGTCGTCAGGTTACCCTGCCCCGGCTTGCGCCGGGCATCATACTACACCCGAAAGTGTGCGTGTCTCGACTTTCCTCTGCAGGACATATTCCTGCAGCGACTGTCTGCTGTACTTCTCTGAAAGTATAACATATAAATTGCCGTTATTCAAGTTATAATCATTTCATCTCGATACAACGGCATATCGATAATTATAATTTTTAAAAAT
>JAZPYJ010000074.1:0-10342 GCA_045544075.1 Thermoanaerobacteraceae bacterium
GGCTGAGGCCCTGCGCAGCGCTGGCGTGAATTCGTTTCAGATCAGCATCGGGCAGGTGGAACTGTTCAACGGTTTGATGGACGAGCTTAATCTTAATGAAGAGCAGATCGAACAGATCAAACAGGTCGTGACGAGAAAAGATTTTGTAGGGCTCGAAGATTGTTTGTGCCGTTTTGATGTATCTCAGCAGGATGTGCTGAGAGTTTATAAACTGTTGAGGCTGCAGGGCGATTTCAGCATTCTGGCTGCTGCACGGCAATTAGCCAATAGTGAGCGCACGTTAAAAGCTTTGGATAATTTGAGCGAAGTATATAAAATTCTGGAAAACCGCCGGTTGGCGGATTATGTTTACCTTGATTTGAGTGTACTGAGAGGCTTTGATTATTACACGGGAATTATTTTTGAAGGATATGCTACGACTTTGGGTTATCCTATCTGCGGCGGCGGCCGCTATGATAATTTATTGGGGAAATACGGATTCGATTGTCCGGCAACAGGGTTTGCTCTTGGCCTGGACAGATTGATGCTGGTTTTGGAAAAAGAGCAAAAGAAAAACACAATAATATAAGACGGTTGACATACAGGAAGCCGGATGCTATAATCTTCGTGCTATCATGTTAACGATTTATCATAATAAAGGAAGAGATGTCGCAGTGGATATGAAAAATAATGATTTTTTAACTTTTGCTATCCCCAAAGGGGGACTATTCGGACCAACTATTGATTTGCTGACCAGATGCGGCTTTGATTGCCGGGAAATGCAGGCGGATTCACGTAAAATGATTTTTGTTGATGAAAAATCACAGGCGAGGTTTATTATCTGCCGGCCAACGGACATTCCTACTTATGTTGAATACGGGGCAGCCGATGTCGGTCTAGTAGGTAAAGATACGATAGCTGAACAGCAGAAGGATATATATGAATTGCTGGATCTGAAGTACGGCGGATGCCATTTTGCAGTAGCGGTACCGAATGGGCCGTTAGTTGATGAATGGAAAAATCTTAATCGGGTCAGAGTAGCTTCCAAGTTCCCTCATGTGGCGGAAGAATATTTCCACAGTATGGGGAAACAGGTAAATGTGATCAAACTGCACGGAAACATAGAACTTGCTCCTATGGTCGGATTGGCGGAGATGATCGTCGATATCGTTTCCAGCGGCAAAACATTGCGGGAGAACAACCTTATTGAAGTTGCGCCGATAATGGAGTCTTCAGTCAGACTGATCGCCAACAGAGTTAGTCAGCGGATCAAAAATCAGAGGATCAATCAATTGAGCGATCAGCTTCGCCTGCTGGTCGATCAGACTGATCAGACAAGTTAGATGAATAAGCAAATCAAAGAAAAAGTACGAGGTGGATTATGAGCAGGACAGCCGATATTTCCAGAAAGACCAAAGAAACGTCAATCAGTCTTTCGCTGGACCTGGATGGCCAGGGTGAGTTTAAAGGAAGCAGCTCGATCGGTTTTATGGATCATATGCTAGAACTGTGGTGCTGTCACAGTGGTTTTGATCTTCAGCTTGAAATGTCAGGAGATCGGCAGATCGATGATCATCATTCGGTAGAGGATCTGGGGATCTGTCTCGGGCAGGCGATCAAAGAAGCATTGGGAGATAAAAGAAGCATTAACCGCTATGGATCTGTTCTGCTGCCTATGGATGAATCGATGATTCAGGCCGTAGTTGATTTATGCGGACGCGCTTATCTGGTCTATAATGTTCCGGTGCCTAATGCAAAAGTTGGAAGTTTTGACACGGAACTGGCTGAGGAATTCTTCAGGGCGGTAGCTTTTAATGCTTTGCTTACGCTGCATATGCAATTGTGTTACGGCAATAATTCACATCATATACTGGAGGCAGCTTTCAAAGGATTTGGCCGGGCACTGCGCGAGGCTGTAAAAATTAGCGATGATCAGAATGCAATTCCTTCAACAAAAGGAATTCTGTGAAAGAGATCAGATGGATAAGGGAGACAATAAAACGATGATTGCCATTATAGATTATGGAATGGGAAATCTGCGAAGCGTACAAAAGGCCTTTGAAACAGTAGGCATTTTCCCGGAAATCATTGATTCAGAAGAAGAACTGAAAAAAGCCGATGCGATAGTCCTGCCGGGTGTGGGAGCATTTGCGGATGCTATGGACAATTTAGATCGTATGAAGTTAACTGATGTATTAAAGCAGGAGGTTATCAGCGGTAAACCGTTTCTCGGCATTTGTCTGGGTATGCAGCTTCTGTTTACGGTCAGTGAAGAACAGGGAGAATTTCAGGGTCTTGATCTGCTGCCGGGAAGAGTGAGAAAGATGCCTGCAGAGGCAAAAATACCTCATATGGGATGGAATCAGATCGAGATACAGCAAGCCAGTCCTCTGTTAGCGGGTATTCCTGACGGCGCCAATTATTATTTTGTCCATTCATATTTTGTTGATCCCAG
The DNA here is from genome assembly GCA_045544075.1 of Thermoanaerobacteraceae bacterium. Taxonomy (GTDB): domain Bacteria; phylum Bacillota; class JAZPYJ01; order JAZPYJ01; family JAZPYJ01; genus JAZPYJ01. The sequence continues at coordinate 2,435 of JAZPYJ010000074.1, forward strand.
CCGGCAGGAAGATATTCTGACAAAAACAGATTATAACTTTAAATTCGCTTCCATAGTGGGCCGGGACAATATTTTTGGCATACAGTTCCATCCTGAGAAAAGCAGCCGGCTTGGTCTGCAGATACTTAAAAATTTTGGCGAGGTGGTTAAACAATGCTGATAATTCCTGCTATTGATCTGCGGGCCGGTAAATGCGTCCGACTGGTTGAGGGCAAATTGGAAAATGAAACTGTTTATGCTGAAGATCCGGCTGCGGTCGCCCGTTTCTGGCAGGACAGCGGAGCTCCTATGCTGCATCTCGTTGATCTGGATGGTGCTTTTGCCGGTAAACCGACCAATATTGCTGTGATCGAGGAAATTGTCAAAGCCCTCATTATTCCGGCTGAAGTCGGCGGAGGCATCAGAAGCCTGGATGCGGTGGATCAGCTTTTAACTATGGGTCTTGAAAGAGTGATACTGGGCACTCTGGCGATAAATAATCCGGAAATTTGCAGACAGGCAGTCAAAGAATTCGGAGAACATATCGCTATCGGTATAGATGGTAAAAACGATATGGTCGCGGTACAGGGCTGGGGAGAGACCAGCAACGTTACGACACAGGATCTGGCTCTGCAGATGCGGCTGATGGGTGTCAGCCATATCATATATACAGATACAAGTCGGGACGGAACGCTGAAAGGACCTAATTTGGCGGCAACCAAAGCCATGGCCCGGGCATTCGGGCAGGGCCTGATAGCTTCGGGCGGTGTTTCCTGCCTGGAGGATGTCGTGGCAGTTAAAGGACTGGAGTCTTATGGAGTGGAGGGACTTATTATCGGCAAAGCCCTTTACGAGAAGACATTGAGGCTGCAGGATGCAATAAGTATCGCTGCTGATAAAAGCGGAAACTATAAAGGATGGAGGATTATCTGATGCTTACCAAGAGAATTATTCCCTGTCTGGATATGAAAGACGGACGGGTCGTTAAAGGGACAAATTTTATCAATCTGCGCGATGCGGGTGATCCGGTGGAACTGGCGGCCTATTATGATAAATCCAATGCTGACGAGCTGGTATTTTTGGATATAGCAGCCAGCAATGAAGGACGCAAGACCAGGCTGGATGTGGTAAAACGTACAGCTGAGCAGGTTTTTATTCCTTTTACAGTCGGCGGCGGTATCGGTTCTATTGAGGAGATCAGAGATATTCTCAGTGCCGGGGCTGAAAAAGTATCCCTTAATACTTCAGCTGTACTGAATCCGCAATTAGTAGCGGAGGCGGCTCAGAAGTTCGGCAGTCAGAGTATTGTCGTAGCAATAGATGCACGCAAATGCCGGCAGGACGATCCGGCAATGAATGATCAGAAGGATCATTGGGAAGTCCTTACCCATGGGGGTCAGCGGACGACTGGTATTGATGCGATCGAATGGGCGAAAAAAGCGGAAGAATTAGGCGCCGGAGAGATCCTGCTGACCAGCATGGATCGTGACGGGACCAAAGATGGTTACGATCTGGAATTGACCAGAGCAGTGGCAGAAGCAGTAAATATTCCCGTGATCGCCTCGGGAGGCGTCGGTAATCTGGAGCATATTGCCGACGGATTGACCATCGGCAAGGCTGACGCTGCGCTGGCAGCATCTATTTTTCATTATCAGGAATATACCGTACAGGAAACTAAAGAATATCTGGTTGCAAAAGGGATCCCGGTCCGATTATAAATATACAGGCAGCAGTAAAAAATGGTGGTAGATATAATATGGATAATAATGCTGCAGAAGATTTGAAAAAAAAACATGATGATGCAGTCATGCCGATCGATAAAGAGAAAATAACCCTGTGTCTGAGTGAAAAGGATGCTGAGGATATTATCGGTCAGATCAAATGGAAATGGAATGATGCAGGACTAATGCCTGCTGTTGTGCAGGATGCGGAAAACGGACAGGTGCTTATGCTTGCGTATATGAATCAACAGTCACTTCTGATGTCGTTGACTACAGGAACTACCTGGTTCTGGAGCCGCGGCCGCCGTCAATTCTGGCATAAGGGTGAAACATCAGGTCATTATCAGTATATCAGAGAAGTGTTCTATGACTGTGATGCGGATACCTTACTGATCAAGGCTGAGCAGACGGGTATGGCCTGCCATGAAGGTGTAAGAAGCTGTTTTCATTATCAGCTTGTATAATTGTTTTGGGAACTATAGTGTAAAACTATTGGTGAATGGATAGTTTTTGTTATAATATGCTGGGGGCAGGTGGAAAAAGTGACAGAAAAACAGCAGAATGATTCTGTAATCAATGAATTGTACAATGTTATTTTACAGCGCAGAGAAGAAATGCCTGAAGGAGCATATACAACTTATCTTTTTGAGCACGGCTTGGATAAAATATTGAAAAAAATCGGCGAAGAGGCCAGTGAAGTAATAATCGGAGCAAAAAATCTTTCCCGTTCGGAAGTGGTTTATGAAACGGCTGATTTAACGTATCATGTTCTGGTTTTACTGGCTCAGATGGAAATCACCCCGGCGGAAATCGGCCGGGAATTGGAACGCCGCCGCAATAAAACCAAGGCAGATTATGGTGAGCATTGATTAATTAAGGCGGGAGCAGCAGTATGAAGATGAATCTGTATTATATGGATATTTCTGCGATCGATGAAAATGAATCGGAAAAATGGCGGACGGAGGCATCAGAGGAACGACGAATTTACGCGGACAGAATGAAACGATCCTCCGGTAAAAAAAGAAGTCTGGCTTCTGATCATCTTAGTCGTCTAGCATTGAGCGAATACGCCGGCTGCCGAAGGGAAGATATTATATTCGGGAAAGATGAGTACGGCAAGCCTCATGCGGTAAATATCCGGGCAGGTTTTAATATCAGTCATTCGGGCGATTATGTCGTATGTGCTGTGAGCGACTGCGAGCTTGGCGTCGATATCGAATTTTTGCGTCCTGTAAATCTTAAAATCGCCCGCAGGTTTTGCACTGCTGAGGAATTGGAATACTTGTTTGGTCATGAACCGCAGCCCTGGGAATTCGATATTAAAGCAGAAGATCAGACAGCTGAGCTGAGGGACCGCTTTTTTGCGTTATGGACTGCTAAAGAAGCATTTTGTAAATACACGGGCCGCGGTATAAGCGAGATCATGAGCAGTTACTGCGTCGTGCAGAATAAAGTTTTAGCTGAAAAACTTAAGATCAAAGAGTATCCAGAAGTATGCCTGCTTAGTCTGTGTATGCCCGCAAATTACTGCACATCGCTCATCTGGCCTGCTGCTGATAGGAACAAAGAGATTAAGATATACATGGTTGAAGACAATAAATGCTGTTTGCTGGAATATGATCGGACAGAGAGGTGAATGATCGTCAATGAACTGGCTGGGTTTGGGTTTAGCGATAGCTCTTTTTCTTATGGGACTGGCAGGTACTATCGTACCCATGCTGCCCGGAGCTCCTCTTATCTATATCGGTTTTATCGTTTTTGGCCTTTTTAATGATTTTACGGTTTTCAGTACGTGGTTTTGGATAGGTGAGTTATTGCTGTTAATCTTAACTCTGCTGATCGATTATATTTCCGGAGCAGTGGGTACAAAAAAATTCGGAGGCTCCAAAGCCGGAGTATGGGGAAGCGTCATAGGCAGTATTGCCGGTTTGTTAGTGCTGCCGCCTGTCGGATTGCTCGTCGGTCCGATAATCGGTGCTACCATTGGTGAATTATTGAACAGGCGCCCGCTGAAGCAGGCTATAAGGATCGGTTTTGGTTCTTTTATAGGTCTGGCCGGCGGAGTTTTCGGGAAAATTATATGCGAATTGTCAATGATAATCTGGTTTATGGTTATAGTGCTGTAGAATATATATCATAATATTGCGGGAGGCATAATATTGGCTATTAAGACAGTTCCTTTTTCAGAGGATCAGATAAAACAAATGATTGAAAAATACGGCTCTCCGTTTCATGTTTACGATGAAAGGGCGATCCGGGAAAATATACGCAGTCTGATGAAAGCTTTCAGCTGGGCACCGGAATTCCGGGAATATTTTGCCGTAAAAGCGACACCAAATCCTTTCATAATAAAATTGCTGCACGAAGAAGGATGCGGAGCTGATTGCAGTTCCCTTGCAGAATTGATATTGGCTGAAAAGGCAGGCTTGCGGGGAGAAAAAATAATGTTTTCCTCCAATAACACTCCTGTGGGAGAATTCGTGAAAGCAAAAGAATTGGGTGCGATTATCAACCTTGATGATCTGACGCACCTGGATTGCCTGAGGGATACAGCCGGTATTCCGGAAATGATAAGTTTCCGCTACAATCCCGGACCGGCCAGAGCCGGCGGCAATGCGATCATAGGCAGGCCGGAGGAAGCAAAATACGGATTGACTAAAGAACAGCTGTTTACCGCATATGAACGTGCCCGCGAACTGGGTGCCGTAAGATTTGGAATGCATACAATGATCATTTCCAATGAGCTGAATGCGCAGTCATTTGTTGATACTGCCAGAATGATGTTTGAACTGGCCGGTGAGCTGTATGATCGTTTGGGTATCCGGGTCGAACTGATCAATTTCGGCGGGGGGATCGGGATTCCTTATCTGCCGGAAGAAGAGGCTGTGGATTATAATACGCTTGGTAAAGAGATCAAAGCGCTTTATGAAAAGATGATCGCTGCCAGGGGATTAGCACCGATCAGCCTGGCGATGGAACTGGGACGGGTTATAACCGGCCCTTATGGTTATCTGGTGACCAAAGTCATCCATCGCAAGGATATTTATAAAAAGTACATCGGTGTAGATGCGTGTATGGCTGATTTGATGCGCCCGGCTATTTATGGCGCATATCATCATATCACTATAATAGGCAAAGAGGATCAGCCTGCCGATCATATTTATGATGTTACGGGCGGTTTATGTGAGAACAATGATAAGTTCGCTATCGACCGGCATTTGCCGGCTATTGATATCGGTGATATTTTGGTGATTCATGATACAGGCGCTCACGGACATGCTATGGGCTTTAACTATAACGGTAAGCTGCGCTCGCCGGAGATATTGTTTAAATCTGACGGAAGCACGAAACTGATCAGAAGAAGAGAAACATTGGATGATCTGTTTGCTACTCTGGATTTCTCGGAGTTGTAATAGAAGAGATTTACTCAATTATTATTTCATATCGGACATTTCGTCAACTGCCTTGATTCAGCCAAGGCAGTTTTGCGCAACAGGCACAGATCTGCTGCGGCGCTGTCTAAAAATAACACAGTAAAAGGCAGGATTTAACAAAAGATTGTAGAAAATCTCAAACGAAGCGAGTTAAAAGTGGGGGAGACTGCATGCCCGATATTGGCTTGATTATCAACAAAGAAAAAGAAAATGCTTTTGTTGCGGCAACTCAGATTATTGACTGGGGACAGCAAAACGGTTTTCATTTGATGCTCAGCCAGTCCGATGCTGAATTCACACAGCATCCGGAGCTGCAGGCTTCAGAAGATATAATAGAGCAGGATGCGGATTTTCTGATCGCTATCGGCGGAGATGGAACTTTGCTGCGGGCAGCTCATCTGGCGGCGGCCAATTCGATCCCTTTGTTCGGCGTAAATATAGGAACGCTCGGTTTTCTGACTGAGGTCGAGCTGACAGAGCTAAATAAAGAATTAACCAAACTGAAAGCTGGAGATTATACTATCGATGAACGTATGATGCTGCAGGCGGAAGTATGGCGTGAGGGGAAAATGGTTGAATCCGCACTCAGCATTAATGACGTTGTTGTAACAAAAGCGGCTCTTGCCCGCATGCTTTACTTGCGGGTCAGTGTGGGAATGCTGCCCCGGACATCTGCCGATGATAATTATGAATCACAGCTGCGGAATAAGGACCTGATCGGTGTATACGCCTCGGACGGCATTATTGCTGCAACGCCTACCGGCTCGACTGCGTATAGTTTTTCGGCCGGCGGTCCGATAATAACTCCTGATCTGCAGCTGATAGCGCTGACGCCGATCTGTCCGCATTCATTAAACAACCGGCCGATAGTTGTATCACCTGACAAAGGACTGGAAATAACTGTTCTATCGCATGACCGTTCCGGAGCTATGCTGACTTTGGACGGACAGCATGGGTTCCGCCTGCTGCAGGATGATCATATATTAATTAAAAAAGCGGAGCAAAAAATGCGTCTCATTTGTTTTAAACAAAGGACATTTTTTGCTACTTTACGCTATAAGATGCTGAATCGTGAAAAAATTGCCGATTAATTGTCTGTTATCATAATATGAATAATCATTTATCAACAATCGCAGAATTATCACATGACGTGCTGCTGCCGGCGTTAGTATCTGCGTCAGTTGCGGTTGATGCTACGGCGGGCAATGGCTGGGACACTTTGTTTCTGGCTCGCAATCTGCCTTCCGAAGCTGCCCTTTTTGCTTTGGATATTCAGCAGACTGCAATAGAACGAACTGCTGAACTATTAAAAAAGCATCAGCTGCTGGATCGTGTGGTATTACTGCAGCGGGGACATGAAGAGATAGACCGGATAATTACAGGATCGATCGATGCGGCTGTTTTTAATTTGGGCTATCTGCCCAACGGTGATCACTCGATTGCAACTAATGCAGCGACCACTGTCAAGGCGCTGCAGATTGTCATGAACAAACTTGTGTCAGGCGGCAGAATAGTCATCACTGTTTATCCGGGACATCCGGCGGGATATAGAGAGAAAGAAGCGTTGGAAGATTGGCTGGCTGATCTCCGACAGATAGATTTTAAAGTATTGCAGTTAAAACTTATCAATGCTGCTGAAGACAGCCCTTTTATTATTCTAATCGAGAAAACAGTGAGGTGAAACGATGAAAGTTCGCAGAAAACAGGCAATTCTGGATTTGATCAACAAGGAAGTCGTAACGACTCAGGCGGAGATCAGTACAGCTTTAGCCAGACAGGGCTTTAAAGTGACTCAGGCGACCGTGTCGCGTGATATCAAGGAATTAGGGCTGGTCAAAGTACCTATGGAAGGGAATTCATATCGCTATGCTATGGCAGAAAACAGCGGTAAGGCCTTACCTAAGGACAGACTGCATCGTTTGCTCCGGGATAACGTGCTTAAGATCGAAGGTATCGAAAATCTGATTCTGATCAAAACCATGCCTGGCGGAGCTCAGGCTCTGGCTTCTGCCCTTGATTCAGCCATGATTCAGAATGTTGCGGGAACTATTGCTGGTGATGATACTATCCTGATCATCGTGCGTGAAAAGCAGCAGGTTGAGGAACTGGTCGACAGTTTTAATGAAATAATAGGTGCTCAATGATCGAGTAAAGGAGTAGCAGTTGCATGCTGCAGAGACTATGCATTGAACAATTTGTTATTATTGATAAGCTTGAGCTGGAGCTTACTTCTGGATTAAATGTGCTCACCGGTGAAACAGGCGCAGGCAAATCTATTATAATGAAGGCTTTGCAGATCGTACTGGGGGAACGGATCAGCACAGAGGTGATCAGACAGGGCAGTGACAAAGCTATTGTTACTGCTCAGTTTTTAGCTGAGAATGAACAGATCGGACAATTACTGTCCGACAACGGGCTGCCTTGTGAAGATGATGATATTCTGGTTATGCAGCGTGAAGTAGGAAGAAATAAAAAGAACAGCTGCCGCATAAATAACAGATTAGTCTCCCTGAGCGTTTACCGGCAGATCGCTGCCTGCATGGTCAATTTTCATAATCAGAACGAACAGCAGACTCTATTTGCATCTGATAAACAACTGGCGATTCTTGATTGTCTGGGAGACAGGGATTTTCAGGATAATAAGCAGCAAATAGCAGATGTTTATCATGAGCTTATCAGACTGAATCAGGAACTGCAAACTATTGAAAAGCTTAATCGTCAGCAGGCCCATCAGCGTGAATTGCTTCAGTATCAGTATAAAGAACTGACAGATG
>JAZPYJ010000075.1:0-25535 GCA_045544075.1 Thermoanaerobacteraceae bacterium
CATAGTTTATTATGAATCGTTTTGGAGAAGCTGTGCGTCAGTTTTCTTCCTATACATCCGTACTCCATTATTTTAAATACTCCGTTCCGAATCTTGCTGTTATAAGATCACAAACAGCCATCGCGCTCACTGCATCGACAACAGCGCGGGCACGCTGGATGATACAGGGATCATGCCTGCCGGCTGAAGCGATCACCGTATTTTCCATTTTGAGAAAATCTATCGTATTTTGTTCTTTGCCTATAGTAGGCGTTGGTTTGATAACGGTTTTAAATAAAACAGGCATGCCGTTTGCGATCCCGCCGTTTATACCGCCGCTCAAATTCTGTTCAGCGACTATTTTTCCGTTTTTAATGCGAAGAGGATCGTTTGCTTCGCTGCCCCGGAGTTTCGCCAGGCCGAAGCCGCCGCCGAATTCAACTCCTTTTACAGCGGGGACAGAAAAAAGCGCATGGGACAAAACTCCTTCAAAAGTATCGAACCAGGGTTCACCTACTCCGGCAGGCACGCCGAAGATAACTGTTTCCAGAATGCCGCCTACACTGTCGCCGTCAGATCTGGCCGCCAGAATAGCTTCTTTCATTTTTTGTCCTGCCGCTTTATCGAGTACGGCAAAGTATTCGTTTTCCAGAGCGGCTGTATCCGAATCGAGATCATTGAAACCGCGGTCGGTTATGCCGTAGATCTCGCTGATGTGAGTACAGATCTGTATATTTTTTCTTTTGAGCGCGTACTGAAGCAATGCTCCTGCAGCGACCAGCGCGGCCGTAAGTCTGCCGCTGAAATGTCCTCCGCCGCGGTAATCTTCATAGCCGCCATATTTGGCAAAGGCCGCGAGATCAGCATGGGAAGGACGGGCTTTGCCGTAGCTGTAGTCAGATGAACGGGTATCGGAATTAGGAATAGTTATACAGACCGGAGTTCCGCAGGTGAAGCCCCGGAAGACTCCGCTCAGAATGGAATAATTATCTTTTTCTGATCGCGCCGTGGACATCTTATCCTGGGGACGGCGCAGCGAGAGCTTGTGAGCTATATATTCCCCGTCCACCGGAATGCCGGCGGGAAGTCCGTCGATGACAGCGCCTATAGCCGGCCCGTGACTCTCACCGAATAATGTTACGCTTATATTTTGTCCGAAAGTGTTTTTCATATTTCAGCCTCGCTGATCATTTTTTTCAGCTCGTCCATGCTCAGCTGTCTGAGTTGGCAGCTGCCTATCTCCGGAACATAAACGACGGTTATATTGTTTCCGGCTTTTTTCTTGTCATGATTCATTGCTTCATATAATAATGCAGGATCACCTTCATATTTGACAGGGAGACCCAGCCGGTCAAGCAAAGGCAGCAGACGTTTGCGCACAGCAGGCGCACACATGGGGAGCATTCCGATCGCCACGCATTCCCCGTGATAAAGATCGCTTTGCACCTCTACGGCGTGAGCAAGTGTATGACCGAAATTAAGTATTTTGCGGAGGCCGTTTTCCTGTTCGTCCTGTTCCACGATGCGTTTTTTTATAAGAAGCGAACGATAGATGATAGTTTCGATATCTGCATCGCCGCTTTCGATCATACTGAAAAGATCTGCGTCGCAGGTAAGTGCCATCTTTATGCTTTCCGCCAGCCCGTTCGTGATCTGCCGGCGGGGCAATGAATCCAGTGTGTCGGGATCGATCAGAACAGCTTTCGGCTGATGGAAAGCGCCGATGATATTTTTGTAACCCTCGAAATTGATCGCGGTCTTGCCGCCGATCGATGAATCGACCTGTGACAAAAGAGTAGTCGGGATGTTGTAGAAATCGATCCCCCGCATATAGCAGGCACCGGCAAATCCGGTGAGATCTCCGACGACACCGCCGCCGACTGCGCATACGCAGTCTGTGCGGGTGAAGTCTGACCGGACGAGTTCATGCAGCAAAGAGAACAATGTCTCTGAACTTTTGGATGTTTCTCCCTGTCTGATCGTTACTATACGTGCATTTCCGCATATGTCTGCCGCGGTCTGCGCGTATTGGGGCGGAACACCGTCGTCTGTGACGATCAGAACTTTTCTGTTCAGATCCAGGTATTCGCCTGCTCTTTTCAAAGCGCCGCGTTCAAGGATTATATCATAGCCGCCTTGGTTTGTTTTGACCGGAATCTTCATACCATTATTTCCTTTTCGAAAGAGCCCAGGATCTTGACATCCATGCAGTTGGGAGCAAGAGCGGCCAGCATCCTCCGGCCTTCAAAAGAGTCGATCCTACCTTCGCCTTCAGCGTAGAAGTAGTAGCTCCAGCTGAGTTCTTTGGTCGGTCTGCTCTTAAGTGCCCGCAGGTTGAAGCCGTTTTCTCCGATAGTGGAGATCGCTTTGCCCAGACAGCCCGGCTCGTTTTTTACTGTGAACAGCATAATGAAGCAGTTATCATTAAGCGCCGGTGTTTTCCGGGCGCGTGAAAAAACCGCAAAGCGAGTAGTATTTTTACTGCTTGCATTTATATGGCTTTCCAGTATCTGCAGTCCGTAACGTCCGGCAGCTTCTTCACTGCCTATCGCTGCCGTATCATTTCTGTTTTCCCGGGCTACTGTTTCCGCAGCGACAGCTGTATTTACACATGCTACAGGTTCGAAACCGTGTTTTTGTATGTAAAGCGCGCATTGGCCGAGTGCCTGAGGATGACTCATTACCCGGCGGACTTCATCGATAGATGTGCCCGGCACGGCAAGCAGATTCTGCACGATCTCCACCTGATAAACACCGTTAACGAAAAGCGGACCGAAATACGCCAGATCCATAACCTGGCCGACATCACCGTTGTAGCTGTTTTCGATAGGCAGCAGAGCGCAGTCGCATTCGCCGTTTTCTACCGCTTCATATGCCGAACGGAAATCAGGATAAGATATGGAATTGCCGTCGGGGAAGATCCTGTGCGCTGCTATATCAGCGAACGCGCCGGGAACCCCGCTGTACGCTATGCGCTGTTCGGTGAGCAGACGTCGCTGATAATTTCTGGAGACTTCCAGACTGTTTTGCAGAAAGGTGACATAAAATTCGCGAAGGGTATCATCGCTGATAAATTCACAATTGCGGAAAAGTATTTCATTTTCCCGCGAGGAATCTCTTATCGGCAGCCCGCTTTCTTTTTTACAGAGAGCTATCTCACGGACCGCTTCCATGCGTTTTTCAAAAAGCTCGGCCATTTCACGGTCATAATCATTGATCTTTTTTCTTGCTTCATTGATATCAGGCATTTTTGTTCTCCAAATAAAAAAACCCGCAATCTTATACCAAAAAAGAGTACGAACGATTGCGGGCTGTCTTTTTGTTTTCCGGCAAGAGTTTTGCAGAGTACAGACAGTCCGTTTATGAATAATAATAAAATCGATTAATAATATACATTATAAAACTTCCTCTTCTGAATTTTAAGACATAATACATCATTCCGCGAAAATTGTCAATGATATTTTGCTAAAAAATATTGAAAAAAATTATTTTTTCGGATCAGACCTCTGCTTTTTCATCAGATGTCTGATCGTTGAAATATCTTAAAGTTGAATTGTATTAAATAAATAATAAGGGTCAGATGATTAATTCCGCCGGGGTGTACGGCGATACAGAAAACTATGATAAATAATTGATATTTAAAGCCCCCTGCGAAGTGAATGACAGGGGGCTTTGGCAGATAACTGCGGAAACTTTACTCCATTAGTCCAAGCATAACTGCAAAAAGGGCTGTTTTTTCTGGAATAGTCGTCAGAAGCACTTTTTCCTCAGTAGTATGCATTCCCCTTTGAACAGGTCCAAGTGCATCGATTGCCGGAATTCCGTAATAACAGAACCAGTTTGCGTCAGTTGCTGTCGGATCCGCTGTTTCTTCCAGCGTTATTCCTAGCATTTCTCCGGCTTGTTTGGCTAATTCGAATGCTGCTTTGCTTCGTTCCTCACGTTCGAGCGCTGGAAATAGGATATGATGTTCCACGGTCGTTTCGCAGATAGGATCTTCGTTATTAAGTGCAAGCGATTCAATATTCGATTCAATTTCTGGGAATGTGTCATTAGTCGGAATTCCTGCAACACAGAATTCCATATGGGCATCTCCGGCTACGATTCCATTAGGGCGACCGCCGCAAATAGGTGCTACATTATAAAAGATCTCACGTTCGTAGTCGTTGAAGCTGTAGTACTTTAGAATTTTATGCGCAAGTTCTTTTACTGCACTGTGACCTTGCAGATAAGCGCCCCCGGCATGTGCCTCGACACCTTTAATATCCAGCGCACCAAGCACGACTCCGTCACGTTGTGTAACAATACCATAACCATTTTCTGTTTCAATAGCGCTCTCAAAAACAAAAGCACATTCAGCACCGGATGCTTCCTGCTGAAAGACCTGGTTTGCCGTAGGTGAACCGATTTCTTCATCACAGGTATACATCATTACAATTTCTTTGTCCGGAAGTATGCCAAGCTCGGAAGCAATGCGAACGGCATAGGCCGAAACTGCGAAGCCTGCCTTGCAATCGCCGCTGCCCAATCCATGCAGCCACTGATTTTCATCAATGTAAGGAGGATATTGCTGCGCATAACCAACCGGAAATACAGTATCAAGATGTGCGTTCAGCACAATTTTTCCATTAGTGTTTCCGGGTGAGATGCGAGCGATCAGGTGTACGCCGGTTCCTTCATAGGGAATTTCTTTGATATGGATTCCCGGAATGTCAGCAAGCACTTCTTTTGCCATGTTTACGACCTGACGGTTCCCTTCAACATATTTAGACTCACTATCCACCGCACAGAATCGCATAAGAAGATCAGTCTGCTCAGGAAGATAATCCTGTGCTTTACGGCGGATTTGATCCAGACTATCTCTTAAATTATCTCTCATTATGATTTCATCTCCCATCCCATATCCCAGAACGCGGTTTCCAATCTGGAGCAATTAACGAAGATCTCTTCAAGATGACGATACTGTTTTTCGCTGTAATCGGCTGTCAGCCGGTTCGTGAACTCTTCCAGCTCAATATTTTCGTCAGAATAGCCTATGCTGGCATAACCCATGATCCATTCACCGAAAAGAGGATTATCCACGCAATCCGGACGATCTTTGATCATGCGCTTTGCCAGGATCTCATAACTTACGGAGCAGGCAAGGATAGCAGAGCAGATTGCGGCGGCATCCTCCTCATATCCGACACGCAGCATATAAGCCGTATAGGATGCATTGTCAATGGCTGTAACGGTGTTGTCCAGTTCTTCCTGTGTAATGTCGAACAGTCCCATATATTCGTCGTGAATACTCATTTCATTGTCAAGGATAGACTTGCATTTGCCTGCAAACATCTGCATCGTATCAAGATCCGGAGACTTTGCAGCACCGAGGGCGAACACACGCGCGTAATCGATCAGATACAGATAGTCCTGAAGGATGTAATATCTGAATTTTTCCTTGTCGAGGTTTCCATCCCGTATTCCCTGTACGAACGGATGCTGATAATATCCGTCCCAGATTTCACGGACAGCTTCATAGAGCCTGTCTGTAACTTTCATAGAATAAGCTCCTTCCTTCATGGATGCGCTTTCTTAATAAAGAATAATGGCTCCAAGATATTATTTAGACTGAACTTCATTTGATTTATCGGTTGTTCCGGCGTTAAAGAATTTGCTGCGGATCGCTCCTGCAATAAGGCAGAGGATTATGGTGACTGCAATATCTGCCAGAGTGCTTCCGATGATCAGATCGAACTGCATCAGCCAGCGGTAAAAAAGAAATCCCGCAAACCAGATAATAAGATTTTCCACACAGAACATACGGTCATCGTGTCTGACACGCAATATGAAATAATCCGCGATCAGGACAGCGACCATCGGAGCGAATACGGATCCGATCAGATACAGGAACCCTGTAATGTTATCCATCGGGTATATGATCGCTGCTGCCGTACCTATGATAACGGCTGCCACAGCAACATATTTTCCTTTGATCTTTTTGGAAAACAATTCGCTGGATACGCCGGCGGAATATGCATCTAGGAAAGTAGTCGTAACAGTTGCAAAAACTACGATAAGAAGACCTGCGATGCCAAGACCTGCCTTCAGCATGATTTCTGCTATATCCGAGGTTCCCGTGAGGATCGCAGCTCCCATTCCGATGACATACATCCAGCAGCTTACAATCCCATACACTATTACCGAGCATGCAGTCGCTTTTACAGATTTCTCTGCTTCTCTGGTATAGTCGCTGATCAGCGGTACCCATGAGAGCGGCATGGCAACAGACAGCTCAATGGCTGCTCCGAAAGATAGCATTTCTGCAGTAGGCACAACTGAAGTGCCGTTGCGGAATATAACGACAGAAAGAATAAGGGTCAGTATGAATAAAGCACCAATAGCGACAATGTTAATTTTCCCTAAGCTTTTGAGACCGACAAGGATCCATATAAGGATCAATCCGCCGATGACTATCGCCCAGATCCAGTGACTGATGGCAAGAGCCCCGTTGGCAGCGAGCGCACCGTCATAGATCATGATCGCAGTCCAGCCGACCAGCTGCAATACGTTCAGCAGTGCAAAAAGCCAGGCACCCTTGGTTCCGAAGCTGAAAGTAGTGGTCTCCATTGCGCTTTTTCTGGTCTGTCCTCCGATGTATCCGGCAAGGAACAAAAGCACACATCCGATAAAGTGTCCGATCAGTATCGACAGAAGACCTTTGGAAAAACCGAGTGGTGCCAGGTACGTGCCGGACAGGATCTCCGCCAAACCGACGGCGGCACCGAACCATATCATTCCATTTTCAAATACAGACGTTCTTTGTTCAGTCATGGCGCACCTCCGGATCAGATTTCTTTTCCGTTGTCTGTTCGATCGCAAACATATGGTTCATCGGACCGGATCCTTTGCCGAGATCGAGCATCGCTGCAAGAGCACCGGAAATATATTTCTTGGCGAGTTCAACTGCTTCATTCATGCTGAAGCCCTTGGCCAGGTTGGCCGCGATGGCACTGGAAAGAGTGCAGCCTGTACCGTGAGTATTAGGGTTGTCGATGCGTACTCCTCTGTACCATTCTTTGCCGTCTGACGAGCAAAGCAGATCATTGGCGTCGTTGAGTTTATGACCGCCCTTGAGCAGAACAGCGCAGTCGTATCTGGAAGAGATCAGTTCAGCTGCTTTCTCCATATCTTCGGGAGAAAGAATTTTCATTCCGGAGAGGACTTCTGCTTCAGGAATGTTTGGCGTCACCACATTCGCCAGAGGGATAAGCTTACCGGTAAGAGCGTCGATCGCATCTTCGCTGATGAGCCGGGCACCGCTGGTGGCTACCATAACCGGATCAAGAACAACGTTTTTTGCTTGATATTCCTTAAGCTTATCGGCAATAACCTCGATAAGCTCTCTGGAGGAGACCATGCCTATCTTTACCGCGTCCGGATAAATATCGGAGAAAATGCTGTCCAGCTGTTTTCCCAGAAATTCCGGAGTAACCTCCATGATGCCTGAAACGCCTGTGGTGTTCTGGGCAGTCAGTGCTGTGACTGCGCTCATGGCATAAACACCGTTGCAGGTCATGGTTTTTATATCTGCCTGTATGCCGGCGCCGCCGCTGCAATCACTTCCGGCGATTGTTAATGCTGTTTTCATTTCTGAATGCTCCTTTCTAAAATCAGCATTATTTTATTATGCAGCAGAGAACAATGTCTGTGATCTGCTGCAAATAATCAGTATAGCTCTGTTGTCAGGGCTATACTGAAATAATAACGTATTGATATTAAAGAATGTCGATATATTCGCCGTTAAGAGCTTTGTTCATGCTTCTTACGGCACAGAATTTACCGCACATCGAACAGCTGTCTTCATGTTCGGGTGCTCTGCTGTCTCTGATCTGCTTTGCGGTCTCAGGATCAAGAGAGCATTCCCACTGTTTTTCCCAATCGAAGGTTCTTCTGGCATCAGCCATCTCGTCATCGATATCACGGGCGTGAGGTATTTTTTTGGCTATATCTGCCGCGTGCGCTGCGATCCGGGAAGCGATAATGCCCTGCTTAACATCGTCAACGTTCGGAAGAGCCAGATGCTCGGCCGGTGTAACGTAGCAAAGGAAAGCTGCCCCTGATGCTGCGGCGATAGCGCCTCCGATAGCAGAAGTGATATGGTCATATCCCGGAGCGATGTCTGTAACTATAGGACCGAGGACATAAAACGGCGCACCCATGCAGAGAGTTTGCTGGATCTTCATATTAGCTTCGATCTGATCCATAGGCATATGACCGGGGCCTTCTATCATTACCTGTACATCTTTGGCCCAGGCTCGTTTGGTCAGTTCACCCAAGCGGACAAGCTCTTCGATCTGACAAACGTCGCTTCCGTCCGCGAGACAACCCGGGCGACAGGCATCTCCGAGAGAAATGGTAACATCATATTCACGGCAGATGTCAAGGATCTGGTCAAAATATTCATAAAAAGGATTTTCCTCACCGGTCATGCACATCCAGGCAAAGATCAGAGAACCGCCGCGTGATACGATATTCATTTTTCTTTTATGCTTTCTGATCTGGTCTATGGTTTTGCGGGTGATACCGCAGTGAAGCGTTACAAAATCAACGCCGTCTTCAGCATGCATACGAACCACATCGATCAGATCCTGCGCGGATAATGTCGCCAGGTCTCTCTGATAATGGATTACGCTGTCGTATACGGGAACAGTGCCGATCATGGCAGGACATTCACTGGTGAGCTTTCTGCGGAAAGGCTGTGTGTTGCCGTGTGAAGACAGGTCCATGATCGCTTCGGCGCCAAGATGAACAGCGGTCATTACTTTATCCATCTCGATATCGTAGCTTTTGCAGTCTCTGGATATACCAAGGTTTACATTGATCTTTGTTCTCAGCATCGAGCCCACGCCGTTCGGATCGATGCAGGTGTGCAGCTTATTTGCACAGATCACTACCTGACCGTCAGCGACTAATTGACGGATCTCTTCTTCTGTCCTGTATTCTTTGGCGGCGACGGCCTTCATTTCCGGTGTGATGATCCCTTTTCTGGCAGCTTCCATTTGGGTACTGTAATTTCTCATTGTTTTCATTTCCTTTCAAACAAATATTTTTTGCCTAATTATCATCAGGATGGATACCAAAAAAATAATACTACCCGGCTGCTATCCTGATACGGAAGTTATCTTCCATGAATATCTGGTGCGCTGGCAGTATTTCAACAGGCAAGGCTATGAACGTGCTTGCGGCATTATCGCCGTCAAGGGACATAGTTAAAATATTTGCTTGCATACCAGCGCCTGCGCAGGATTTTATTCCGGCGCTTGTTAATGCTGTTCTCATATTCGGCTCCCCCTTCCCGGAATCAGCATTAATTTTATATTGCGGCATAAAGTGGTGCCCCCGATATGCCGCAGATGACCTCGGCCCGGATCATATCCGGCTGAGGAAATCATCGATGTTTGTCAGATCGTGCAGATATATACTGCACTCTTTTTTCATAGCCGCGTTGTCCGCGGCGCTTGCTTTATCGTATACACCGACCGTTATAAAGCCGGCGCTGTTGGCGGAACGGATCGCGTGGATAACATCTTCGAACACGCATGTATCCCGCGGAGAAAGACCGAGATATTCAGCAGCCAGCAGAAAGACGGCAGGTTCGCGCTTGCCTGCACCTGCTTCTTCACAGGTGAATATCCTGCTGAAATAGCGATCGATCTCCAAACGCTTCATTGCGTCCGCGATGTTTTTCCTGCTGCTGGAGGTGGCGATCACCATAGGGATCCCCATAGCGTCAAGTTTTTCCAGAAAGGAACGGACGCCTGATTTCAGAGTTGCTTCCTGTTTATAAAATTCTTCCATGATGCGCAGGAAGCCGGCTTTGATCTCGTCCGGAGATCCGGGCAGTGCGTAGTGTTCCTTGATATATGCCGCTTCCTCATTGAGGCTCATGCGGAAGAATTTCTCTCTAAGACCGTCTTCCGGCTTTTTGCCTGCGGAAACAAGATAACGTTCAAATACAGTCATCCAGCCTGGCATGGAATCGATCAAAGTACCATCAGCATCAAAAATTATTCCTTCGACCATCAGGCGTTTACCATTTTTTCCGTTGTTTCTTTGAGCAGTTTGGTGGCGGAAAGTATATCCGGCTGAGCGAATATCGCACTGATCACAGCTATCCCGTCGATCCCGCTGCCTTGAAGCTGCGTGACGTTCTGCTGGGAAATCCCGCCGATGGCAACGACCGGAATGTTCACGGCATTGCAGATGTCTTTCACCGTGTCAAAACTGATCACGGAAGCGTCATCTTTGGAACCGGTAGGGAATACCGCGCCTACGCCGAGATAATCAGCTCCGCGCTGCTCGGCGAGCAATGCCTGTTCGACTGTCTGGGCGGAAACGCCCAGGATCTTATCATCGCCCAGAAGTTTGCGGACGTCTCCGGCCTCCATATCTTCCTGCCCGACGTGGATTCCGTCTGCTCCCATGGCCAAAGCGATCTCAACGTTATCATTAACTATAAAAGGAACGCCGTATTGCCGGCAAAGTGCCTGCAGTTCTACGGCTTCTTCCATGAAGTGCTTGTCATCGAGATTTTTTTCACGCAGCTGTACGAAAGTCGCTCCGCCTTTTAAGGCAAGCTCGACCTGTTCATAAAGAGTCTGTCCCTTCAGCCAATGTCTGTCTGTTACAGCGTATAAAATAAAATCTTTTTTATCTAATTTCATATTTTGCACCTCCGTCCAGGATCTGACCGTCCATATGACTTACTGCGTCGATGATCCTGTTGCGCAGGGTGGAATTGCCTTCATTTTCGGCGAGATTGGAGTAACCGATCTCACCGGCGAGGCCCATAGTACAGACTGCCGCCGCCGCTGCCTCAAGGATATGATCGGGATTGGCGACGAGGAATGCCGTCATCATGCCGGAAAGCTGACATCCAGTTCCTGTTATCCTGCCCATGGCGGGAACTCCGTTGCGGATAACAAAGCATTTTTCACTGTCGGCGACCAGATCGATAGCTCCGGTAATGGCAATAACAGCGCCGGTCTGTTTGGCAAATGCTTTGACAAAAGCGACGGCTTCATCGAGATTTTCTTCCCGGACAGCATCCGCGATATCAGCATCCACACCTTTGGTGGTTCCTGTACCGGCAGCCAGTGTTTTGATCTCGGATATATTGCCGCGGATGACCGTGAACTGAACGCTCTCGATCAGGGCTTTGGCAGTTGCTGTCCGCAGACGGCTGGCTCCGGCGCCGACCGGATCGAGCAGTATAGGATGGCCGAGCGATTGTGCTTTGTCGGCTGCCAGTTTCATACCTTCGATCGTGCTTTTGTTCAGCGTTCCTATATTGATGTTCAGGCCGCCGCAGATAGAAGTGATGTCTTCAACATCCAGCGGTTCGTCCGACATGATAGGGCTTGCCCCGCAGGCAAGGATCATATTGGCTACGTCGTTGACTGTTACGTAATTGGTAATGTTATGCACCAGCGGTGAAGTTTTTCTGACTGCATCCAGATAAGTACCCAACATTTGCAAAACACCTCCCAAAAATAAAAGCGGATGTACCAACGAGGTATATCCGCAGCCTAGAGCAAATATTTCCCTACGTTGGCATTATCCAAATCAGGTATCGGTCGGAACGGTATCAGTTCCTTCTCAGCCTGCTTCCGCAAGCCCCCTTTTTTCAAATCATATCACTTTTTGTTTTTTATGTCAATAAGATTTTGCAATGCTTTATCAGCATGCGTGATTTCAAAAGAATATGATTTGACAAAGGAATGAATAAAATAATCTTGACAATAATATATATTTATTGTAATTTTTAATAATACTATAAAGCAAACAATACTAAAAACATATCAGGAGAGGTTTAATTTATGGAAACGGAAAGAATAAAAGAAACAGAAAAAAATACCGGCAGCATAGTAAAGATCATTGCTGTGATATTGCTTTTAACATCATTGGCGTTTATAATCACGATATGGCTGGTGGGTATCCTGCCTTTTAAATATGCGATCGTTTTGTCAGCGTTGATTGCAGTTATAGCAGCGATCATTTTGTTTTTCCTCATAAGAAGCGGCAAGGGTGCGTTAAGGACTTTTTTGATTGTCGACACGCTTATGATTTCGGCTATTCTTTGTTTGGGTTCATACTTACTTATGGAAACAAGCGGTTTTGTAAATAAGATATCTGTAGTTAAAGAGACTGCAGATTTCTATGTTGTGGCAAGAGCAGATTCTGATAAGAACTCCATAGAGGACCTTTCCGGTGAAACAGTGGTCGTTCCCGCTCATCAGGATATCATGGATGAGAAGGCCGAAGCAGAATTAAAGAATAAAACCGATGTTACTATCGAAATGGCGGGTACCTCTTTCAAATTATGCAATGAACTTCTTAAAGGCAACAGAGATATAATAATGCTGAACAGTGCATATTATGACAGCGCTATAGAGGAGATCGATGATTTCAATGAAGAATCTGTAAAGATAATAGCAAAAATAAGTGTAGCCAAAGATTCGTCGTCGGAAACAAAAAAAACGACTGAAGGCACTGAACCATTTAATGTATATATTACGGGAATAGATACATCTGGACCTATCAGCAATGTTTCCAGATCAGATGTAAACATGATAGTTACTGTAAATCCGAAGACAAAACAGGTACACCTTACTTCTATCCCGAGAGATTATTATGTGGAACTGGCAACCGTTGGGCAGATGGATAAGCTGACCCATTCCGGATTGATGGGGCCCGATGTTACTGTTCAGACTGCAGAGAATCTGCTGGGTATCGATATCAATTATTATCTGAAAGTAAACTTCTCTACTGTTACGACTGCTGTAGATTTTCTCGGAGGTATAGATGTTTACTCTGAATATGCATTTACAACAGGAGGCTATGAATTCACTGAAGGAATAAATCATATGGATGGAGCTAAGGCGCTGGCGTTCGCTAGGGAAAGATATTCGTTCTCGAGCGGCGACAGGCAGAGAGTAAGGAACCAGCAGGCGGTGATCAAGGCCATAATCGATAAGGCAGCATCCAGTCCGTCTATTCTGCTCAGGTACAATACGATACTGGATTCTCTTGATGATAACATGCAGACGAATATGGACTCTGCGAAAATAAAAGAGCTGGTAAGAATGCAGCTGGACGATATGGCAAAATGGGATGTAAGTACGTTTTCTATGGATGGATCAGGGTTGATGACAACGACATATTATTA
This sequence comes from Thermoanaerobacteraceae bacterium, assembly GCA_045544075.1. Lineage (GTDB taxonomy): Bacteria > Bacillota > JAZPYJ01 > JAZPYJ01 > JAZPYJ01 > JAZPYJ01. The sequence continues at coordinate 13,190 of JAZPYJ010000075.1, forward strand.
TCCCAGTATGGAGGTCTATGTAATGGTGCCTTATCAGGAGACCGTAGATGAGGCAAAAGCAAAAATTGATGAATTGATGATGGCCGGTGAGCAATAATAAAGCAGGGAAATCATGTAATTAAAATCATTTTTAAAAATTGCCATACCAGCATAGTTTTATAATTTATTAACGAAAAAGCTTTTATGTTCAGAGGGATAAAATGAAGTCTTATGGAAAAATCAGCAGCGGTTCGCCGTTGCTGATTATTTTTTACTAAAAGGACAACAAATCTTGAGAAAGCTATTGACTTTTTGAAAGAATTTAGTATAATTTAATTGAGCTTAATTAAATACGACGATAAGATCAGGAGGTGCTTCTGCATGAGATATGATTATCAGACGGAAAATGTTTGCTCCAAGAGCATCAGTTTCGATCTTGATGACGATGTAGTAACCAACATCAGTTTTCTCGGCGGCTGCAACGGCAATCTTAAGGCAATAGCAAAACTTGTAAACGGATGGACTGTAGAAAAGATCGAGGAATATCTTAAAGGCAATACCTGCGGCAGAAGACCGACTTCCTGTGCGGACCAATTGGCTAAAGCAGTGCGTGCTGCTTATGAATCAAAATAATTATCATTAAGGAGGCAGCGGAAGATACCGCAGATCATCATGAAAGAAACATTTGACATTGTCGGATACATGTCCAGAGGGGTAACTAATATAGTAAAAAATGCGGCTAAGGCTTCTTTATCCAACCCGGCGGAAAGTATGTTTATGGCCAGGTTCGCGCTTGCTTCAGCTGCTGCGTCCCAAAAACGGGCAAAGGCGGAAAAAGAGGGAGAACATATCCCTGCTTTTCTGATCGCCAGCATTACCAGCAGCTGCAATCTTCATTGCGCGGGCTGTTATTCCAGAGCGAATCAGGCATGTACTGATACAGCGCCTGTTTGCCAGCTGACGACGAAAGAATGGCAGAGGATATTCAGCGAAGCGAATGAACTGGGCATCAGTTTTATTTTACTGGCCGGCGGAGAACCGATGATGCGCAGAGATGTGATCGAAGCAGCCGGCAGGATAAGCAATATCGTTTTTCCTGTTTTCACGAACGGTACGCTGCTGGATGACAGCTATATGGAACTTTTAAAACGGTCACGCAATCTTCTGCCTGTGGTCAGCATTGAGGGCAGAAAAGAAAATACCGATCAGCGGCGCGGCGAGGGTGTTTATGAACAAGCGATACGGTCGATGGCCCTGATGCGGGAGAACGGGATATTCTATGGTGCTTCCGTTACAGCAACGACAGAAAATCTCGGGGATATATATTCGGATGAGTTTATCGATAATCTTCGCGTTCTCGGGTGCAGGGTGCTGTTCTTTATTGAGTATGTTCCGGTTACGGAGGAAAGCAGTCATCTTGCTCCCGGAGATGAAGAGAGAGCATTTATGGAGAAGCAGCTGTGCAGAGTTCGCGAAAAATATCCGGACATGGTTTTTGTTTCTTTTCCGGGTGACGAAAAAGCGTCCGGCGGCTGTGTTGCAGCCGGACGGGGATTCTTTCATATCAATTCACATGGCGGAGCGGAGCCTTGCCCGTTTTCTCCGTATTCCGATGTCAATGTTAAGGACACATCACTAAAGGATGCACTTCATTCAAGGCTGTTTACCAAGCTGCGTGAAAACGGCACATTGCTGGAGGATCATGCTGGCGGTTGCGTGTTATTCGAAAAAAGAAGTGAAGTGAAAAGTTATTTATAACAAACAGTAAAGTATCAAAGAACCGCCCGATCCTTTCGGGCGGTTTGTTTTTAAAATAATTCATCGGCTAATTAATATTTGTATTATTACGATTGTCTATTGACAGTACACATGAATAATCGTATAATAACCATAACCTACCGAACCAGTAGGTTGAAAGGCTTAGGCAAAAGATAAACAGATACTTGCCCGACATATTTTTGCTGATCGAAAGGAGCGGGATCCAATTGGAAATTTACGCTGATAATGCTGCCACGACCAAGATGAGCCAGACGTCGATCCAGGCCATGCTGCCGTATATGGATAAGATATACGGCAATCCGTCCAGTCTGTATTCGGTCGGACAGGAAGCAAAAGAAGCTTTGGAAGAAGCCAGGGAAAGAGTTGCCAAGTGTTTAGGCTGTTCGCCGCAGGAGATTATTTTTACCTCGGGCGGAAGTGAGGCTGATAATCAGGCGATAATATCTGCTGCCCGGTCGGGTGTCCGCAGAGGCAGAAAGCGTATCATCTCGACCGCGTTTGAACATCATGCTGTTCTGCATACATTGAATAAGCTGGAGCGGGAAGGCTTTGAGATAGTACTGCTGGATGTTCATGCCGATGGTATCGTAAAGCCGGAGCAGGTCGCCGAGGCTATCACTGAAGATACCTGCCTGGTCACGATCATGTACGCAAACAATGAAATAGGAACGGTCCAGCCGATCGCTGAGATCGGAGCGATCTGCAGGGAGAAGGGCGTCCCGTTTCATACTGACGCTGTACAGGCAGTCGGACATATCCCGATAAATGTAGCGGAACAAAACATCGATATGCTTTCTCTTTCCGCGCATAAGTTCCACGGTCCGAAGGGATGCGGCGCTCTTTACGCACGCAGAGGGACTGTTCTGACTAATATCATTGAAGGCGGAGCTCAGGAAAGGGGCAAACGGGGAGGAACGGAAAATGTTCCCGGAATTATGGGAATGACTGCCGCGCTGGAGGAGATCTGTTCAAACATGGAGCAGAACAATTCCCGGTTGATACCGCTCAGAGATCGTCTGATCGAAGGCCTTGGAAATATTCCTTATTCTGAATTGAACGGGGATGCCCTACACAGACTTCCGGGAAATGTTAATTTCTGTTTTGAAGGAATAGAAGGGGAGTCTCTTCTGTTGCTGCTGGATGACAAAGGAATATCAGCATCATCAGGTTCAGCCTGCACATCCGGATCGCTGGATCCGAGTCATGTTCTGCTGGCTATCGGCAGACCGCATGAAGTCGCTCACGGTTCTCTCAGACTTTCTTTGGGTGAAGATATTACTGAAGAAGAGATCGGTTATATTATCAGATCTGTTGAAGAAGTCGTGACTTATCTGCGCAATATGTCTCCGCTTTGGCATGACCTGGAAAGCGGGAAAAGACAGCATATTTTTGCCGAGTAAAGGAGTGTTGGAGAATGGCATTATACAGTGATAAAGTTATGGATCATTTTCGCAACCCGAGAAATGTGGGGGTTTTGGAAAATGCTGACGGGATAGGTGAAGTCGGCAATCCGGTCTGCGGGGATATCATGAAGATATATCTGAAGATCGACAATGATATCATTACCGATGTAAAATTTGAGACCTTTGGCTGCGGCAGTGCTATTGCTTCCAGCTCGATGGCTACTGAACTGATAAAAGGAAAACCGCTGTCCGAGGCGCTGGAACTTACAAACAAAGCTGTTACTGAAGCTTTGGACGGACTTCCTGCGCATAAGCTCCATTGTTCTGTTTTGGCAGAGGAGGCTATCAAATCAGCTGTGAAAGATTATTATGATAAGAACGATATCGCATATGATCCGGCCATGTTCCCGGATTGTGACGATTGCGCGCATTGTGCTGAAGAACAATAAGCGGATCGTTGAACAGTCAGTGGAAAAGGAAGTGTGCGCTTATGTTGATCTCATCAAGGGGGAGGTATGCTCTTCGTGTGATGGTCGATCTTGCCGAGCATTCGAACGGCGGGTATCTGGCGATGAAAGATGTCGCTGAAAGACAAAACATATCGTTGAAATATCTGGAACGTATCCTGCCGCTGCTTGTAAAAAACGGGCTGCTAGAAGGCATGCACGGCAGAGGAGGAGGCTACAGGCTGGTCAGAGGTCCGGAAGAGTACAGTATAGGAGAGATCCTGCGGCTTACTGAAGGCGAACTCGTTCCCGTTGTTTGTCTGGAAGACGGAGCGGCACCTTGCGGCAGAGCATCGGACTGCAGAACGGTTTCCATGTGGACTGAACTGAATTCACTGATCAACGATTTTTTTGATAAAAAAACCATCGCGGATCTGATGAATAATTAAAACATAATAACTACAGAAAACCATCCTGCTGATCTTGCCGGGGTGGTTTTATTCTTATATGAATGATCGCGTTGATAACTTCGGTAAAAGTGAAGAAGAAAAAAGTTTATTTGCAAATTCGTACTCAGGCATCTATAATTAATATCAGTTCAGTGACAAACGGAATTATTGTATTCGGTCTAATATTTGTTCTTAATTTGAATTACACATAAAAGGAGAAAAGTCATGAGATATGATATAAGCATTGAACATGCTCTTTTCGGGACCTTTCCGCAGATACGGCTGGGATGTCTGCGCTTCCGTGCATCGGTCGGAAGATCGGATGACGTTTTCTGGGATGAAATGGATAATAATATCTTACCGGCAGTCCGCGAAAAGATCGAGGGGAAAGAATGGTCTGATATAACCGGAGTCAGAGGAAGCCGGGCAGCATATAAAGCGTTCGGCAGAAATCCCGGAAGATACAGGGTATCCTCTGAATCGCTGCTGAGAAGAGTGAAACGCGGGGACGCACTTTACCGGATCAATTCTGTCGTGGATGTAAATAATCTTGTTTCTGTAAGGAGCGGACTCTCCGTCGGTTCTTATGATCTTGATAAGATACGGGGCCCGGTCGTTATGCGAAAAGCAGAGAGCGGAGAAGGATATACAGGTATTGGAAAAGATTATATAGATATGGAGAACATGCTCGTTCTTGCCGATGATATAGGTATTTTCGGTTCATCCATGTCGGATTCTACTCGCGCGATGGTAACAGAACAGACGAATGACGTGCTCGTGACGGTTTACTGCTTTGAAGATGAGATCGATCTTGATTCGCTGCTTTCGGAAGCAGAGCAGGCGTTTGCGGACTATGCGGATGCTCAGGATATAGAAAGCTGGATAGTAACAGAATAAACTGTTGATAAAATAAAAAATATTTTCATTATGCTATTGACTACGCGGTTAGAGTGTGCTAATATGATAACGATGTTATCGATAACACTGTTATAAAAGGAGGATGTGATGTCAGTCCCCGATAAAACGATCGATCCCGCGATCCTGGAAAGCGCCAAAAAAGAATTTATGGAAAAAGGATTTTTAAATGCGTCTCTCCGCAGGATATGCGCGAATGCCGGAGTTACGACCGGAGCTCTTTATAAGCGGTACGCCGGCAAAGAGGATCTTTTCCGGGCCTTGGTCCAGGATACGCTGGATGATATCGATCAGGTAGTAGCATCCAAAAGCATTGATTATTCTGATCCGTCGTGGACCGATGAACAGCTTTATGAAATGTGGGCTATGACCGAAGGTCAAATGGACTGGTGGTTCGAATTTATGCTCCGGCGGAAAGATGCTATTATTCTGTTGGTCAGATGTGCGGAAGGTTCTCAGCTCCAGAACTATCAGCATGACCTCGTGGAAAAAGTCTGCAGTGAAACTTATAAATGCTATCTGGCTGCGGCGGACAGAGGTCTGGTCAGAGAAGATATTACTATGAGAGAATTGCATGTACTGACTACGGCTTTCTGGAGCACTATATTTGAGCCTTTCATTCATGATTTTACTGATGAGGAGATACGGATGCACAGTTATCTGGTGACCCGCTTCATAGACTGGCACCGTGTCCTCGAATTCAAGACTCCGTAAATCTGATACGGAACAAAATTTTTTTATTTGCCAATTAGTTAGATGCAACTAATCAAAGAAAGGAGTGATCCGGTGTTTAAAAAGGTAATACCGTATATAGGAGAATATATGCGGTACACCAAGCTGGCGGTAGTTTGCATATGCACTGCAATAGTGCTTAGTGTCATCCCTTATTTTTTCCTGTATCAGATCATTGCGCCGCTGATCGACGGCACGGAGCTGTCGGTCGGTTATGTAATGATCCGCATTGTTCTGACGGCTGTTTGTCTGGCGGGGAATGCCTTGCTTTATGTGCAGGGTCTGAAGTATTCGCATATATGTGCCTATAATACCCTGAAAAATATAAGGATCTCCCTGCAGGGAAAACTTGAAGTGCAGCCCCTTGGCAGCATCAGAGAGCTTGGCAACGGTCGCATCAAAAAAGTTTTCACTGATGATATAGAAATGATCGAGATCCTGTTGGCCCATGCGATCCCGGAAGGGATAGGCAATCTGCTTATTCCGCTGATCGTAGTGCTGGCAATGTTTTTTGTGGATTGGAAACTGACGCTGCTTTGTATCGCATCTTTGCCTCTCGGATTGCTGGCGATGGGTATGATGTTCAAAGCAGGCATGTCCCGGATGGGGGCGTATTATGCTGCTGCTGCCAAGATGAACAACACAATAATCGAATACGTGAACGGAATGGAAGTCGTTAAGGTATTCAATCGTGATGATGAAAGCTATCATAGCTTTGAAAATGATATCGTGAGCTATCGTGATATGACTCTGGCCTGGTATAAGGTCTGCTGGCCGTGGATGGCGCTCTATTCAAGCATCATCCCGTGTGTGGCAATGTTTACCATTCCGTTCGGCAGCTGGTTTGTTCTGAAGGGATGGAGCAGTCTGGCTGATCTGATCCTTATAGTTTGCATGTCGTTTGCCGTCGGGCAGCCGCTGCTGAAGGCAATGGGCTTTGCCGGCAAAATACCTCAGCTTAATTACAAGATCGAAGAACTGGAAAAACTCATAGAACATCCGGCTTTGCGTCAGTCGGAACGGAATTTTGAGGGGGAGAATCACGATATCCGGTTCGAGGATGTGCACTTCAGCTACAAGGATACTGAAGTGATACACGGAGTGGATCTTACGATAAAAGAAGGAGATATGACGGCTTTGGTCGGAGAGAGCGGAAGCGGAAAATCTACGCTTGCTAAGCTGCTGGTACACTTTTATGATCTGGACGCCGGACGGATAACGTTGGGCGGACAGGATATTACCGATATGCGGATAGAAGAACTGAATGACCGGATATCTTATGTATCACAGGAACAATTTCTGTTCAATATCAGCCTGTATGAAAATATTCTGCTGGGACGCCCGGATGCTGCGAGGGAAGAAGTGCTCGAAGCTGCCCGGCGGGCACAGTGCGATGAGTTTCTCGCCCGTTTTCCGCAAGGTATCGATACGCCGGCAGGTGACGGAGGTAAAATGCTTTCCGGCGGCGAGAGGCAAAGGATATCTTTGGCCAGGGCTCTGCTTAAAAATGCGCCCGTTATAGTGCTGGATGAGGCTACAGCTTTTATCGATCCGGAGAATGAGGAGAAAATGAATGCCGCTATCTCGGAAATAATTCACGGGAAAACGGTGATAGTTATTGCTCATCGTCTTCACACGATCACTCAGGCAGACAAGATCGTTGTACTGCATGACGGTAGTATTGAAGCCGAGGGCACGCACGAGGAGCTTCTGGAAAGATCCGATGAATACCGCAGACTATGGGCTGCTGCTGAAAAAAGCGCCGCGTGGGAGGTGAGAGCATGATCGGATTGATAAAAAGGATTCTTCACGTGGCAGAGGGCTATCAGGGACGCATAATCTGGGCAGCTGTTTTTTCGTTTTTAAAATCATTTTTGAGCAAAGCGCCGATCGTTGTAATGTTTTTTATGATCGCGGGATTTCTTTCGGGCAAAGTGACCGGGAGGACCTGTGTTTTGTCGGGTATCGCGCTAGCGATATCTATCGTGCTGCAATGGCTTTTTCAGAATATCGCGGACCGTCTGCAGTCGTCCGCCGGATTTGAGATCTTTGCAGAGATGAGACTGCGTCTGGGTGAACATCTGAGGCGTATGCCGATGGGTTTTTTTACCGAAGGCAATATCGGAAGGATCAGTTCAGTTCTTTCCACTGATATGAATTTCATCGAAGAAAATCTGATGATGGTCCTGGCTGATCTGATGAGCGAGCTTTTTTCGGCCGCTATATTCGTTGTATTTTTGTTTTTCTTTGACTGGCGTCTTGGTCTGCTGGGGCTGATAGTTACTGCCGTCGTTTTCATTGTCGGAGAAGCTATGAAAAAAAGCACGTTCATGCATTCTGCCGGGCGCCAGGAAGCAAGTCAGCAGCTGACCGGGGCTGTGATCGATTTTACCGAAGGGATAGGTATTATCAAAACCTATAATATGCTGGGTGAAAAATCAAGAGAGCTGACAGACAGTTTTAAGAATTCCTGTGATAAGAATCTTAATTTTGAATTTTCGTACGCTCCTTGGGCTGCAGCGCTTTACCTTGCCTGCGGACTCGGGAGCAGTGCCATGCTCGCGGCGATCTGGTTTTTATTCCAGGACGGCACCCTTACGCTTACTTTCTTTATCGGCATGCTGCTTTTCGTGTTTGAGGTTTTTTCACCGCTCAAAGCTTTTTACGGTCAGATCTCCCGTCTTACGGTAATGAAAGCCTGTCTGGACCGTATAGAAGCGATATTTAACGAGACTGAACTTCCGGATACCGGAAAGAAGTTGCTGCCTGAGGCTTCAAACGCTCCTGAACTCAGCTTTGAAAATGTTTCTTTTGCTTATGATAATAAGGATGTACTGAAGAACGTCTCGTTCAGCTCGGGAAAACGAACCATGACTGCTCTGGTCGGACCCAGCGGCGGAGGTAAATCTACGATCGCCAGTCTTTTCCCGCGGTTCTGGGATGTACGGGAAGGAAAAGTGCTTGTCAGAGGAGAGGATGTGCGCGATGTACCGCTAGGTGATCTGATGGATAAGATAAGCATGGTTTTCCAGCGGGTGTATCTGTTTCAGGATACTGTCTACAATAATATCGCAATGGGCAGAACAGATGCGACAAAAGAAGAAGTCTATGATGCTGCTAAAAAAGCCCGCTGCTATGATTTTATCATGGCATTGCCCGAAGGCTTCGACACGGTTATCGGTGAAGGAGGTGCTTCTCTTTCCGGAGGTGAGCAGCAAAGGATATCTATCGCCCGCTGTATTCTGAAAGATGCTCCCATCGTTATCCTTGATGAAGCGACTGCCAGCGTGGACGCGGATAATGAAAGCTTTATTCAGGAAGCGATCTCGGAACTGGTTCGCGGGAAGACTTTGCTGGTTATAGCTCACAGACTGAATACGATCACTCAGGCCGATCAGATCCTGGTGGTCAAAGAAGGACGCATCGCGGAGCGCGGCACATTTAAGGAGCTCATGGGGAACAATGGTCTGTTCGCTGATATGGTCAATAAGCGGTCAGCTATGAAAAGCTTTAAGAATTGATCAAAGGAGGAACAAAAAAATGCCGGAAAATGACAAAATCAATGTCAAAGATCTTATCAATATCGGTGTATTTACAGCCTTGTATTTCGTAGTCTTTTTTATCACCAGTTTTATCGGGTATATCCCTGTTTTATTGGTTCTGCTGCCTGCTATATGTCCGATCACAGCAGGTATTCCGTTTATGCTTTTCCTCAGCAGGACGAACAAGTTCGGAATGGTCACTGTAATGGCTTTGATCCTTGGTATTCTGGAGATAGTAATGGGCCGCCCGTGGCCGGTTATTATTATTGCTGTGGCTGCCGGTCTTTGTGCTGATCTTATTCTTAAAAAAGAGGAATACAAAAGTGTAAAGTCCTGCGTTCTTGCTTCAGGAGTATTCAGCATATGGATGATGGGAATGGTACTGCCGCTCTTCTTTGGTTATCGTGACAATTATCTTGCCGGACTGGTAAGCGGTTACGGACAAACATTTGTTGATACTATAGCAAAAATAACTCCGGACTGGTCTTTCTTCGGCCTGATCGTTCTTTGCTTCATCGGCGGCATCATAGGCGGCTGGCTGGGATCGGTCGTTCTTAAAAAACACTTCAAAAAAGCCGGTATGGCATGATGCGCTCATCAGTACGAACATTCAGGGAAAGCGGACAGCGCTCGCCGATCGATCCGAGGACAGGTCTGCTCGCGATCCTTACGGTCAGCGCTGTTATGATAGGCGGCAGTCTGGACGGAGTGCATTTCTGGCTCCGTCTGATCTGCTGCATACTTCCTTTGCTTTTTCTCCTGTATCTGAAAAAATACCGTTTTGCTTTTGTTTATTTCTGTCTTTACGGATTTGCAATGATGATGGAAGGGGCCTTTTTCAGTTCAACGACAGGAGTCTTAAACATGATCGTGGTGATTCTGGCAGGACTGATTTCCCGTTTTTTTGCGCCTGTCGTTATGGGCTACTGCGTAATGCAGAGCACAACGATAGCTGAATTCATTGCTGCTATGGAGAAAATGCATGTTCCTTCATTAATTACTATTCCTCTGTCGGTCATGTTTCGATTTTTCCCGACTATCGCGGAGGAGAACAGCGCGATTATGGATGCAATGAGAATGAGGCAGATCACGGGAACACATCAGGGCCTTATCAAACGGGTTGAATATGAACTGGTGCCTGTGATGATGAGTACGGTCCGCATAGCGGATGAACTGTCGCAGGCGGCATTGACCAAAGGACTCGGAAGCAATGTAAAAAGAACTCATATATGTGAGGTCGGATTCAGGGTTAGGGATTATATTCTTTTGTTATTGCTGCTGACTGTTCTGATTTTGTTTATGGTGTATTGATATGATCGAATTCACAAATGTATCTTATGCGTATCGTATAACGGATACGGACGGAAATACTGTTTCAAGATCTGCTTTGGAAAACTTCACCTGTGATATTAACGACGGAGAATTTATTGTGCTCACCGGGGGTTCCGGGTGCGGAAAAACAACGATCTGCCGATTGATCAACGGTCTTATCCCGCATTATTTTGATGGAGAGCTGAGCGGTACGGTAAAATTGAACGGTGATATCATCGCTTCTCAGCCTATTTATGAAACGGCGAAAAAAGTCGGCAGTGTTTTTCAGAATCCCAGAAGCCAGTTTTTCAATGTTGATACGAACAGCGAGCTTGCTTTCGCGGCGGAAAACAGAGGAACAGATCCTCGGGATATTTTAACCCGCATCTCGGAGGTTTCAGCAAATATGGGACTTGATCCTGTGTTGGGACGCAGTATGTTTGCTTTATCGGGAGGGGAAAAGCAAAAGATCGCCTGCGGCAGTGTCGCTGTAGCGGATACCGAGGTGATAGTGCTTGATGAACCGTCCTCCAATCTGGATATGGACGGGATAGAAGGCTTGCGGAAAACGCTCTCTTTGTGGAAAGATCAGGGCAAGACCGTGATTATCGCCGAGCATAGACTTTTCTTTCTCAAGCAACTGGCTGACCGGGTATTGATCTTTGAGCAAGGCAAACTTAGCAGGGAACTGTCGGGGACAGAATTTGCCGGCTTGACCGGCGCAGAATGTGCCGGTTTGGGCTTGCGCACTGTCGATCTGTCTGATCTTGAGGTAGGAACAGAAGCAGAACCCGCCTCAGAATTCATAACACTGAAGGATCTGCATTTTCATTATCCCGACAAAAAACATAAAATAGACATAGATCACGCTGAGCTGCCGTATAACAAAATAATGGCAGTGATAGGTCATAACGGGGCAGGTAAAACTACGCTGGCCAGGACGATATGCGGACTTAATAAAAAGGCTTCAGGCAATATCAGGATCGGCAACGATGAAGTTCCGGCAGCAAAAATGCTGTCCCGCTGCTTCATGGTCATGCAGGACGTGAATCATCAGCTTTTTACCGACAGCGCATTGGAAGAGGTTCAACTCAGTGTGCCTTTGCCCTGCGATGAAGAGGAAAAAGAACAAAAGGCCCACAAGATCCTGAACCTGCTTGACATAGAGGAGATGGAGGATATCCATCCCATGGCGATGTCCGGCGGGCAAAAACAAAGAGTAGCTATTGCCAGCGCGTTAGCCGCAGACAAAGAGATCCTGTTATTTGATGAACCGACGAGCGGCCTTGATTTTGTTCATATGCGCCGGACGGCAGACGTACTGAAGCTCCTTAAAAATATGGGGAAAACCGTGATAGTGATCACTCATGATCCGGAATTGATCGCGTTATGTGCTGATCATGTGATTCAAATGGCTCACGGCAGCATCACCGACAGTTATACTGCGGATAGGGAGGGAGTAAAAAAAATAATCTCTTTTTTCCGCGAGTCCTATGCTGAACAGAGCAGATAAAGATAATTGTAATTAAATGCCCATAGACCTTCCTTAATACTTCATTTATATTAAGGAAGGTTTGTTTTTTTTGCGGGAGAAAAATCTTTTTATGCATAAGTGGTTATAACCACATACAAAACGAATAAATCATATTATTGTATGACCAGATAAGTAAGGAGGGATAAAAAATGATCAGACAGATCATCCGGATAGATGAGAATAAATGTAATGGATGCGGACTTTGCGCAGATGCTTGTCATGAGGGAGCGATAGAAATCGTTGACGGAAAAGCAAA
>JAZPYJ010000076.1:0-4633 GCA_045544075.1 Thermoanaerobacteraceae bacterium
ATTTTAGCCAGTGCATCCAGCAAAGGCCCTCCCCATCCCTGTTCATCTACTGCCAGATCTGATCTCAATTCACGAAAAGCAGCCGTACAGTTGCGATAAATATCCCAACTGAATACCAGACGTGATTTTGAGTAAGCCATAATAATGACTCCCAATTTTCCAATAATAAGCGGCACATGTCTGAAGCGAGCCAATTCAGCATGATACATATCATTAAGCTCTGTATCACCATTCAGAACATTGGCGAATTCATGCAGCAAAACAGCATGCATTTCATTTTTTGTTAAAATAGACAAAAGTTCGACACCTATCTGCAAAATCAATGCATCACGGCCCTGATATATATCGATTGTGCTTCCGGATACAAGATATGACTGCAGTTCAAATTCAAGCTCACTCTCTTCCGCCGTCTTATTAATCAATTCCGTAAATTCAGGAAAAATTTTTTCATCCAGCGTATGTCCGGGTAAATCATCATCAGATGATTGCATCATCATTTCCAGTATGCCGTACAGCGAACTCCATGCTATCAAAGCGCTCAGAACGGCAAGCGGCCAAAGACCTCCTCTGATTATAATAATACCTGAAAGAATTAAATTCATCATTAGCAGAAAAATAACCAGAATCGAAAAGAAATGTATTCTTTTTAAAGTTTCCTTACATTTGTCAATCAGATCTACGCAATCCTGTGCAGCTTCCTGCTTTATTTTAAGGATCATATTACGACGTCTCAATAAACCGCCGAATCCACTGCTCGTTTTTTTTAAAAGATCCTCCATAATCAAACCGAATAACAGCAGGATCACGATTGCCAGCAAAGTAATAAACCATAATATAATTACAAATCGTGGAATCACATCTATAATCCCGGCCATTAATAATCCACATAATAAGCATACCCCTGGAATTATCAGTGCTGACAGTCTGCGCCATGGAATTAATTCTCTCACCAGTCAATTCACTTCCCACTATATTTGATGTATTACCATAAGATTATTTACTTTAAATCCCCGACGGAATTATCATCAATTTTATTTTCAGCGTCGATATCATATGTACAACAGTCGGCCGGATCATCTGAATCATTATTGACAGATTCTTCACCATCATCAGCCTGATTCAGTAGTTCTTTTTTCATATCTACTCTTATCAGCATGGCACAAATAATTACAGAAAACAGGCTGAAGAACAACATCATCATAAATGTAGTTAAATAATCGCCGTTGCTGGAATCCTGCAGCCAGCCTGAAAGCAATGGACCTATGAGCGCTGACGCAAGCACGGCGACGTTGGTTATGGCGACATCGATCGAATAATATTTTCGGCCGTAACTCATCACATAAGATGATGATATAGTTGTAGTTGAACCGTAGCCCAATCCTGCGAGAACGAGGCCACAGGCAAGCAGGATGATACTTTTGCAGCCGGCACCCCCTAAAAGCAACGCAGCACCGCCAACCGCAAAAAACAGATTGATAGCCATTGCCCTTCTTCTGCCCAGATTATCAAAAAGGCTGCCCATTACAGGACGTACTAATCCGTTGGCCAGTGTTACGATCAATCCCAGAACCGCAGGTCCTCCATAGAACAGCATTATAGTTGCCGCACTATTTATCGCTGTAAGACCTGAAACCCGTATACACATGCTCCACAAAAAAAACAACTGATACGACCGATCACGTATCATTTCCCGGGGAGAATACTCGATTATCTCTTCATGCTGATCCTCAATGATAATCTTATCCAAAACAGCCAGTTCGTCTTCTCGCGGCAGCCTGATCACCGCTGCTCCCAGCATCACAAGAACAAAATTGCCCACCGCAAGGATTCTGAAGCTGACAAGTACACCTACTTTTGCAATCAGTGCCAATTCAGTGCTTCCCAACAAAAATGCGCCAATACCAAAAGCCATTAATAACGCGCCGGATATCAAACCTACCCTATGCGGGAACCACTTGACCATTACTGATATACAGGCATTATAGGCAAAACCAACGCCCAGCGTAGCCAGTACCCCATAAAAAAAGTAAAGCATCAGCAAACTGCGCTGAGGATCATTGATGTCCATCATGGATGTACCGTAAAACCCTGTTCCGATCAGCAATCCCCCGATAATCAAACATAATCTTTCCGAAAACCTGGTCTGTGTCCAGCCGCCCAGCAATCCTCCGGCTATGAAAAATATCATGGAAACACTGAAAACTCCTGACAGTTGAGTCGCACTCCAATTGGGAAAGATATCTGTCAACGGAGTCCTGATAACTGACCAGGCATATATAAGACCTAAACTCAGTAAAATCAAAAAGGCAATTATCATCCTAAAAACAAGATAATAACTGCCGCTTTTTGCTTCGCTGTTCATGCTTCCTCCAGCAAATATCATTCTTCACGCTTGCAATAAGCCATCAAAGTATCACCCGTATCTTTGATGAAAACATCTCCATCCATGCGGAACACAAGCCAGCTGATATAAGCATCGCTTATGCCTCCCGCCAGATCTATAATTAAAAGAACATAAAAATACCAAAAGAGGCGATGCGGCAATATAAGTACCAGAATAATAAGAATCAAAGCCATAACGACTGTTGGCAGCAAATTGATCAATAAGTATTGTTTCTTATTAAAATATGCATTGCTGCCGGCATATACATACAAAAATTTATAGTTATAGAAAGGTTTGCTGCCGCCGTAATTATTCATCAACATATATCGAAACGACTCAGACAACAGCATGTATATCATGAGAATCAGGAAAAACAGCAGTATTTTAAGAAATACTGTCTTGAGTGTTATATCCTGATTTTCAAATATAGCGAACGGTGAAACAGCAAAGATTCCGATAAGTCCAACCGCTGCAGCAACTATAACTTTTCCTATATTTACTATATTGCTGCCTTCAACAATCTTGCGCATGTCTTCATCATACATTTTTTTATAACTGTTAGGCAGTCTTATTGTTTTCATATTTTACTCATCCCTTATCAATCAGTAAGCAAATATCAAAAAACACAAACAGATTAAAAAAATCTTTATCTATATTTAATTCTGCAAATACAGTAATTTTCCTTTTTTAGAATTAATGAAGCGATTATTTTTTTGTTTTATCCATTATATTGCAATCACTAAATCTCGTTTGACTTAGCATAGAAAGAATGCTATAATTATAGTATAAAATAAATTTATTGTTCAGAAATTAACAATCGAGAGGAGATTAAGATAATGAAATCAACCGGTATTGTACGTAAAGTTGACGAACTGGGCAGAGTCGTTATTCCAATCGAGTTAAGAAGAACTCTGGGGATAGATGTTAAAGATGCACTAGAGATTTATGTGGATAATGAAAAGATCGTTCTTAAAAAATATGAACCGGCATGCGTATTCTGCGGCAGCGCATCTGATGTTATCCTGTATAAAAACAAGATGGTGTGTTGCAGCTGCATCAGCGAATTATATGAAAGAAAAGATGAAGAAAAAATTGATTTTTAATCTTTATCTACTTATCAGATATATAACAAATAAGGTGCCTTATTCAGCCCGCCGGCAGATAAGGCACCTATTTTTAACACTTTACAGATCCAATCAATAAATCATTTCCCTATTCTTCTGAGCAATTCAGGCAAAGCGCTTTCAAAATTAACTCCGTACCAGTTGCCTTCAGGATCAGCTACTGTATCAGCAATACTGGCAACAGTAAAGTCCGCAGCCAACTGCAGTGACTTTTCCAATGTGAGCCCGTTCATCAAAGCACCGACACAGCAGCTGGCAAAAACATCTCCTGTCCCGTGATAGTTAGCTTCTATTTTATCATTATAGTAGCTGAAAAAACTGTCTCTGCGTGCATCATAAGACATGACTCCTAATCTTCCTTCTTCCAGCTGAACTCCGGTCAGAACTGTATATGGTGTTCCCCGATCGCTTAAACGGCGGAGAATATCCTGAACGAATTGCTCACTATAACCGCTCTCCACATAATCTATATCAAGCATATATGCTGCTTCAGTCATATTGGGTACGATTATATCCGCCTTACTGCACAGTTCTGCCATTGCCCCGGCAAATTCTGGTGTAAATCCGGCATATAATTTTCCATAATCGCCCATAACCGGATCAATAAAAACAATGTTATCATCCGTTTTAAACTTCATGAACAAATCACTTACCAGTTCAAGCTGCTCAAAAGAACCAAGATAACCTGAATACAAAGCATCAAAGGAAATTTTTTCTTTTAACCAATGATCGGCAATAGGTTTGATTTCACCCGTCAGATCACAGAATGTGAAATCTGTAAAAGCAGTATGAGTGGATAAAACAGCAGTCGGCAGTACTGATGTTTCCACACCCATTGCTGAAATAATGGGCAGAGCCACTGTCAAAGAACACTTACCAACACACGAGATATCTTGAATAGTAACAATACGTTTCATTGTATTCGTCCACTCCCCTGTAAAAAAGTAACGGTCAAATAAATTTGACCGTTATAATTGGTTGCAGAGGCAGGATTTGAACCTGCGACCTTCGGGTTATGAGCCCGACGAGCTTCCGAGCTGCTCTACCCCGCGATATTTACTATATTAGTATAGTATATGTTTGACGGTTTGTCAACACTTAATTGTAAAATTTATTTTGTTATTAT
>JAZPYJ010000077.1:0-25500 GCA_045544075.1 Thermoanaerobacteraceae bacterium
CATCCATTTCCACAAGCAGCTGATTTAAAGTCTGCTCGCGTTCATCATGGCCGCCGCCCAGACCGGCACCTCTCTGCCGTCCTACAGCATCGATTTCATCTATGAAAACAATACAAGGCGCCTTTTTCTTTGCTTCTTCGAACAAATCTCTTACACGGGAAGCACCTACACCGACAAACATTTCCACAAAATCCGATCCGCTGATCGAGAAAAACGGCACCCCGGCCTCACCGGCTACTGCTCTGGCAATTAACGTCTTGCCTGTGCCCGGAGGTCCGAACAACAAAACACCTTTCGGAATACGAGCACCAATGTCAGTAAATTTTTTGGGGGTTTTAAGAAATTCGACAATTTCCTCCATCTCTTCTTTGACTTCATCTGCTCCGGCGACGTCATCAAAGGTCACTTTCTTGACTTCATCCGTCAGCAAACGCGCCCTGCTTCGTCCGAAGGAAGACATTTTCCCGCCGCCGCCCTGAGATTGCTGCATAAGAAAAACAAACAGGAAAACGATTATCAGCATAGGAATCAGGGTGCCCAGCAGACTTGCCCACCAACTGACTTCCGGCGGAGGCTCCTGCAGATAATTGATCTCATGCTCCTGAGCGAGTGCTACAAGGCTATCTGAATCGGACGGACCAACTGTTTCAAAAGAAGTGCCGTCTTTATATTTTCCGGTAATAGTACTGGTCGCATCTTCCGTCTGAACAGTCAGTTCTTTAACTTTATCAGCATTTATATCAGCAAGTAATTCAGAATACGAAGGCTTGGCAATAGTTTCAGCGGCCGGCATGGTAAATCTTACTATACCCACTATCAGTAAAACGATCAACAAATAAATGCTGATATTCTTAAATGTTTTGTTCAAGTGCCTCTTGTGCTCCTTTCTGTTCCCGCATATTTAAAAATGTACTGTTTTATTATAACACATCTTATTATATTGTGCAATTGCAATCTTGGGTATTATAAAAAAACAGCAAAATAAACAGGCCTGAAATCGTTCTGCGATAAAAACCAGAAAACAGTTTATTCAGGTGTTTGCATCGTTTATATGAAAACGATTGTCAAATATCTGATCTTATTGTATAATTACACTGATTCGGTGAACATGATCTTTGAATTAAAGGAGGAGAAAATGACGAGCAACCGATTTTCAAGACAATCCGGATTTGTTGTATGGTTCATTGCTTTAATGCTGATCGTATTCTGTCTGTTCAGCCTCAGTGCCTGCGGTAAAAGCGATGACAGTACTCAGCAGGCAGGTACATCTGATGCTGCGGTAAATAATGAGCAGAACAGTTCCGCCGTCAGCAGTACTGAAAGCACAACAGCAGAGGACAATGACGCAGACAGCACGTCAAGTGATGCAGCTAAAGACAACGATGCTGATAACAGTCCGAAGTCTGATGCAAATGACACTGCTGACACTGCCGACTCAGATGAAGCCGCTGCTGCCCTTACTGATATTTTAACAGATCTTTCTCAAAAATTTCATATGGGCGTAGCCGGGAGTTCCATGACAGCAGTCTCTTTTGCAGCACAATTGCTTGACTGGGCCGCGATCACTGATAACGCTGCCGCCATCGCTGCAGATACCGCAGCAGATTTTACTGCTTCGCTCGATGAAAAAGCAAAGTCAGATTTTCCGAAGCAAATCGCAGCTATCTATGACGTCGCCCGGGATCTTTGCAGCGATGACGGCCAAAGCCTGCTGCAGGGCTGCGGCTACGAGGCGACCTCGTATCCGTGGGATGCAGAATCAATGGAAGAACTGTTCTCATCTCTCCAGAATAATTAACGTCATTAATCTGTTATCTTATCCGGAAAAAACCTTCAGAGCGATCTCAATATTGCCTGAAGGTTTTTATCATATCACACGATCTGGAAAATAAAGAATTTCAGATAATCCGTTTCCGGCACATTCCACAGGATAGGATGATCAGGCGCCTGCTGTCTGCTTTCTATCTGCCGCAAACTAACCTGAGCATCGGCTGCCGCCTGCTTGAGCATTTTAATGAATAACTCGTGAGGCATAAAGCGTGAACAGGAACATGTAGCCAGGAATCCTCCTCTCGGCAGCAGCTTCATTGCCTTCAGATTGATCTCTTTATAGCCTCGAAAAGCATTTTTCACCGCTGTTCTGCTTTTGGTAAAAGCAGGCGGGTCAAGTATTATCAGATCATATTCATGCTTTTTCTTTTCTGCCAGTTCTGTCAGTAAATCAAAAACATCCGCGCATATGAAATCGATCCTTTCACCGAGGTCATTAAGCTGCGCGTTGCGCTTTGCCTGCTGCAGAGCCTTCCCGGAAATGTCGACAGCAGTCACGCGCTCCGCTCCGGCCCCGGCTGCATTCAGAGCAAAAGCTCCTGTGTGAGTAAAACAGTCCAGTACTTTCTTCCCCTGAACCAGTTTCGCCACAGCAGCACGATTATATTTTTGATCAAGGAAAAAACCTGTCTTCTGTCCATTTATATAATCCACTTCAAAAAGCAGATCATTCTCTTTGATCATCACTTTACCGTTATCAATATCCTTTTGTAAATCAGGTATATCTATATAACCCGCGAAAGCGGACAGACCTTCTTTTTCACGAACCGAAGAATCGCTGCGCTCGTAGATCGCTTTAACGGGTATTCCTTTCTCTTTAAGGATCTTTAAGATCTGTGCATAAAGCATTTGCTTGCGGCATTCTATTCCGAAGCACAAAACTTCCGCAACTAAAACGTCATTGAACTTATCCACTGTAAATCCGGGAAACTGATCTGCCTCGCCGAATATCAGCCGGCATGCAGAAAAATCTTGTCCCATAACCGTTAAACGATAATCTATCGCATACCTGAGACGGCGTTCAAAAAATGCAGCATCAAACCTATCGTTTGTATTATGGGATATGATCCGGACCATTATCTTCGACCGGTCATTGATAAATCCGGACCCGAGCCATCTGCCGCCGGACGAACACACATCAACTATATCTCCGTTCTGATAACTGCCGTGAACAGAAGTGACTTCTTCGCCGTAAACCCACGGATGTCCGCCGCGCAGACTTCTCTCTGCTTTGGAATTTACAGTAAGGATCGAATATGGTCTTGCCATCCTCTAACCTCTCTGATCGCATGTTATTTATCTTTAAATACAGGAAGACGCATCCCAGCACGCTGAGATGCGTCAAATAATACACTAAGCTTTATTTGTAGTTGTATACACTGAGACGAACATTAGCTCTGCGCAGAGCTGCCTGAGCTCTAGCAACATCGACATCAGAACTGTCTGAACTCAATCTTTTCTCAGCTCTGGCTTTGGCAGCCTGTGCTCTGTCGAAATCGATCTCATCAGCTTTCTCGGCAGTGTCAGCCAACAGAGTAACCAGATTGTCCTTCACTTCCATAAATCCTTTGCCGATAGCCAGATATTCATCCTTTCCGTCGTTAACAACTTTCATAATCCCAATATCCAAAGCGGTAATTAAAGGTGCATGGTTGGGCAATATACCGATAGAACCATCAATAGTTGGAACCAGAACAAATTCAGCTTCGGAACTGTAAACAGCTCTTTGGGGTGTAACAATGTCCAAACGCATGGTATCAGCCATACTTATACACCTTCTTTTTCAAGTCGTTTCGCTTCTTCAACAACCATATCGATGCTGCCCATCATCAAGAAAGCCTGTTCCGGGAGATCATCGTATTTGCCGGCAACAATTTCCTTGAAACCGCGAATGGTTTCCGTCAGAGGAACATATTGACCGGGAGTATTGGTAAACTGCTCAGCAACATGGAACGGCTGAGATAAGAATTTCTGGATCTTACGGGCTCTGGCTACAGTCAATTTATCTTCGTCGGATAATTCGTCCATACCCAGAATAGCTATAATATCCTGTAATTCTTTGTAGCGCTGCAGCACACCCTGAACCGAACGTGCAACTTCATAATGTTCTTTGCCCAGAATGTTGGGGTCCAGAATTCTGGAAGTTGAGTCCAGAGGGTCAACTGCCGGATAAATACCCAGCTCAACGATCGCTCTGGATAATACGGTCGTAGCATCCAGATGAGCAAACGCTGTAGCAGGTGCAGGGTCAGTCAGGTCATCGGCAGGAACATAAATAGCCTGTACCGAGGTGATCGAACCTTTTTTGGTCGATGTGATTCTTTCCTGCAGCTGGCCCATTTCTGTAGCCAGTGTAGGCTGATAACCAACAGCTGAAGGCATACGTCCCAGCAGAGCGGATACCTCAGAACCGGCCTGCGTGAAACGGAAAATGTTGTCAATGAACAGCAATACGTCCTGACCTTCAACATCACGGAAGTACTCAGCCATCGTCAGACCGGTCAGGCCAACTCTTAAACGAGCTCCCGGCGGTTCATTCATCTGACCGAATACCATTGCCGTCTTGCTGATAACGCCTGATTCATTCATTTCATCATAGAAGTCACGGCCTTCACGGGTACGTTCACCAACGCCCGAGAATACGGAGATACCGCCGTGCTGTTTTGCGATGTTGTTTACCAGTTCCATGATAAGAACTGTTTTGCCAACACCTGCGCCGCCGAACAGGCCTATCTTACCACCCTTCTGATAAGGGCAGAGCAAGTCGATAACTTTAATGCCAGTCTCCAGAATCTCAACTTCGCTGGACTGGTCTTCAAGAGCGGGAGCCGGACGATGGATCGGATAATAATCATCTGCATCTTTGATCGGTTCTCCGCCGTCAATTACATTTCCTAAAACATTCAGCAGACGGCCGACTACCTTAGGTCCGACAGGAACGGTAATCGGAGCGCCGGTATCAACTGCTTTCATGCCTCTGACCATACCGTCTGTTGATGACATGGCAACGGTACGAACACGATTGTTGCCCAGGTGTTTGGATACTTCCAGGGTTACATTGAACTCCCTGCCGTAATCAATATCCTGATCGTCACTGCTGACGGTAATGGCGTTATAAATTTCCGGTAACTGGCCAGGTTCGAATTCGATATCGACCGCCGGACCAATTACAGTTATAACTTTACCAACGTTCAATCCTTTCAACCTCCTTACTAGAAAGTTGGTTTGAGAAAAATTATTCCAAGGCTGCTGCACCGCCGACGATCTCTGTGATCTCGGTAGTGATCGCTGCCTGACGGGCACGGTTCAGATTCAGAGTCAGCTTGGCGATCAATTCGTGAGCATTATCTGTTGCCGAACCCATTGCCGTCATGCGGGCACCAAACTCACTGGCTTTGGATTCCAGCAATGCCCGGTATATTATCGTTTCAACATATTTAGGCAAGAGTTCATTCAAAATAGCTTCTGCATTCGGCTCAAAGAGATATAAGGCCTGTGGTCCTGATGATTCCGCAGCATTGCCTTCAGGCTGTTCCATCGGCAGTAATTTGATATCGCTTGGTATCTGTGTCAATGCAGATTTAAATCTGGAGAAATACAAATGTACTTCATCAAATTTGCCTTCGGAATACCCTTTAATTATATTGGAAGCAATCGCTTTGGCCTCAGTAAAAGCAATATTATCACCTAAACCAACATATTCAGCAGTAACATCATAATTACGTTTTTTAAAATAGTCGCGGCCTTTTTTGCCAACAGCGATTACCTCGCTGCCAGGAACCATTTCCACCGACAGTTTCTTGATTATGTTGGCATTCAGGCCACCACATAATCCACTGTCAGCTGTAACGATGATATATGCAATTTTGTTGACTTCTCTTACTTCCAGTAAAGGATGTACAACATCGGTGGTGGCTGATGAAACTCTACCCAATACTTCCTGTATCTGTTTGGCAAACGGCCGGGCGGAAATAACAGACTCCTGAGCATGGCGCAGCTTGGAAGCAGCAACCATTTTCATCGCTTTGGTAATCTTCTGAGTGTTTTTGACACTCTTGATCCGCCTTCTTAAATCTCGTGTACTTGCCATTTTTTCACCACCTTAAAAGGTTTAAGCAATAAATGTTTTCTTGAATTCTGCTATCGCATCTTTAAGAGCCTGCGTCAAAGCATCATCAAATTTGCCCTGGCTGATAATCTTCTCGCCGATTTCCGGATGCGTGCTCTTCATAAAGCGCAGGAATGCATCTTCAAAAGCCAGAACTTTTTCAACTTCAACATCATCCATAAAGCCGTTGGTTGCACAGAAGATAGACATAACCTGTTCTTCAACCGGCATAGGACTGTACTGAGTCTGTTTCAGAACTTCAACCAGTCTCTGACCACGATTCAAAGTAGCCAGCGTGGTTTTATCCAGATCGGAACCGAACTGGGTAAATGCCTGAAGCTCTCTATACTGAGCAAGGTCCAGACGCAGACGGCCGGCTACCTGTTTCATAGCCTTGATCTGAGCAGAACCGCCAACACGGGATACCGATAAACCAGCGTTAACAGCCGGACGTACACCCGAATTGAATAAGTCGGTTTCCAGGAATATCTGACCGTCGGTAATGGAAATTACGTTAGTCGGAATATATGCAGATACGTCACCTGCCTGAGTTTCAATGATCG
The DNA here is from genome assembly GCA_045544075.1 of Thermoanaerobacteraceae bacterium. Taxonomy (GTDB): domain Bacteria; phylum Bacillota; class JAZPYJ01; order JAZPYJ01; family JAZPYJ01; genus JAZPYJ01. The sequence goes on from JAZPYJ010000077.1 coordinate 6,502, forward strand.
GCAGCGCGGTAATCGAACCGCCGCCTAATTCGTCACTCAGTTTAACAGCTCTTTCCAGCAAACGGGAATGCAGATAGAATACATCACCCGGATAAGCTTCACGGCCTGGCGGGCGTCTGAGCAGCAGAGAAAGTTCTCTGTATGCCGCAGCCTGTTTGGTCAGATCGTCGTAAACGATCAATACATGTTTGCCCTGTTCCAGGAATTCTTCCGCCATTGCAACACCGGCATACGGAGCGATATAAAGCAGCGGAGCCGGCTGGGAAGCAGTAGCGGAAACAATAATAGTATAATCCATAGCACCGAACTCATCAAGTTTTCTGATTACGTTCGCTACTGTAGAGTTTTTCTGACCGATTGCAACATAAATACAAATTACATCTGTATCCTTCTGGTTAATAATAGCGTCGATAGCTACAGCGGTTTTACCGGTCTGGCGGTCACCAATGATCAATTCACGCTGTCCACGGCCGATAGGAACCATGGAATCGATTGCCTTTAAACCGGTCTGCAGAGGCTGATGTACTGATTTTCTGGTGATAACACCGGGGGCAACACGTTCAATAGGACGGAATTTATCAATATTGATAGGTCCTTTGCCATCGATCGGCTGACCTAACGGATTGACTACTCTGCCTATCAATTGTTCACCTACCGGTACGGAAGCGATCTTGCCGGTTCTTTTAACTGTATCGCCTTCTTTGATATCAGTAAAAGGTCCTAAGATTACGCAGCCGATATTATCTTCTTCCAGGTTGAGAGCCATGCCATATACTCCGCCCGGAAATTCCAGAAGCTCATTAGCCATTGCGTCTTCAAGTCCGTAAACTCTGGCAATACCGTCACCTACTTCGATAACGGTGCCGACATTATTAACCTCAATCTCAGTCCGATATTTATCGATATGCTCTTTAATGATCGAACTTATTTCTTCAGGTCTTAAAGACATTAACTAGTTCACCCCAATCACACTTAAATCTGCTTCAGCTGATTGCGCAGCCTATTCAAATTATTTTTGACACTGGCATCGTAAACTGTATCACCTATTCTGATTACCAGACCGCCCAGCAGATCCGGCTGTACTTCTGAATCAACAACAACATCTTTTTTCATTATCTGATTGAGACGATCGTTAATTTTCTGCAAAGACGCCTGATCCAATTCAAATGCCGAATAAACGGTTGCTTTAGCAATATTTCTGGCTTTGTCCGCCAGACGAATATACTCATCGATTATATCCGCAAGATACATTTCACGATTTTTGTCAATAATGAAATATAAAAAATTTTCAGTTATAGCAGAAAGCTTGCCCGAAAACAGACTGCTCAGAAAAGCCTTCTTTGCGTCAGCATTGATTCGAGGATGGTTCAGAATTCTGGCAAAATCATCTGATGCTCCATACACTTCCTTGATCTGAAGCAGATCTTTTTCTGTATCAGCGAAACAGTTCTTCTCTGCTGCCAGCTCATACAGTGCCTGAGCATATCTTATAGATACTCCGCCTGCTAACATGGTAGATTACCTGCCTCGTTAAGAAAATCGTTTACTAACTCTTTGTGATCCTCGATAGTAATGCTCTTTCCTAAAATCTTGCCGGCAGCCAGCACAGCCAGATCAGCAACCTGCTCTCTGACATCCGCCAAGGCTTTTTCTTTTTCCTGTTCTATCTCTGTTTTTGCTTTTTCCAGCATCATATTGGCATTTTCTTTGGCTGCCGCAATGATCTCATTTTTTGACTCTTCAGCAGTTCTCGAAGCCCGAGCAATTATTTCCTGAGCTTCTGCTCTGGCATCAGCCATCTGCTGCTCATATTGCTCTTTAAGCTCCGCTGCCTGGGCTCTGCTGGATTCAGCGCCTTCCAATGCGTCTTTTATCGTTGCTTTCCGAGTATCCAATATTTTGAAAATAGGCTTGTACAACAGTTTATATAGGATAAACAGTAAGAGGAAAAAGTTAATAAAAGACCATATAAAAACCTTAATACTAAATTCCAACCTTTGGCCCTCCTCTCTGGCAAATCCTAAAAATACTAAGCAGGCGATGAAAGCTGTTTATAGGCCTCATCGCCCATTAAAAACATGTAAGTTATTACATTTTACCAAACAGTAATAAAGCGATAACCAAACCGTAAATTGTTAAGGTTTCCATGAATGCTAATGCGATGAACATCCAGGTCTGAATAGGTCCTTTCATTTCCGGCTGACGGGCGAGAGATTCGATAGCTTTACCGGTTACATTACCCATACCAACACCAGAACCGATCGCTGCAAAACCGATAGCGATACCACAGCCAATAGCAATTAATCCAGATACTAATTCCATTCTAAATTTCACCCCCTTCATTTTTTCTTTTATTGCACTGAATGTTACAAACACTTTCTCCCTGCAGCAGGCAAAATATGTACGCAGGGCAAATCAGGCTATTTTTCTTCAACAGCCTCTCCAATATAAAGTGCCGCTAAAAGCGTAAATACTCCGGCCTGAATCAGACCGGTCAATGCTCCCAACAACTGCAACGCTGCCGGAAATCCCCATGGGATCATTGTCATCAGTGTCGCTATGACCAGCTCATGACCGTAGATATTTCCATATAGACGGAAAGCCAGCGAAACAGGTCTGACGACTTCTTCGAGGAGATTCATCGGAAGCATGACAGCAAACGGCTTGATAAAATGTTTGAGATAACCAGGACCATGCTCCATAAAACCGCAGATATGCGTAGCAAAGAAAACTATAATCGCAAAGCACGCCGTACAGCTTAATGTAGAGGTCATAGGTATATACATGAATTCTGCTTCACCCGATAAAGGCAGCAGGCCAATATAATTGGAACCAAGAATAAAAAGGAAGAACGTGCATAAAAACGGAAAATATTTCTTGGTCTTCTCATACGATCCGCCGAACAGATCCTGCAAAGTCTCGAACAGCCATTCAAAAACAGCTTCAACTGCATTCTGAAGCCCGGTGGGAATAGTTTTCATGTGACGTGTCGCCAGCCAAGACAAAAGTGCTACCAGTGCAATAACACCCCAGCCGGACACTACATAATGGTTGATTCCCAAAGTCGCTAAAAAGCCCTCAGAAGAAGCGACTGCAAACATTTTTTCACCTCCTTCTTGGTTAAACTCTTACTTAATAAAGATTATACCAAAAAAACATTTTTTTCAGAATAATCATCGGGATCGGCTGCGTTGATTGATCAGTACCTGTTTGATCGAAAATACAAACGTAACGCCAACGGCCCCTCCCAAAAAACCTGCTATGAAGGAAAAACCCGTATGCGGATAAAGCAAAAATAATATCAGGAACAATATTATGAACCGCAGAAAAAAGGATAAGACCAGCAGGATCTTGGCTCCAACTCCCTCATCGCGCATCATTCTTCTGACAGACCATTCCAGAAAGCGGTTGTTTGCTAATCCGATCACTGCACCCAGCAGGATCCCCAGGCCAGCCATACCGGCATCAAAAAACAGGCATACTCCGCACGCAAGAAATGCAATTGCCGCAACAAGCAGACACAACTGCTTATTAATAATATATGGCTCTCTGTTTTGATCGGACAGTGCGTTCTACCTCCTTCTGTTCATGGTATCATAAGCTGATTTCAAGCCGGCCGCCACACCAAGCAAAAGAAAGATCAATGTCAGCCAGGGAGACGTGCCCAGTTTTTTATCCAGGAATGCTCCCAGGAAATATCCGATAACCACGCTGCCCGCCATCATTATAGCAATATGGCTGACCTCGGCAAAAGCCTGAAAATCCTTGCCGCTTATTTTCCTCGGATCGCGCGGCTCGGTTTGTTCTTCTTTTTGTTTATCGTTATCCTGTTGATCTGTCATAGAAATCCCTTTTGCAAATCTGCCCATAAAAAAAGACCGATCGAAGCAACCTCCGATTATTTTACAATAAAATCTGATATTGCGCAACTGTTTTTATTTAGTTTTTTTGTATACTTATTCTTCTTTCGGTCCTTTATAAACATCCAGCTGTATATCGGCCGCCTGAAGAAATTCAAGAGCGAGCTTATCAGGATAATCTCCTTTAAAAACAATACGTTCGACATATGCATTGACCAGCATTTTGGCACAAACCGAACAAGGCTGATGAGTGATATATATCGTTGCGCCTTTGATCGCCACTCCATGGACAGCCGCCTGTATCAGGGCATTCTGTTCAGCATGCAGGGCACGGCACAATTCATGTCTCTCGCCTGAAGGAACGTGAAGCTTCTCCCGTAAACAGTCGGTCTGCGAACAATGAAACTGTCCGCGCGGCGCGCCGTTATATCCTGTGGCCAAAACCTGATTGTCTTTGACGAGCACGGCGCCGACCTGTCTGCGCAGACAAGTCGAGCGGGTAGCTGCCAGTTCTGCCATACGCATAAAATAAGTATCCCAATCCGGCCGCATTTATCATCCTCTCCTTCGATTCCTTTCCGCAGCGCTAGTTTGTGCCGAATATCCGGTCTCCTGCATCACCCAGTCCAGGAACGATATAGCCATTCTCATTCAAATGGTCATCAATTGCCGCAGTATAAATATCAACGTCAGGATGTTTTTTCTGCACAGCTGCCAGTCCTTCCGGAGCTGAAATGATAGAGATCAGCCTGATATATTTATAGCCTCGGTCTTTCAGAAACTGGATCGCAGCTACCGCGGAACCTCCCGTTGCCAGCATCGGATCGACGATAAAAATATATCCGTCCTGAACGTCCTGCGGCATTTTAAAATAATAATCGATAGGCTGCAGTGTTTCCTCGTCGCGATATAATCCGATATGACCTACTTTTGCCCGCGGCATAAGCCGGCGCATGCCGTTCACCATGCCAAGGCCTGCCCGTAATATAGGCACGATAACAATCTGTCTGGACGATAAACGCTGAACATGACCGACAGCGACAGGGGTCTCAACATCCGCCGGAACGAGTTCCAGATCACGGGTCGCCTCATAGGCCAGCAGCAAAGCGATCTCATCTACCAGTTCCGCGAAGTCCCTGCTGCTGGTTTTCTTCTTGCGCAGATAATAAAGCTTGTCTTCCAATAAAGGATGTCTGGTAATATTGATCTCTGACATTTTTGCGCCGACATTTGATAAAGACTTCATCGTCTCCATTTCTTTGCCGGCTTTTCACCTGCCTTGTTTTTATTTTTACTGCCTTTTTAAAGAAATTGTTTTTCAGCGGCGACTGCACATTTAAATCGGCACCACATCTCAGGATAGATATAGTGCCGTTCATCATTTTCAGTAAAGCGGATGCTCCTGACAAAGTTTCTCAACCTCTGCCCTTGCCTGTTCCTTGACCTTCTCGTTTTCCGGTTCATCCAGTACCGAAGCCATAATATCAGCAATGGTCCGCATATCGTTTTCCTTCATTCCCCGGGTCGTGGCTGCCGGAGTACCGATCCTCATCCCGCTGGTCACGAACGGCTTTTCAGGATCAAACGGGATCGCGTTTTTATTAACTGTAATATGAACCTCGTCCAGCAGCGCTTCCGCCTGCTTGCCGGTCAGCTTTTTATTGCGGACATCCACCAGAAGCAGGTGATTATCAGTACCACCGGAAACCAGATCGAAATCATGCTCCAGCAATCCGCCTGCCAAAGCCTGCGCGTTATCGATTATCTGCTGCTGATAGACCTTGAATTCCGGTTTGAGAGCTTCCCCTAAAGCAACTGCTTTGGCTGCTATCACATGCATCAGCGGGCCTCCCTGAATCCCCGGGAAGATCGCCTTGTTTATTGCTTTCGCGTGTTCTTCACGGCATAAGATCATGCCTCCGCGCGGGCCGCGCAGCGTCTTATGCGTTGTCGTCGTTACTACGTCAGCATAAGGAACAGGGCTCGGATGCAGGCCGGCTGCCACCAGTCCGGCGATATGAGCCATGTCCACCATTAGATACGCGCCTGTTTCGTCAGCGATCTCACGCAGTCTTTTAAAATCGATGATCCGCGGGTAGGCGCTGGCTCCGGCAACGATCATTTTGGGTCTGCATTCTTTAGCGATGTCCCTTACATGATCATAATCGATGACCTGCGTATCTTCTTCAACGCCATATGCTTCAAAATCATAATATTTGCCTGAAATATTAACAGGGCTGCCGTGGGTAAGATGTCCGCCGTGTGCCAGATTCATTCCCAGGACCTTGTCTCCCGGCTGAAGCAGCGCAAAATAAACCGCCGTATTAGCCTGCGCCCCGGAATGCGCCTGTACATTAACATGCTCGGCACCGAACAGTTTTTTCGCCCGCTCGATAGCGATATTTTCCGCGATATCAACGAACTCGCAGCCTCCGTAATAACGTTTGGCAGGATAACCTTCTGCATATTTGTTGGTCAATACCGAACCCTGAGCAGCCATCACGGCCGGGCTGACAAAGTTTTCAGACGCGATCAGTTCTATATTATGATTTTGTCTGTTCCTTTCTTTTTCAATAACCTCCGCGATCTCCGGATCGGCTTCGGCCAATGATTGCAACCATTCCATTCCGCATTCCTCCTCATATGTTCAGCCGAAAATCTCAAATCGGCATACACTGATATATCTGGATCGCTCAGCCTTTATGGCTTTGCTCAATAGCTTCTATTTTATCCAGCCGCTGCTGATGCCTGCCCCCCTGATATTCCGCCTGGAGCCATGTTTTTACTATATCGATCGCCAGTCCGGGACCCGTAACGCGCTGCCCCAGAGTAATGATGTTGGCATTATTATGCTCTTTGCAGGCCCGGGCGGAAAAAGTATCTCCGCATACCGCAGCTCTTATCCCGGGCACTTTATTGGCAGCGATCGCCATGCCGATCCCCGTTCCGCAGCACAGTATGCCCTGTGAAAAATCACCTCCGGCAACTGCCTCCGCTACGGCTTTCGCATAATCAGGATAATCGACCGACGCCTCAGACAGCGTTCCGAAATCCTGATACTCGATATTATCTTTTGCCAATGCCCTCATGATATCCTGTTTCAGCCTGTAGCCGCCATGATCACTGGCGATAGCGATATTCATCTTTGCACCCTCCATGTCTGAAACGATTTTTCCCGAACAACTATATTATAGTTTCTCTGTACGAAAATTACAACTTTATTTGACATACTGCCATATCTTTTTGAGAGCGTCCTCTATCTGATCAGCACAGAATCTGTATTGCTCCGGTGAACCGCCGAACGGATCAGCCACATCGATCTCACCCAGCCCCGCATACTCGCATAATGCATAGACCTTATCGGCATACTGCGGTGTTAACGAGCGGATGATATTTCTGTGAAGACAGCTCATGGTCAGGACCAGATCAGCTTCTTCCAGCATTTCGCCCCGCAGTACTCTGGCTCTGTGACCGCTCAGGTCTATCCCCCGTTCAGACATTACTTTTTGTGCGTTTTCGGAAGCCGTATCTCCGTCCGCCGCGGACAGGCCTGCGGATGATACCTCTATATCATCCCTGCCTGCTGCCGTCAGCTGTTTTTCAGCCAACGCCTCCGCCATACAGCTGCGGCAGGTATTGCCTGTACAGACAAACAGTATTTTCATATTATTCCGCCTTTCACGTCCTGTTTTTTCAGCATCTGATAATATTATATCCGCTGGCCTTGCTCAGACGGTTCATAATCGCCATACCTATATCCTGTCCGGGCAGTCCCTCCGCCAGAATGATATCAACGTCAGTTTCGTCAAATTCTCTCAGCAGAGCAAAAATGTTCGCAGCGATACCCGGCAGGTCATCACGGCTGCCCATCAGGCGGATCTCGCAGGAACCGGCATCCAGCATGGCGGCCAGCTCGGAAGTCACCAGCAGACCTGCTTTTCTGCCCTGCTGTTTGTATCGGGCGATCATCCCGTTCATCTTTTCTGCCACACGGGCCGCCGGGCCTTCAAACAGCAGAACATCGGCCGCCGGTTTGTAATGGGTGTATTTCATTCCCGGCGAACGGGGTTTTTCATCATTATCACTTATTTCTGCAGCGATCCGAACATCGCCCAGCACATCCCTCAATTCCTCCGCGGTCACTCCGCCCGGCCGCAATACAGTCGGTATTGCTCCGCAAAGATCCAGGACCGTCGACTCCAGGCCGACGATAGTTTCACCGCCGTCCAGGATCAGCGCTATTCTCCCGTACAGATCCTTCGCAACGTGCTTCGCGCTGGTAGGGCTCGGTTTTCCGGACAGATTCGCGCTGGGAGCGGCTATCGGCAGTCCGCTCTTTCTGATCAGCTCCAAAGCTACGGGATGGTTCGGCATTCTTATCGCCACAGTATCCAGTCCGGCTGTGATCTCCGGCGGGATTTTTTCACTTTTAGGCAGTATCATGGTCAGCGGACCGGGCCAGAATCTTTCTGCCAGCAGCTCTGCCGTTTCCGGGACAGCTGCCGCTACTTCGTATAACTGTTCAACTGATGCTATATGCACTATCAGCGGATTATCAGACGGACGGCCTTTGGCCACATATATTTTTTTTACCGCCTGCGGATCAAGTGCATCCGCACCCAGTCCGTATACCGTTTCAGTAGGAAATGCTACTATTTCTCCTTTTTTTATCAGTTCTGCTGCCCAAAGCAGATCGGGATCGGACAGATCTTTTATTTTTGCTATTTTAGTCTTCATTTTGTTTCACCGAAAAATCTAATCTTCCTTGATTTTAGACAAATGATCCAGATATTTTTCCCGCTGTTCATGATATTCATGAATATATCCCGGATCATCTCCTTTATGCAGATCACGGATATAATCATGCTGCTTCTGCAGTAATTTTTTGTCCTCAAGGGCCATTACATACAGCGCTATATTGGAACAGTGGTCCGCGATCCTTTCCACATAGGTAAGTACATTCAGGAAGGATAATCCCGAATAAACATTGCATTTACCTATGCGCAGACGTTCGATATGCCTGTTTTTCAGTTCCGCCACCAATTCATCGACTACTTCCTCCAGCGGTTCCACCTTTTGGGCCAGCACGTAATCCGTTTTGGCAAAGGCATCATTGGTCAGATCGACGATCTCCCGGATAGCGGAAAAAATAATATGCAGGTCATCCTGAGCTGATAATGAAAAAGTTATCCCCTTATCACGCAGCTCGGTCACATTTTCAGCCAGATTGATCGCGTAGTCGCCTATCCTCTCGTATTCGGTCAGGCACTGCAGATACAGATTCAGCATATCACTGTCGCCGGGCAGATTGATTTTGGCGGATAATTCCACCAGATAATTCTCTGCCGCATCCGTTATCCTGTCGATATCATCCTCCAGCATATTCATTTCTTCCAGTTCTTTTTCATTATATTCAAAATACTGGGCAAACACCGTATTAACATTGCTCTTCGCCATTTCACTCATCGCTACGAGCGATTCATTGGCCGTCGCCAGAGCGATCGCCGGGAATTTAAAAACTTTTTCGCTCAGCATGGGAACGAATTTATCCGCAATACCGAGACTTTTGACTTTTTCATGAATAATATGGTAAGACAAACGAATCAATTGATAGATCAGCGGCAGGAAAAGCAGCGCGCATGTTAAGCGGAACAACGAATGCACGTTAGCTATCGTACCGCTCGTCATGGTCATATTCCACAATCCGTTCAGCCATCCGAAATGATGGGCTGCATTTACGCCGATCAACACTACTAAAGCACTGCAGATATTGAAAATAATATATACTGCTCCTACACGTTTGCTGTCTGCATTAGCCATCAGGAAGCATAACAATCCGATAGCCAGACAGTCGCCGATATTGATGCCTATGATGATCGGATATACCGAACTGAACGTCAGTCCCCCTGTTACACTGAGAGTCTGGACTACACCTACCGCCGCGGAGGAATGTATCACCAGAGACAACAGACCGCCCAGCAAGAAACCCAGTATCGGTACGTCGGAGAACGCGGCAAGCATCCTCAGAAATTCCGGAGACTCGGAAAGCGGAGCAAAAGCCGCGGTCATGCTCATCAGACCTGTGAAAAGGATACCGAAGCCCATCGTTATCTGACCCACGCTTTTTGCTTTGCTGCGATTTACGAACATAATACATATGATACCGATGACCGTAGCCAAAGGCGCCAAAGTCGATGGTCTGAACAAAGCCAGCAGCATACTGCCGCTGCCGTCGATATCCAGCAGACGGATGATCTGACCTGTTGCCGTCGTGCCGACGTTGGCTCCCAGAATAAATCCGCCTGCCTGTTTTAAGGAAAGTACTCCCGCGCCTACCAGACCTGCTACCAAAACGATCGTAGCGGTTGAGCTCTGAACCACAGCCGTTACCGCCAGTCCGAACAAAAAACAGGAGAATAAATTGTTGGTGACTTTATTCAGAGCATTTTTCAGCATGCCGCTGGAATTTTTTTTCAGTTCATCTCCCATGACCTGCATGCCATACAGAAACAAAGCCAAGCCGCCCAACAGCGAAATAATACTGAAAATATCCATAATCAGGCCTTCACTTTCTATACTCTCATGTTCCGTATTCTTTCAGCATGTTACGATCATTATCTGTCGATCTGATATGATCGTCCTGCTATAAGTTAAGCATATGTAAAATCTGACTGATCACGCCAGATGTCATTATCAATCTGAAAAAAGGCTTTCGGTTAAAATGCATAGTTAACCGAAAGCCTTGATTCTTATTTATACACTGACACTAATCATAAAAGGAAAATCAATGTGTCGAGAATGAAGAGCGGGATCAGGAAGCATCCGGACCATCCCATATAGCCAAAGAAGGAAGGCATCTTGATCTTGTTCTCTTCAGCGATCGATTTGACCATGAAGTTAGGCGCATTGCCGATATAGGTGTTTGCACCCATAAATACGGCACCTGCGGAAACAGCCAGCAGCAAAGTCGGTGCTACAGTACCGACTGCGGTAGCTACGCCTTCAGCAGCTCCAAGTGAACCTGCAGTGGTCAGGAATACCAGATAAGTAGGTGCATTGTCCAGGAATGAGGACAAGGCGCCGGTAGCCCAGAAGAACTGCCATGGATGAACCAGACCCAGCGAAGCGCCTTTTGCTTTCAGAATAGCTAAAGCAGGAATCATCGTCAGGAATATTCCCAGGAACAGCTTGGCAACCTCGAGAATAGGAGCAAAAGTGAAGTTGTTTGCTTCACGCGTTGATTTTTTGGTCGAAACCATGGACAGAGCCGCTGCAACGAGGATGATCGCGATCTGAATCACATAACTCCACGGCAGTACTACACCGTCCATAAATTTGATGCCGTTATTGGCAAATTTATCGATACCAGCCAGATAACCGTTGAGCAGAACAGCACCGACAACCATCAGAATGAAAATGAAATTGTGAGCGCCTTCGATCCGCAGAGGTTCTTTTCCGCCTTCACCGATCATATCCTGCGGCGATCTGCCGGCTGCGATCTCTTTTTTATAGTATCTGTGATCGATGAATGCAAATATCAGAGTCAGGATAGCGATATTAAACAGAAGAAGCGGCAAGAGTTTCATCGTCCAGAAGAACGGCACGCCTCTAAGAAATCCCAGGAACAACGGCGGATCACCTACAGGAGTCAGACAGCCGCCGATGTTGGCAACCATGAAAATGAAGAAAACGATAACATGATGTTTCTTTTCTCTCCAGGCATTGGCTCTGATAACAGGTCTGATCAAAAGCATAGCCGCGCCGGTCGTTCCGACCCAGCTGGCGAGTGCGGTGCCGATCAACAGTAAAATAACGTTGACCTTAGTGGTACCAACCAAAGTGCCTTTGATTACGATTCCGCCTGCCGCTACGAACAAACCGAACAGCAGCACGATAAACGGAAGATAATCCAGCACAAGTGATTCAGCAATAAAGAACAGGGCCATATGTCCGCCGTAAGCGATACCGAACGGGATCAGAAAAACCAATGACCATAATATAGCGACCCATAACTGGTTCTTTTCCCACCATTCAGGCTTAACCAGCGGAAAGATAGCTATCGAAAGCAGCATACCCACGAACGGAATAATGCTCCATATCGGCAGTACCTGACCGATGTTCTCATGAGTTACCTCAGTAGCCGCCATCGCTATGCCGGATACGGCAAAGAAAGCCACCAAAGTAAGCCCAAGTGTTAACAAGCTCTTCTTAATTTTCAAGACAACACATCCTTTCTTTTCACAAATTTGAATAAGTACATAAACGATATCAGACCTTATTTACCATTGTAACCTAAATCAGCTAAAAAATAAAGACAAATTTTAAACTTTTTATTACTGAGGCAGATAGCTTCCGCCGACAAATTCGCGCAGCACTGAATTGAACGGGATAAAATCGTCACGAAGCGGAGTGAAAAAGGCCAACATAGCAAGCAGTTGCTCAGCTCTCCGTTTGAAAGGACTGTCCCCGGGCACGGCTTGCAGCAGCGGGTCCGCCAAAGGCCGGAGCGCATTCAGCTCATAGATCAGACTGGAGTCAAACATAACATCCGCCTGTTCCTGATAAGGAGCAATATTATCAGCCTCTCCCCGGCGCACGTCACGCCATCGCTCCAGAACTTTGGCCGCTTCTGTCGCCCTGAATTTATTATCCCTCACGATCCGTCTGATCAAACGTATATCACTGCTGTGGATCAGATTATAATCATTGATATTCAGCTGAGCCATTGCCGCGATATAAATACGGAAAATACAATCAGTCGGCACCTTCCCGGGCAGCAGCAGATCCGGATTCAGGCCGTGGATCCCTTCTATCAATAATATATCATCCTGTCCGATCTTTACTCTGGCACCAAGTTTATTGCGTTCCGGACTGCGGAAATCCAGCAGAGGCAGCTGGACCTCTTCTCCTGCCAGAAGCTGCGCTACCTGTTCATTAAAAAGCTCCACATTCAAAGCCCTGATCGTTTCGAAATCATATTCTCCCGCCGCATTTTTAGGACACTGCTCCAAAGGAAGATAATAATCATCCAGAGAAATAGTAACCGGACGCAGGCCGTTAACGCGCAGCTGCGTCGACAGTCTCTGAACAAAAGTCGTTTTGCCTGATGACGACGGCCCGGCAATAAATACAAGTCTCCGCTTGGGAAGAGTATTCGCGATAAGATCTGCGATCCCGGCGATCTTTTTTTCGTGCAGGGCCTCCGCCAGATAGATCAGATCAGTCACAGAACCATCGGCGATGGTTCTGTTTATCGCATTTACGTCAGTTATTTTTAAATTGTTAAGCCACGCCCGGCGCTCATCCATCGTCCTGTTCAGTTTTACAGGCGGAATAAACTGCGGCAAGGCATCGTGATCGATACGCTGGGGAAACTGCACAACGAATCCGGGCTGATAATAATACAGTTTGAACAGTTTAAGCCAGCCTGTGCGCGGCAGCAGCTGACCGATAAAACCCGCCTCGACGTCACCGCATCCCGCCAGACGAAAAACCGGACTGGCAGCATTTCCCGAATCGGTTTTTGTATCGGCATCCTCAATGCGCTGACGTATAACACGATCCTGCAGAACGATCTGCTTCATACGAAGTTCGATCGCATCCACCTCCCGCGGCGATACGATCGAATCGATCATTTCCGCATAAAAGAAATCATTTATGGAATAAATAACGCGCACCTGTTCCTGCGGAAAAAGATCGTCCATCGCCTGAGCAAGTACCAGCAGAAGAGTGTTCTGATATATCCTCAGCATTTCTTCATGACTATACCCGGCAAACTCTTTAAGTTCACTGAAAGCGGATTTGATAACACTGCTTTTCCCGTCACTCATCCGGCAGCACCTCACTTTTTATTATAAATATTCTGTCCGTCAAATCATCATAACTAACCCCGTCAGAATTGTCTTTACAGATCCATCCGGCAGTTAAATAAGTATAACATATATGATAGTATGCCGCAACCCAAAACCTTACTGTGCAGATCCGTTCCGCGTCAGCAAAACAGCCTTATCCTAACAGCTTCCCCAACTCAAATGATACAAAAAAAAACGCATCCGGAGATTCATCCTCCCGAATGCGGAACCAGCCTGTATACATATTCAATTATTCTTTGGTGATACTCCCGCCAGACAAAACGGCAGCTCCATATGATGTTTTTCCAGCAGATCTTTATCCCGCAGGATCACATCCGCAGGACCATCGGCAGCGATCCTGCCTTCTGCCAGCAATATCACTCTTTCACAGGTATCCAGGATCATATCCAGATCGTGGGAAGTTATTATCTTCGTCTGAGAAAGCTGACGAATGATATTGATCACTATACGGCGATTATGAGGATCCAGAGCAGAGCTTGGCTCATCCATCAGGATAACCTCAGGTTCCATTGCCAGAACAGTCGCAATAGCAGCCATACGTTTCTCTCCGCCGGATATCCGATGGTTGTGTCTGAATTTAAGATCCTGCAGTCCCAGCATTTCCAGAACGGAATCTACTCTTTTTTCAGTTTCTTCCCGGCTTATGCCATAGTTCAGAGGAGCAAAGATCATATCTTCATAAACAGTCGGCATGAACATCTGGTTGTCCGAATCCTGAAGAACGAATCCCAGTTTTCTTCTGATCTGCGGCAAATTATTTTTTATTACTTCTTCACCGTCCACCAATATCTGCCCTTCACCGCTGACAAGTCCCAGCAGAAGCTTCATTACGGTAGATTTGCCTGCTCCGTTGGCGCCGATCAGGCCTACTGATTCTCCTTCGTCTATACTGAAAGAAATATCCTGCAGTACAGGACGATCTTTTTCATAAGCAAAAGAAACATTCTTAAACTCGATCATATCATCACCTCATGATCAGACCGCCAAGCAGCTGACTGACATCTATTATACGTAAAAACATAAATAAAGCAATACTGCCGGATAACCAGGCAGCGTCCTTGACACCAAAGGGCTTTACGGGCGCATAATGGAATTTCTCCTGATACCCGCGCAGCAGCATGCTGCTGTAAAGCTCCTGAGCCCTGTCCATGCTGCGCAGCAGCAGCTGTCCCAGAAATGATCCCCAGGCGGAAAAATGAACTCCCTTCTGCCCCGGCGCTCGGAGATGATAAGCATCGGTCATAACTGCCAGCTCCTGAGTCATTACCCCTACATATCGATAGGTCAGCAGCAAAAGAGTTACCAGCATGCCCGGAACGTGCAGTTTTCTCAACGCCGCACAGATACTGTCGATGGAGGTCGTCGCTATCAGCAAAAAAGAAGCCATCAGGCATAATACCCCTTTGAGCATAAGCGTCAGCATGGAGATCACTCCGCCGGAGATAGGAACATTTCCTATGACCAAAAGAGGCAGCCTGTCAAAAAAAGGATTGAAAAGACCTACTGCCATGACCAAAGGCATCACGATACGCAGCTTATAAAAACAGGTCCTCACGGGAATCGAACTGAGCTGAAACAGCAGCAGCGGCCAAAGCAGCATAACAAACATAGCGCTAAGCTGATACTTATGAAAAGATACAGTTACCATAATATATGCGATTGTACTCAGCAGCTTCGCCAGAGGACTGAGTCGATGGATCGGGGTATCCATCGCCGCCAGATCATCCATTTCACTCAGCTCATGCAAAGCTTTTTCCATTTTGTTCATTATTAATACTCTTTACACATATAAGGAGGCACCTTGCGATGCCTCCTTAACAACTGGATAATTATCACGCAAATCAGACTTTTTTATTCTTGCGGAAAAAACCGCCTATCAGACAAATAAGGATCGCTGCTCCCGCTACCATCGCCGCTCCTACTATTCCGGAAACAGTCGTGCCTGCCGCGGCGTCATTATCCGGAAAAGCATAATCAGGAAGGAAAGATGTAGATTCCTGAATATCTGCAGCAGTATCCGCCGCCTTGCTTTCGATACCAAAATTATCTTCATCCAGTCCCATGTTTTCAGCATATCCTGCTTCAGCATTGCCGAAGAGCGCCCATTCCAGACCGTCAGGATTGCCGCTGGCGACCAAGCTCAAACCGCCGCCTACTATCAATACAACGATAGCCAGAATAGCAATCGTAGTCTTGAGCGAGTGCCTGCCGCCCGCAGTCCCTTCTTCAGTTTTTACATCTCTCAGAAGCTCTGAACGTGATTCAAACACAAAACATAAAACTGCTGCTGTAACAACACCCTCTATCAATCCGATCGCCAGATGGATAGGAAGCATCAGGCCGCAGAAAGCACCGAACGGCAGTTCTGTTATTCCGGAAAGACTGGTCTCCAGAACTACGGAAAAAGCACCCAGCTGCAGAGTGATCACGCAGCCAAGAACTGAAGCGACAATAATGCGCAGCCGCTGAGCAGATCTTCCCGTTCCGAACCAATTGCTGCGCATGATCGGACGCCAGATCAGAAAATAGCCGACGAAACACCCGTAGAACGCCATGTTCCAGATATTGGCCCCCAGAGCCAACAGTCCCCCGTCGGCAAAAAAGAGACATTGAATAGACAGAATCACAATCATTGACAAAAATCCTGCCTGAGGTCCCAGCAGTGCGGAAAGCAGCATGCCT
The DNA here is from genome assembly GCA_045544075.1 of Thermoanaerobacteraceae bacterium. Classification (GTDB taxonomy): domain Bacteria; phylum Bacillota; class JAZPYJ01; order JAZPYJ01; family JAZPYJ01; genus JAZPYJ01. The sequence continues at coordinate 22,916 of JAZPYJ010000077.1, forward strand.
CCGCACATGTGACCGGAAGAACCGGTCCCCGGAATAGTATAATTGATCATTTGTCCGGCAAAAACCAAAGCTGCAGCGACCGCCATGGTCGGAAGCTTTTGAGCATCATCATCTTTTCTCAGTTTGTGGATGGAAATCCCTGCCGCAGTACCGGACGCTGCGTACATAATTGCTGCTACTGTAGGAGTCAGCAGCGCATCTGCCATATGCATAACCACACCTCTTAAATCATATTTGATGTGCCCTGCTAAAATATGTATTCAATGATTCCTTCAGCACATCCTGTTAAAGCTTAACATGAAGAAAAGCGCCCCGCAAGCCCCCCGGGGGGATGTTTTTTTATACTCCGTTGAAAACCTGAAAATAAAAAGCGCAGTCTCCTGTAAGACTGCACTTTCATCCTATAATGATATAGTTTTGTTGAAAAACAACTCAATTTTATTATGTCTGATCTTTTATCCGATCAATACCTGCATATCATCGTCCACAGTTCCTATGCCGGCGATCCCGAAGTTTTCAACTAAGACTTTTGCCACATTCGGGGACAGAAAAGCCGGGAGAGTAGGACCGAGATGAATATTTTTCACTCCCAGGTAAAGCAGCGCCAGTAATACGATAACTGCTTTCTGTTCATACCAGGCGATATTATATGCGATAGGCAGCTTGTTTACATCATCCAGGCCAAATACTTCCTGCAGCTTCAGTGCGATCAGAGCAAGAGAATAGCTGTCATTGCACTGACCGGCATCCAGGACTCTCGGGATCCCTCCGATATCTCCCAGATCAAGTTTCAGATATTTATACTTGGCACAGCCTGCCGTAAGGATCACGACATCCTTGGGAAGTTTTTCCGCGAACTCTTTATAGTATTCTCTCGTCTTATGCCGTCCATCACAGCCTGCCATTACCACGAATTTACGTATAGCGCCGGATTTAACGGCCTCTACTACCTTGTCAGCCAGTGCGAACACCTGTTCATGTGCAAAACCTCCGACTATCTTTCCCTGCTCCAATTCTTCCGGAGCATCACAGGTCGCGGCCATTTCAATGATCGCGGAAAAGTCTTTATTTCCGTTCTCATCAGCGTCGATGTGCGGACAGCCTTCCATACCGACTGCTCCGGTCGTAAATAATCTGCTCTTATATCCCTTGATAGTCGGAACTATACAGTTGGTAGTCATCAGGATAGGGCCGTTGAATTTAGCAAATTCTTCGGTTTGTTTCCACCAGGCATTACCGTAATTGCCTGCGAAGCATTGATATTTTTTGAATGCCGGATAGTACTGGGCCGGCAGCATTTCACAGTGTGTATAAACATCCACGCCGCTGCCCTCTGCCTGTTCCAGAAGCATTTCCAGATCTTTCAGATCATGTCCCGAAATTAGAATGCCCGGATTGTTCCTGACTCCGAGATCCACCTCCGTGATCTCCGGATCTCCGTACGCAGATGTATTGGCCTCATCCAGCAATGCCATGACTGCAACACCGTTCTTCCCGGTTTCCATCGTCAGCGCGATCAGATCATCAACTGTCAGAGAATCATCCAGCATTTTTGCCAATGCACTCTGAACGAAAGCATCCACTTCAGCGTTTACCTTGCCCAGAACGTTCGCGTGCTTCGCATAAGCAGCGATCCCTTTCAGCCCGTAAGTGATCATTTCACGCAGAGATCTGATATCCTCGTTTTCTGTCGCGAGAATACCAACAGTCTGAGCTTTCTCCATCATTTCCTCGCGGCTGCCGGGCTGATATAAAGCTGCCGCCGGCAGATCCGTTCTGTCTGACAGATCCCTGATCAGATCATCACGGCAGGCTGCAGTTTCGCGGATACGTTTCTCTATAGCATCGTCATCAAAATTCACATTGGTGATCGTCATAAAAAGATTGATAGTGATCAGATAATCGACCTGATGATCGACCACGATCCCTTCACCGCGCAGTTTTGTCGTTACTGCCGACAATCCTTTGGTCAAGTAGATCAGAAGATCCTGCAGATCAGCTATATCCGGAGTTTTGCCGCAAACACCCGATACACTGCATCCCTTGCAATCCGCTGTTTCCTGACATTGATAACAAAACATTTTTCTTCCTCCTCTTTGGTTTTTTTATTCTAAAACTTTTCCGTTTCTGGAGATCGTAACGACCTGCCACGGAATAAATTTCCCGCTGTCTTTGAGTGCTTTTTCAGCCGCGCGCTGCAGTCCTCCGCAGCAAGGTACGTCCATGCGGACTATCGTAACTGATCTGATGTTATTATTGCTGATTATCGCGGTAAGTTTTTCTGAATAATCTACAGCGTCCAGTTTAGGACAGCCTATCAGCGTTACCCTGCCTTTCATAAAATCTTCATGCATACCGGCATAAGCATATGCCGTACAATCAGCAGCGATCAATATTTTTGCATCTTCATAAAAATCAGCCCTTACAGGCAGCAGTTTGATCTGTACCGGCCATTGTTTAAGCCTTGACACCGATCCGGGAACTGCAGAAGCAGGTATTTTTCCTTCTTCCGAATCGATCTTTCTTGCCTCCGCTCCCGGACACCCTTTTCTTTTAACAGACTCGTTATCGTTTTCATACTTTGC
>JAZPYJ010000078.1:0-7514 GCA_045544075.1 Thermoanaerobacteraceae bacterium
CGACTACTCTGCTCAGTTTACAAAGATCTCCGCGGTCCCCCGCGCAACTTCTATATATTACCATATACTTTTCCCTGTTGTCAAAAAAAGAAATATAGTAAAATGGTGCGGAAAGCGGGACTTGAACCCGCACGTCTCTCGACACACGCCCCTCAAACGTGCCTGTCTGCCTGTTCCAGCATTTCCGCAAAAAATGGCAGGGGAGACAGGTCTCGAACCTGCAGCCTACGGTTTTGGAGACCGCCACTCTACCAATTGAGCTACTCCCCTACAGATTAATGTTAAAATATGGCGCGCCCTGCGAGACTCGAACTCACGGCCTTTTGATTCGTAGTCAAACACTCTATCCAACTGAGCTAAGGGCGCATAACCTGGTGATCCATCCGCGACTCGAACGCGGGACACCCTGATTAAAAGTCAGGTGCTCTGCCAACTGAGCTAATGGATCTTTTGTTTCATACCATATTATTTTAACATAGCTGATCAATAATATCAATCATTTGAATTTGCATGAATTTTTTAATAAAATCTTAAAATATTATTATTCTCAAAAATATATTCCGTTTTCTTACAATTACACATTATTTCTTAATTAATGGTAATTATTCTTGATTATTATCCTACGGATTTTTTTATCTGATAAGTTTTATTTTATTATGGATCATTGCATCGATCTTATCACTTGCTCAGCTATTCTCAGCCCGTCAACTGCTGCTGAAATAATTCCGCCTGCATATCCGGCTCCTTCACCGCAGGGATATAATCCTAAAACAGATGAATGACCATCGTTATTTCTAATAATTCTAACCGGTGATGAAGATCTGGATTCCACTCCGGTCAATACGGCATCATATCGATTGAATACAGACATTTTTTTGGCAAAAAATATCATTCCTTCACGCAAAGCATCGGCAACATATTCCGGAAGACAATATTTCAATTCCGCAAAATTTACACCGGGACGATAAGATGGAAACACGTCTCCTAATTGCAGGCTAGGTTTATCAGCTATAAAATCACCTGCCAACTGGATCGGCGCTTTGAAATTTCCTCCGCCCAAGTTAAAAGCAGCCTTCTCCATTCTTCTCTGTAATTTTACTCCGCCGAATACATCGTTTTCGTCAAAGTCCTGCGGAGAGATGCCTACCAGCAATGCACTGTTTGAATTATCAGCATTTCTGGCCATATCACTCATCCCGTTAACAACTACTCCGCCTTCCTCAGATGCTGCCGGAATCACTGTTCCGCCGGGGCACATGCAAAAAGTATAAACGCCCCTGCCGTTTTTAGTATGACATGATAATTTATAATCTGCAGCACCTAACGCTTTATGTCCTGCAAAATCACCATATTGACATCGGTCGATCTCAATTCGCGGATGCTCGATCCGCAGACCAACCGCGAATGATTTAGGCTGCATTAAAACGCCTGATTTATGAAGCATTTCCAGAGTATCCCGGGCACTGTGTCCTATCGCAAAAACAGCCGCTTCGCATTCAATTTGCCGGAAGCCTTCAGAATTATTTATTTCCAAACCGATCAGTTTTTTCGTTCCATCGATATTTTGTTTAAGAAGCAGACCCGTCACCTGATGCTGAAAATAAAACCTTCCGCCCAATTCTATAATTCTGTTCCGCAGTCCTTTGACCGCCTTGCGCAAATTATCCGTCCCAGCATGAGGTTTGGCCTGCCATAAAACATGATCCAAAGTTCGATCCGGACATGCCTCAGCCAATTGTTCAAGCACAAAACGAACCCTAATATCATTTATCCCGCTGTTTAATTTGCCATCCGAAAAAGTTCCTGCCCCGCCTTCACCGAACTGGATGTTGGTCGACTCGTCAAGTATGCCATTTCTAAGAAAACGATCTACTGCGGCTGATCTTTTATCAACTTCATCACCGCGCTCCAGAACGATCGGTTTAGCTCCGTTCAAAGCCAGCAATAATGCAGCAAACAATCCTGCAGGCCCGCTGCCAACTACCACCGGACTGATTTGATAGGATAAACGATCGGTTATTATCGGATTATAATTAACTGTTCTGTCAATGATAACATTATTACTGCGAGCCTTTTTTACAATTTCCTTTTCATTTTCCGATATCTGCAGTGATACGATAAAAGTAAAATGCACATTATTCTTTTTGCGCGCATCGATAGACCGTTTAATTATTTTTAATTCAATTATTTTCCGGGGATCGATTCCTGCTTTTCGGGCCGCAGAGTCGATCAGCTGCTCTTCAGAATAATCCAGAGGAAGTGAGATCTCAGATACTCTTATCATTTTTTATTCCTTTATTTCTGTTTTAGATTTAATAGAATACTAATCAGCTTTTTGTAATAATGAATGACTTATCGATTTTGCTGCCATCCAGGCAGATGACCATGCCCACTGCAAATTATATCCGCCGCAATCTCCATCAATATCTATAATCTCACCGATCACATACATACCGGTTTGTTTATATAACTGCATACTTCGACTGTCTATCTCACTGCAGTATATCCCTCCGGCTGTGACCTGAGCATCGCTCCATCCTTTTGTCCCGCGAATCTGCAGCCTCCAGTTTTTAATAATAGAGGATAATCGTAATAATTCATCATCTGTAAGAATGGATATGTCTTTATTTAAAGGCAGAATTTTTGCTGATTTCAAAACTGTTTGTCCCAAACGTTTATTCAATAAACCTGTAAGGAAATTATCCAATTTACGTTCGCGCAGCAAGCGGCGCTGACATAATTTATTATATAATTCATTCTGCGACAGATCAGGCAGCAGATCCAATACTAAATACATAGGAAATGCCTTCCGGGCTTCCCATAAGCCTACCTCCCGGGATAATTGGAGTATCGGCGGTCCCGAAACACCGTAGGCAGTAAATAATATCTCTCCTCTTATAGGATCACTTTGCCGGTTATCTGAAACTAATGACACAGAACCATTAATTTTTATCCCCTGCAGTGCTTTGATCGGTTCAGTTTCAGTTTTTATCTGAACAATGGCAGGAGAAAGAGAAGTGCATTTGATTCCCAAAGTCTGCAGAAGCTTATATCCTTTTCTGCTGCCTCCTAACCCCGGTGATGCCAATCCTCCCGCAGCTATGATAACAAATTTAGAACAGATTTCAATTTCTGCAGTTGTTTTTATAACAAAATTTCGACCAGGTAAAACATTTACAGAGGTAACTTCCTGACCGCATAATACTTCAACATTATCAGCTGCCAACTGAAGCCGCATACAATCCAGCACTGCAGATGCCTGAGCGGTCAATGGATAAATGCGGCCGTCAGAACGGATTTGACATTCCAGCCCCAATGAACTGAAAAAACTGACTGTATTCTGCGGTGAAAATTCACTCAACGCCCCGGCAGAAAAAACATCGCTGCAATTATTTACTCTGTCAGTGCTATGATAATGTGAATCATCAGCATATATATTGCTGATATTACAGGCTCCGTTGCCTGTTGCCAGCAATTTGCGGCCGACTCTTTGTTCTTTTTCTATGATCACGATCCTAAGTTCTTTGGCTGCCGGGTTTTCACTTGCCATCAGTTGTTTGATCATGAGAGAAACTGCCATACCAGCAGCACCGCCGCCAATTACAGCTATATCAGTTTTCATTTGATTCTCTTTTGAGTTATTATACATAATCCTGACCTTAAATCATTTATCAAATATATACACGCGGAAACTTACGATCGGATTCTGATTCTTTGAGCAGAAATAAACTCAATTTTCGTGAACGGACCGTATACCAGACCTGCTGGGGACATTTTTGTACACAGGCACTGCAGTTAAAGCATTTATCCGTATCAATAGTGAATGAAACAGCATCGATCGCAGTCACCGGGCAGCAATTAACACATAACAGACAATGCCTGCATTGTTTTTCAATATTTCTTTTAATGCTGATTTGTTTCCCTGGTGATCTTTTGGGTAACAGATCTGCTATTTTTTTCTTTTTATTCTTTGGAAAAGATATATCCTGTTTTTCACGGAATAACTTATTTCCGCTTTTCTCTCTGCTTTCTAAAATATTGCGCATACGATAACCGAAATCACGAGCTGTCCCAATATCGAGCTCATCAGGGCGATAATATGATTCAGGTATGTCCTGCAGAAGGAACGAATGGCTTGATACGAATTCTGCCGCTGCAAACAAACGATTATTATGTAAATCGATCAATTCAGACAAATCCTTCAATGCATTACCGGCGCTGATCCCGCCGTATACAGCCACCAGAATAATATACTTCCCTTTTATCTGAAGTTTGCTTATAACACTGCGTACAACCTCAGGAACCGTTCTCTTATATACCGGCACTCCTAATAATAATATATCTCCCACGATTATATGCTCTTTATAATCACGCGTCTCAGGTCGGGTAAGATCAATATTTTGAACTACAGGCATGCTCAAACCTGCAGTTATCTCCTTTAATATCCTGCTTGTACTGCCTGTAGGAGAAAAATAAACCAAACTGATATTATACATTATATAACAACCTCGACAAAATAATAATTTATAAAATAAATCGCATGATAGTCGCATGATGCTGCACACCATTGCCAGATATCGTTTTCCCTGGACAATGGTTCATAATACTGTTATACTGATACATGAAAATAATTCTGAAAGTATCAGGAAAGGAGCAAGTTCGATGGCATATGATGGCATTGTTATGCGATCAGTAATTGATGATCTGCAAAACAAACTTCTTAACGGTCGGGTCGACAAAATACAGCAGCCAAAAAAGCTTGAGATAATTATTCAGCTGCATACACCTCAAGGCAAATATCGCTTGCTTATTTCCTCTCAATCTCAGAATGCACGTCTTCACTTAACCGAAAAAAATGTACAAAGTCCTTCTTCTCCCCCGAGTTTTTGCCAGATGCTGCGGAAACATCTTCAGGGAAGCCGCTTAAATGATATCAAACAAATCAGTCTGGAACGAATAGTTCAGCTGGACTTCTCTGCTTTTGATGAGTTGGGCAACCCTTGCCGAAAATCATTAATGGTCGAAATCATGGGGAAACACAGCAATGTATTTCTTATCAATGAAGAAGGTCTTATTCTTGATTGCCTGCGGAGAGTCAGTTCCACTCAGAGCCAGCAGCGTGAGGCTTATCCCGGACTGCCTTATGTTCTTCCGCCTGTATTAGGCAAAACCAATCCCCTGACCTGCTCCGAAGAAGAACTGAGACATATTCTGACGTCTTCAGAACTTGATCAGCGTCTTGATAAAATCCTTCTTGATTCTTTTGCCGGTTTCAGCAAACAGATCAGTCAGGGATTAATTCGTTCTGCCGGTCTGGTGAATGATTCATCGGTTTCCACAACCAAAGGCTCAGGTTTTGAAAATGTATGGCCCAAAGCAGCCGAACTCGATGAATATGCATTCGGCCGTATATGGCAATACTTTCACTTTCTGATTCAGCAGATCAATACACAGCAGTATTCTCCGTATATTGTATATTATAAACAAAACATGAAGGATTTCGGAGCAATTGCTTTGCCCGGAATCATCGACGGACTGAATATACAATACGGTCAGATACATACTGTTATCGATTCATTTTTCAATCAGCGGGAGCAGGCTCAAAGTTTACAGGCAGGTATAGATAATCTTCAGCATCTGATCAGCGATCTGCAAAATAAGCTTTTATATAAATGTAATTTACAGCAAGATATCCTTGGCCGGCAGAATGAGCTTAATAATTTGAGGCGTCACGGTGAAATATTGACTGCCTTTCTTTATAAAGTAAAACCGGGAACAGGTCAGATAACATTGACTGATATTTATGACCCGGAACAAAAGGAAATAATTATCGTTCTGGATCCCGCCCTATCGCCATCGGAAAACGCTCAGGCTTGTTTTCGTCAATATAATAAACTCAAGCGGGCAATCACATTTGCTTCACAGCATCTGCTGGATCTTCAGACTGAACTTGATTATTTGGATACTGTTCAGATATCACTTAATAACTGCACGTCTCTGCAGGATCTTCACGAAATACAGGAAGAACTGCGGGATCGCCATTATCTTAAAGAGAAAACTGTATCCAAGACAAAACTGCCCTCCAAACCGGAATATAATTTTCATGTTTTTTATGCTGATAACGGGACAGAAATATTGGTTGGCAAAAATAATCGCCAGAATGATTATCTTACCTTTAAAGTTGCTCGCGGAGATGATATTTGGCTTCACGCCAAGGATATTCCCGGTTCACACGTTATAATCCGCAATCACGGCAGATCTGTATCAGACAGTACTCTGCGCAAAGCAGCAGAACTGGCAGCCTGGTTCAGTAAATACCGCCGCTCAGCCAATGTACCCGTTGACTATACCAAAGCTTGCAATGTGCAGAAACCGCGCGGAGCAAAGCCGGGATTTGTTAATTATTTCCATCAGAAAACGATCGTAGCAGATTCGAAGGAACCGTAATTATTTTTTATCCCCGATCTTACTCTCCATGCCGTTCTGGATCCGCCTGATATTATCCTTATGACGATAAACAGCTAATAAAGCAATTAATAATGATAAGACAATATAAGCCAGAGGCTGCTTATCAATGATCATGAAAATCGGCAGTGAAGCTGCGGCGACCACAGAACCAAGAGATATATACCGGCTGATAAATGTAACGACTCCCCAAACCAATATGACACCAACGGCACACAGCGGAGATAAAGTCACTATTACTCCCAGCCCTGATGATATGATTTTGCCTCCTTTAAAACCAAGGAACAACGGAAAACTGTGTCCCAGCAATACCGCCATAGCTGCCAGACAGACCGCGATCTCCCCGCAATAAGCTTTTGCCAGACTGACTGCCAGAACAGCTTTCAGAAAATCTCCAAGAAATGTCAATATAGCTGCAGGCAAACCGGCGGCCCTTTTAACGTTGGTCGCTCCGATATTGCCGCTGCCCACATCACGCACATCAATTCCTTTCCAGAATTTGCAGATCAGATATCCGAAAGGAATCGAACCAAGTAAATAAGCAATGATAATAATTATGATTGCTTTCAAATCATTCCCCTCCTAACTCTGCAAAACTATTCTTCCTGCTCTCTAGTACGTTTTTTGAGCACAAATCGCAGGGGAGTACCTTCAAATTTATATGTTTCCCGCAAACGATTCTCCAGATACCGCAGATAAGAAAAATGCATCATCTCTGGTTTATTGACAAATAATACAAACGTAGGCGGTCTCACTCCGCTCTGAGTAGCATAAAATATCTTCATAGGCTTCCCTTTATCTGAAGGAGGCGGAGTACGCATCACCGCATCATGAACCAATTCATTCAGATCACTGGTCGGAATTCTTATGTTTTGCTGTTCAGAAACATAATCAGCCAAAGTTAAGATCCTATTAACTCTCTGTCCTGTCATAGCTGATATAAAAACTATGGGAGCGTAAGGCAGAAAACTAAGATCATCCCGTATATCTTCCATAAACCTGTCCGCCGTTTTACTGTCTTTGTCTATCAGATCCCATTTATTAACAGC
>JAZPYJ010000079.1:0-2080 GCA_045544075.1 Thermoanaerobacteraceae bacterium
TATTAATATGCCAATCGTCCGTCCAACATAATTCACCGAACAGAACATTTATAACATCATCTGCGGATTCGGTAAGCCAGGCACCTTCCCTTATTAAACTATGGGGCCCGCGAGTCAGATGATTGTTAATATTTCCCGGAACTGCAAATACCTCTTTTCCCTGCTCGGCAGCCAGCTTGGCTGTGATCATTGCTCCGCTTTTCATATCAGCTTCAACTACCAGAGTTCCAAGCGACAGCGCACTGATCAGTCGATTGCGCTGCGGGAAATGCCATGATAACGGCGGTGAACTCATTGGAAATTCACTAATCACTGCACCGTTAGCTGTTATCTTTTCCTTAAGACGTTGATTCGCTGCCGGATAGCAGCGATCTATCCCGCAACCCTGTACGGCTATGGTTGAACCGGAACGCAGCGCTCCTTCATGGGCAGCTGTATCAATACCATTGGCCAGACCGCTGATCACAGTTACACCTTTGCCTGTTAAAGTATGCGCCAATTCAGCTGCAATACTGCAGCCCAAAGCAGTTCCTTTCCTGCTTCCTACTATCGACAGAGAATTCTTATTACTTAAAATGCTTTTATCACCTATTATATACAAAGCAGCCGGCGGGTCAACTAAATTTTTTAAATTTTCCGGATAGTCATCATCGATATAGCTGATAAAATCTCCCTGTATCATCCGAAGCTGCTTTTCTTCCTCAAACGGATCTGTTTCAGCAAGTTTTCGTGAAAAGACTTCTGCATCATTCTGCCTGATGCCTAATATATCCTGCCAATCGGCGGCTGAAACCTTCCATATATCACTGACATCAGGCAACGCATCAATTATTTTTTTTATTTTCCGCGGCTGATCTGACAGCAATATTTGCAGCGCTAATAAACAATATCTCTTTTCCAAAACAGTCACCTCTCCCTGTACTCTTTACCAAATCATTCGGGAGAGGATCGGAAAAACCTGCTAATATAAGATATAATTGTAAAATTTTGGTATTTATTCTTTGCGTTAATAATAAATACAGTTAAAAAATAAACGGCGTTTTATTAACGCCGTTTAAATAAAAATTATTTATTTAACAAATCTCTGATCTCAGTGAGCAGCTCGATCTGAGGATCCACTGCTTCCGGTTCAGGCGGAGCTTCTTCTTTTTTGCGGTGCAGTTTATTAATTCCTTTGACCAGCAGGAAGACAACAAAAGCAATAATTAAGAAATTAACTAAATTCTGAATAAAAGTGCCGTAATAAATTGCTGTATCTGCAGCATCTGCTGTTGCCTCGGTAAGAACTATTTTGTACTGCGTAAAATCCAATCCGCCGATCAGGAAACCAATAGCCGGCATAATTACGTCATTGACTATTGAATTCACTATTGCCGTAAAGGCAGTACCAATAATGATACCTACAGCCATATCCATAACATTTCCGCGGGCAATAAATTCCTTAAACTCTGTTATAAAGCCCTTTTTCTCACTCATTATTATCTCACCTTCTTTTTTATTTTTTTAATCGTTCAAACGATTATTCTATATATTATCATATTTTTTTTTGTTCTGCAATAATAATCTATGAAGATATTATGCAGGATCTTGATTATAATACTTTTTTTCTTCAATTTAAAATCGATAATTATTTATTTTTCCGATTTTTTTTCCCTTTCTTTCCAGCTCAAAATAGCTGCGAATTTCTTGGAAAAGCATTCTCTGGTTTGGATTTGTTGCTGACGGGTTGGCACGCATAACTCTTTTAAGAGCATCCATCCGAATGGCGTTCTTTTCTTTTAGCTTTTGAATATGTTCCTTTAATTTAATATCCATATCTTCCAGAATATCTGGAACGCCGTTCTGATCAAGATCACTGAATGCTATAATCGCATCGCGCCTTCGTTTAAGCAGTTCTACTCTTTCCAGTAATTGTTGTATTTCTTGGTTCTCTTCAGCTATGCTTATCAATAAGGTCCGTACATCCCAGGCCTGCTGTACTGAAACTATACAATCCACTGTAAACACACAGATCAATAACACCGCCGCCGTTTGATCCAGATCGTAAGGAATGTTGAGAACGATCCGATCCATCAAAGGA
>JAZPYJ010000080.1:0-7435 GCA_045544075.1 Thermoanaerobacteraceae bacterium
TAATGAGGCTAAGGAGAATTATCAGGATATTCTGAATATGGCCAATGAGAGTGAGCCTGCATTAGCCAGTGAATATGAAAACGCATATTCTAATCTCAATGAAATCAATTCCCAGCTTGCTTCGCCGGATCTGACTGATGAAGAACGCAGTGAACTGGAAGCCCAGGCAGCTTATTATGAACAGGAATTGAGTTTAGTTGCGGAAGGATATGATTATATCAGTGTTCAGACAGACTCTGCAGAAGAACAAATGGCGAGTGCTGAACAGCAATTAGCTGAGGCCAGAGCAGAACTGGATGCCGCCCAGGCGGAGTTGGCTGATGCCAAAGATCAGTTGGCAAGCGGAAAGGAACAGGCGGAAAGTGAATTTGCAGCTGGTGAGGACGAACTGGCTGCAGGCAGGGCAGAGTATGAATCTGGAAAGTCACAATTGGAAAGTGAAAAAGCTTCCGGAGAGCAGCAATTGGAGGATGCCCGCAGACAATTGGCGATGGCCAAAGCTGAAATAGAAAAGCTGGAAAATCCTGATTGGTATGTGCTAAATCGCAATCATAATTCCAGTTATGTTGATTATTCGATGACCCTTCACCGTCTGGACGCAATTGCCAATATTTGTCCTACATTTTTTATGCTGGTAGCAGCGCTGGTTTGTTTGACGACAATGACCAGGATGATCGATGAGCAGCGCGGAACTATAGGAACTTATAAAGCTTTGGGGTATGCTAATAAGGAAATAGTCAAGAAATACTTATTGTATGCGGCTCTGGCTAGTTTTCTCGGTGGTATTTTAGGATTGGCACTTGGGTTGGCTATATTCCCGGAGACAGTCTTCAATGCATGGTCGATGATGTACGCTATGCCTAATTTGTCGGCAATTCCTCAAATTCCACTTATGTTATATACATTGGCAATTAGTATAGTGGTAATGATTGCTGCGTCCTATATTGCATGTCAAAAAGAATTGAGAACGACTCCGTCATTATTGATGCGTCCCAAACCGCCTAAAGCAGGTAAAACTATTATGCTGGAGCATGTCAGATTTCTTTGGAAACGGCTTTCATTTTCCCAAAAAGTTACTGCACGTAATATTTTCCGATATAAAAACCGTTTTTATATGACGGTGATAGGTGTTGCCGGCTGTACAGCTTTGTTATTGGCTGGTTTTGGCTTGAGCGATTCGGTAGGTCAGATCGTTGCTAAACAGTTTAAGCAGATTTTCCAGTTTAATATCGATATGAAATATTCTGCAGAGACAGCGGTGAATGATAAACTGGAAATCGAAAAGCAACTGACTGATAATGAGTCGGTTGGAAGTTTTATAGAATATTCTTCTGTTAATGCTACTATCACCAGATCCGATAAGGATGAGGATAGTGAGGAAGAATCAGTAACACTGATGGTTCCGGCAGACGCATCCGGCTTTGATTCCTATGTTCTTCTGCGTGAACGAACTGGACAGAAAGTCTTTTCTTTACCTGGGAAAGGCATTGTATTGACTGAAAAATTGACTAAAGAATTGGGTGTTGGCATAGGTGATACTGTTTTGGTTACCAATGCGGATGGTGTTACTAAAGAAATAGAAATAACAGGAATAACGGAGAATTATATTTTCCATTATGCATATATGGATTATGATTATTATGACGAAGTGTACGGTTATAAAGCTGATATGAACGGATTGCTGATCAAGCTTGTAGATTCTGATACAGATCTGGAAAGTAAGATCGGCAGTGAGTTAATTGCTAAAGATATAGTAAGTTCCGTAATCTATTATTCCGGTTATGCAGAAAGTTTTAAGGATCAGATATCAAGTATTAACACGGTAGTTTGGTTGATAATCATTTGTGCTGCTTTGCTTGCGTTTATTGTGCTTTACAATCTGACAAATATCAATATTTCCGAACGTATCAGAGAAATTGCGACGATCAAGGTATTGGGCTTTACCCATAGAGAAGTTACAGCTTATGTTTTCAGGGAAAACTATGTCCTTACAGCTGTCGGAGGATTGCTCGGGTTAGGACTTGGAGTAATCTTGCATAGAATATTGATGAATGCCATCGAGCAGGAAGGTATTATGTTTGGTTATTCGATCAATGTCAGCAGTTTCATTATTTCTTTCTTACTGACGATAATATTTGCTGTTATAGTAAGTGTTGTTATGTATAGAAGATTGGTCAAGATTCCGATGGTAGAATCATTAAAAACGATTGAATAGACTTGCAGAATGGATGTGTTGTGATAATGTATTTGGTTCATTGCAGCCTGTATTGTATACGGCGGCAATGAACTTTTTTTGTTGGCTGAATAGAAAGAAAAAAATAATTGACACTGTCTGTCAGATTGGCTATACTGAATTTGTATTTGCATTTGTTGACACCTCGCATTAGAAGCAATGATAGTTATTTGCGGATGATCTGCAGCATTGTAAGGAAGGAGATTTTTATGGAACAGAAAACCCCGCTGTACCAGTGTCATGTTGATGCCGGTGGGAAAATCGTATCATTTGGTGGATTTTTATTGCCGGTCCAATATTCAGGCGTTATTAAAGAGCATATGGCCGTGAGGAATTCTTGCGGTTTATTTGATGTATCGCACATGGGGGAAATAATCATTAAAGGCCAGGATGCTCTGGCAAATGTTCAAAACATCGTTTGCAATGATATAAGTACATTGAAGATCGGCAGGATCCGCTACAGTCCGGTATGTAATGAACAGGGCGGAATAGTGGATGATATTCTGATCTATAAATTGGATGAGGATGAATATCTGCTGGTTGTTAACGCTGCAAACCGGCAGAAAGATTTTCAATGGATAAAAGAGCACTTTTTTGGCAAGGCAGAAATGAAGGATGTATCGGATGAGATCGCACAGCTTGCTTTGCAGGGACCGAATGCAGAAAAGATCATGGCCGGATTGACAGATGCTGACGGTTTGCCGGTTAAATATTATAGTTTTGTCAGAAAAATATCTGTAGCAGGCATCGACTGTCTGGTTTCGCGTACGGGCTATACGGGAGAAGATGGCTTTGAACTCTACTGTGCTGCGGAAAAAAGTCCTTCCTTGTGGGCAGAGCTTTTGACTGCAGGCGAAGAGTATGGATTGATCCCGTGCGGACTGGGGGCAAGAGACACATTGCGGCTGGAGGCGGCAATGCCGTTGTACGGACATGAAATGAACGATCAGATAACTCCTTATCAGACCGGTTTGGGCAGATATGTTAAAATGGATAAAAGTGATTTTATCGGTAAGAAATCCTTGCAGAATATGCCGGAGGCAGATGTATGCCGCGTCGGTCTGCAGGTTACCGGACGGGGTATAGCAAGAGAACACTTTGCCGTTTTTGCCGGCGGGAAACAAATCGGTGAAACAACATCGGGCACATATTGCCCGTTTGTGAATGCGCCGCTAGCTATGGCGATAATCGATAAAAACTTTTCAGCTATTGGAACTGAAGTTGAAGTTGAGATCCGCGGCAGAATGGTCGAAGCAAAAGTTGTTGAATTACCGTTTTATAAACGTGCATGACAGATAAATAGACAATTATGGAGGTATAATAATTATGAAAACACCGGAAGATCTGCAATATTCAAAATCACACGAATGGATCGAATTTACTGATGAAGGTCTGGCTGTGATCGGCATTACTGATTATGCTCAGCAGGAAATGGGCGACTTGGTTTTTGTTAATTTGCCTCAGGAGGGAGACCGGGTAGAAGCCGGAGAGATTTTCGGTGACGTGGAATCAGTCAAAGCTGTTTCTGAAGTTTATTGTCCGGTAAGCGGTGTAGTGGCTGCTGTAAATGAAGATCTGATGGATAATCCTGCGCTGATCAATGAACAGCCTTATGAAGCATGGTTCATCAAAGTCGGTGAAATCTGTGATCAGGAAGAATTGTTATCCGCCGGACAATACGAAGAGATGATCGCTGCAGAAGAATAGTATGTGTTTAATGGTGCAGAGATCAGTTAGGAGGAGCACATGGGAGATTATATGCCTTCTGCTGCTGCCGATCAGCAGGCGATGCTGAAAGAGATCGGTATAGAAGATATTAAGGAATTATTTGCTGCCGTGCCCGAAGAAGTGAAACTTTCCGGAGCACTTAAACTCCCTGCAGGTAAATCAGAGATGGAAGTTTATAATCAAATGACGGAAATGGCAGCAAAAAATAAAGTTTACAGCACTGTTTTGCGCGGAGCAGGTGCTTATGACCATTATATTCCTTCGATCGTAAAGTATATTACCGCCAAGGAAGAATTTGTTACGGCGTATACCCCCTATCAGGCAGAAATAAGTCAGGGAGTTTTGCAGTCTATCTTTGAATATCAGACAATGATATGCAGGCTTACCGGAATGGATGCAGCCAATGCATCGGTGTATGACGGTGCAACGGCAGCGGCCGAAGCAGTAGCGATGTGCCGGGATCGAAAAAAAACAGTGGCTTTGATTTCGGGGGCTGTTCATCCTGACACTTTGGCAACTGTTAAAACTTATTGTTATGCTGCCGATCAGGAACTGCGCATCGTACCTGCAAAAGAAGGACGGACTGATATCGAGAGACTGCAGAAAATGCTGAATGATAAAGTGTGCTGTCTTTATTTGCAGCAGCCGAACTTTTATGGCCAACTTGAGGAAGCAGAACAGATCGGTGAACTGGTGCATAGCTGCGGAGCAAAATATATTATGGGATGCAATCCCATAGCTTTATCGATAATAAAAACGCCGGCAGAGTGCGGTGCTGACATTGCTGTTGGTGAAGGGCAGCCTTTAGGGATGCCTTTGTCGTATGGCGGACCGTATTTAGGTTATATGGCTTCTACAAATGCTCTGATGCGGAAATTACCGGGAAGGATCGTCGGGCAAACGGCAGATGGTGAAGGAAACAGAGCCTTTGTACTGACTTTGCAGGCACGCGAGCAGCATATCCGACGTGAAAAAGCTTCCAGCAATATTTGTTCTAATCAGGCACTGTGTGCTTTAACAGCTGCAGTATACATGAGCGTCATGGGAACGCAGGGGATGCGTCAGGCAGCTGAACAATCGATGGCTAAAGCTCATTATCTGGCTGATTTATTACAGGATATCCCGGGTATAAAATTGCGATATAACGGTGAGTTTTTTAATGAATTCATAATCAGTGTTCCAAAAGGAGCTTATAAAATAAATGAAGCTCTAGCCGCTCAGGATATTTTGGGCGGATTGCCTTTGGACGGTGATATGCTTTGGTGTGTTACCGAAAAAGCTTCTAAAGAGCAGTTGGATAAAGCTGCGGCAATCGTCAGGGAGGTGTGCGAATAATGACTCAATCGAATAAAAGCGTACCCCTGATTTTTGAAAAAAGCAGGATGGGTCACGGATCCGTCATTCTGCCTGCCTGTGATGTACCGATGGTCGAGCTTCCGGAAAAATATCAGCGCAATTCGGAACTTAATCTGCCCGAGCTTGCTGAATCAGCAGTAAGCAGACATTATACGGCACTGGCCCGGCGGACTTTTGGTGTAAATAATGGTTTCTATCCGCTTGGTTCATGTACTATGAAGTATAACCCGCGCATTGATGAAGAGATTGCTGCTTTACCCGGGTTTACGGGTATACATCCCTTGCAGCCGGAGAATACGGTTGCCGGATGTTCTGAGGTAATGGAACTGGCGGAAAAATACTTATGCGAAATCACAGGGATGGATGCTATGACGTTCCAGCCTGCTGCCGGAGCACATGGAGAATTTACGGGCTTGCTGCTGATCAAAGCATATCATGCTGCCCGCGGTGACGGAAGTAAGCGTAATAAGATAATCGTTCCTGATTCTGCACACGGAACAAATCCGGCCAGTGCGGCGATGGCAGGCTTTTCAGTGATAAGTGTTCCGTCTGATAAAAACGGATGCGTGGACATTGAAGCTCTGAAACAGTGTGTCGGTGAGGATACAGCCGGCCTTATGCTGACCAATCCTAATACATTGGGACTGTTTGACAAAAAAATACTGGAGATCACCAAGATCATTCATGATGCAGGCGGTCTGGCTTATTATGACGGGGCTAACCTGAATGCTGTAATGGGTATCGTCAGACCGGGAGATATGGGATTTGATGTAGTTCATTTGAATCTGCATAAAACTTTTGCTGCTCCCCATGGCGGCGGCGGCCCGGGAAGCGGCCCTGTCGGCTGTAAGGATTCATTAAGAGGATTCCTGCCGAGATCAGCTGTTGCCAGTGATGAAAGAACTGTCTTTCAGGTCAAATCATTTTACGGCAATTTTTTGGTGGTCGTTAAAGCATTGACCTATATAATGACACTTGGAGCCGAGGGCATACGAAGGTCTGCAGAGGGGGCAGTGCTTAACGCCAATTATTTGCTGCACAAATTGGCAGAAAAATACGAGCCAGCATATAAACAAAATTGTATGCATGAATTTGTCCTCAGTCTGGAAAAACTGCATAAAGAAACAGGTGTCAGTGCGTTGGATATCGCTAAAGGATTACTGGATAAAGGTATACATCCGCCGACTATGTATTTCCCGTTGATAGTTCATGAGGCATTGATGTTCGAGCCGACTGAAACAGAGGATAAGGATACACTGGACAAAGCTGCGGAGGCAATGCTGGAATTATATGATCAGGCTTTTGATGATGCTGAAGCCTTGCATCTATCTCCTAAAAATACCGTTATCGGCCGGCCGGACGAGGTAAATGCTGCGCGGCACCCTGTTTTAATATTTCGGGAAGGATAATATGCCGATCAAGATATTGTACTGTGAAGCAACAGGATTAATTCCTTATCGCAATCAGGCTGTCGAGCAGTATTTACTGGAAACAGCAAGTCCGGGGCGGATAATACTCTATTTATGGCAAAACAGAAGGACTGTCGTAATAGGACGCAATCAGAACTGCTGGCAGGAATGCAGAGTAGAACAGCTTCGGAGTGACGGAGGCTTTCTGGCGCGCCGTATGTCCGGCGGCGGAGCAGTTTACCATGATACCGGCAATTTGAATTTTACTTTTATTGCAAGCAAAAATGATTATGATTTAAAACGTCAGCTGGAAGTCATACTGCGTGCTGTACAAAAATCAGGAATAAAGGCTGAGATTTCCGGACGGAACGATTTATTGATCCAGGGCCGTAAATTTTCAGGCAATGCATTTTACAGCATAGGCAGCAATAAATATCATCACGGCACCTTGCTGGTAAATAGTGATCCGAAGGATCTAAGCAATTATCTTCGGGTCTCAGCGGCTAAACTGGAGAGCAAAGGCGTTAATTCTGTTCGATCCAGGATCATCAATATGAAAGAGGTAATGCCGCAGCTAACGGTAGAACGATTAAAAGAACAATTAATAATAAGTCTGGCTGAAGTTTATCAAAGCGTGCCGCAAAAAATTATATCGGATTTTTCTTCAGATCATAATAATGATTTTCCAGACCATAAAAGACTGACTGAA
>JAZPYJ010000081.1:0-18817 GCA_045544075.1 Thermoanaerobacteraceae bacterium
CCATCTAATGCATTTTCAATAAAAGAGCTTAACGAAAATGCGGATGATATCATTAACATGATAGAGCAGGAGGCAGTAAGGAAATTCGGCGATAAGGTTCATCTGGATCTGACTAAGAATATTCATGATGGCAAGCTATGGGCTGATCAGGGTATTATTGCCGGATGTGCCGGAGGTTTATTTGATAATATTTGTGATGCCGGCAAAATACTGCAGGGGAAAAGTATAGGCAGCAGCCATTTTTCATTGTCAGTATATCCGGGATCTGTCCCGGTCAGTCTAGAGCTGACCCGTAACGGTGTATTGGCTGATCTTTTAGCCAGCGGGGCATTGATCAAGCCAGCATTCTGCGGTCCTTGCTTCGGAGCGGGCGATGTTCCGGCAAACAATACGCTATCTATTCGACATACTACCCGTAATTTCCCAAACCGTGAAGGATCGAAACCGGCAGAAGGACAAATTTCAGCTGTAGCATTGATGGATGCCCGTTCAATTGCTGCAACTGCTGTAAACGGCGGAGCAATTACTCCTGCTACTGATTATACTGACTGTATAGGCGGGCAGCCTTATCATTATGATGCTCAGGTTTACTCAAAAAGGGTCTATAATGGTTTTGGTAATCCCAAGCCAGATGAATCGTTGATAATGGGGCCTAATATTACCGATTGGCCGCCTATCGACCATTTGGCTGATAATGTACTGCTCAAATTAGCTGCTGTTATCCGCGATCCTGTTACTACAACTGATGAATTGATCCCTTCCGGTGATACTTCTTCATTCCGTTCCAATCCGCTCAGACTTGCTGAATATACATTATCGCGTCGGGTCCCCGGTTATGTATCTGCCAGCAAGGCGGTACGTGATGTTGAAGAAGAACGCAGGACAGGCAAAGAACCTGTGGAAATAAAATTGGTTTTGGCCAGACTCGGCTGCAGTGATGAAATCAATATCAACAACACCCAATTTGGCTCGGCTATTTTTGCTAATCGTCCGGGAGATGGTTCTGCCAGAGAACAAGCAGCATCCTGCCAAAAGGTACTAGGCGGTTTTGCCAATATTTGTTACGAATTCGCTACTAAACGCTATCGCAGCAATTGCATCAACTGGGGTATTCTGCCTTTTACTTTAAATAAAGATACTGATTTTCCATATGAATCAGGAGACTATATTTTTATACAGGGCATCCGACAAGCGATAGCTGCTGAAAAAGAAATAATATCTGCTAAAGTTATCACACAGCAGGGGGAAATTTACGAACTGCCTCTTCAGTTGAAAAATCTTACAGCTGAAGAAAAAGATATCATTCTTGCCGGCTGTCTGATGAATTATTATGCTGACCAGCATTAGATCAAAGCTCAGAATAGGAGAGGAATGATCATAGATGAAAACTATTCGAACAGAGCAGATCACTGAAGCTGTATCGCGTTTATGTCAGGAAAGCAATTTTTTTCTTAACAATGATATGATTTCCGCATTATGGAAGGCCAAAGATAAAGAGATCAGTAAAAGCGGAAAAAATATACTTCAGCAGATCATAGAAAACTCAGATATTGCTGCCGATAAAGAGATACCATTATGTCAGGACACGGGCTTTACCGTAGTCTTTGTGGAGTATGGACAGGAAATCAGGCTGGAGGGCGGTTCACTTACTGATGCAATAAATAACGGCGTGCGCCGTGGGTATACTGAAGGCTATTTGCGTAAATCAATAGTTGGAAATCCTTTGTCGCGTATCAATACCCAGGATAATACGCCAGCGGTTATTCATACTGAAATCGTTCCAGGGGATGAACTGAAAATAACTGTTGCCCCAAAAGGCGGCGGCAGCGAGAATATGAGCGGGCTGACTATGCTTAAACCTGCGCAGGGTATTGAAGGGGTCAAGGACTTTGTTTTAAATCAGGTCATCAAAGCCGGACCAAATCCCTGCCCACCGATCGTGGTAGGAGTCGGTATAGGCGGCACAATGGAAAAATGTGCATTGCTGGCTAAAAAAGCTTTGCTCAGACAGATAGGTGTGCATAATCAGGATCAGCGGATAGCTGAACTGGAAGCCGAATTACTAAAAAAAATAAATGAAACAGGAATAGGGCCACAGGGCTTAGGCGGAATAACAACAGCATTAGCTGTCAACATTGAAGTATTTGCTGCGCATATAGCCAGTCTTCCTGTAGCTGTTAATATCAATTGTCATGTTAATCGTCATAAAACTGCTGTGCTTTAAGCTATAAAGGAGGTAAGTATCCTTTTATGTCTTCATCAATAATCAGTCTTCGCACACCTTTGACAGCAGATAAAACTATTGTTTTAAACGCCGGTGATCAGGTTCTGTTATCCGGAACTGTTTATACTGCCAGAGATGCCGCACATAAACGATTGAACGAACTGCTTCAGCAGGGTGAACCGCTGCCGTTTGATATAAAGGATCAAACTATATATTATGTGGGACCAACACCTGCAAGACCAGGAAATATTATCGGTTCCGCAGGTCCGACTACCAGCGGACGTATGGATGCTTATACACCTGCTTTACTGGACCAGGGACTGAAGGGAATGATCGGCAAAGGATTTCGTTCAAAAGAAGTAATTGCCGGAATCAAAAAAAACAAAGCAGTTTATTTCGCCGCAGTAGGAGGAGCAGCTGCTTTGATTTCCCAGACTATCAAAAAGGCGGAAATGATAGCATATCCTGATCTGGGGCCGGAAGCTATTCATAAGCTGGAGATAGAGAATCTTCCACTGACAGTTATCAATGATTGTCACGGCAATGATTGGTATGAAATAGTAAATGAGAATGCAAAGAGATTATTTGTGCAGGAGAAAGATTGATAATGACAAAGACAAAATATTGCTGTTTGGAAGATGACGTTATCTGCAGCAACTGCGGAGAATGTATGCGCTGTGATATTAATCCGGAAAAGATTTGTGATAACTGCGGACAATGCATCGATTCAGATGCAGATTATAAGAGCATAGAGATCAATAAAATAGAAATGGATGAAGAAGCGCTGGCTGATAGCATTATTCAGGCAATGGAAGAGCAGATACCTGATAAATAAAAAAATTTAGGAAAGATATGCACCATTTTATTCAATATTTCGACAAATGGGTATTTGTCGAAATATTGAATCGTTTAATAAGCTGATTCTGCTTTTTAAATTGATTCGGAGGTCATCTATATGGCAACCACCGCCACTGAATATTGGTATTACAAAAAAACTGAATTATTATCACAGCTCCCTGAACTGGTAAATGATTATTATATTATGCCTTTGGAAATCAAACAATCGGTTCGCACTCAGGTAGAATATTGTCGCGACTGGTTACTTTTTTTTAATTTTATTGCCGGTAAATATCCCCAATTTAATAAACCTGTTACCGAATTTACACTTGACGATCTAAAGCAGATCTCCGCCGATCATTTTCAGCAATTCGCTTATTATATCCGGCAATATAAAAAATATGATGATAAACTGCAAAAAAATATACTGATTAAAAACAGTAAGGCTGCCCAGCTTCGCAAATTATCTTCAGTAAGAGCTCTGTTCCGCAGATTATACAGTCAGCATTTGCTGCCGGCAGATCCTACAGCTACTATAGACCTGCCATCTGTCGGCCATAAGGAAGTTGAAGGACGATATTTAACTATCGATGAAGCAGCTGTTTATATGGAAGCAGTAGAAAATGGCACGGTGTCCGTTCATAATGATCAAACCGGTAATATAGAACATCGTTCTCTAGGGAAAAAAGCGTTGGAATATCATAAACAAGGCGGCAAAGAACGTGACTGTGCAATGATCGCCCTTTTCCTCGGTACCGGTATCCGTGTATCAGAACTTTGTTCACTGGATATCGATGATTTTGATATGGCTAAGCATTCTTTCAGAGTAATTCCTAAAGGTGCAGAGGATACGAATGCTTATCGTTATTTAGATTATTCCGAAGAGGTTGCAGAATATCTCAGTAATTATCTTCCTGTGCGTGAACATTTTCTGCAGCAGTCAAAAGCTGCAAAAACTAATGCTGCCAAAACTGAGGAGACAGCTTTCTTCCTTTCCCGCCAGGGAAAACGATTGACAACCCGCCAGGCAGAGAATATAGTTACCAAATATGCCAAGCTGGTTGCCCCAAATAAAAAAATTACGCCCCATTCACTGCGTCGTTCTTTCGGTATGAGCATGTATGAAACAACACAGGATTTATATCTGACCAGCGAACTGCTTGGTCATAAAGATATAAAGACTACAAGGGATAATTACACTACCGTCACTCGCGACAGACGTCGGGATGCAATCAAACATCATCGCATCAAATAAGAGCATATGGCAATAGTTATTATGAATGATAAAAATAATCAAAAAGGAGTATTTTAGTTATGCAACAGTACAAATGTCAGATTTGCGGCAGATTATTTACAGTCGAAGAGCAAAATGATGAAGATGATTTTTTCGCTATCAGTTTTGCACCGAAACCATCAACTACTATTTGTACTTTATGCGAGGCAAAGATCCTGAAAGAAGCTAAGGATAAGGATAAGCCCAGCAAGCCGATGTAATTCCGGAAATATCAGCATACTACCCCACGGAGGAAAAACAGTAATGAACCCAATTAAAACTATATTGTTTGATTTGGATGGTACTTTGCTTAATACAAATAAATTGATACTCGAATCATTCAAATATAGTTTTCGGAAAAGGCCTGATCTTGTCATGCCTGATGAATTAATGTTTTATTCATTCTTTGGACGGCCGTTAAAAGAGGCTTATGAAATAATGACTCCCGGAAAAAGCAGCAGCATGATAGCTTTATTCAGAGAATATAATTTATCTCATCATGATGAAATGGTTACACTTTTCCCCGGGGTTGCTGAAACGATTCCGCAATTGGCAGAACAAGGTTATCAACTGGCAATCGTAACATCCAAAATGAAAAAAACCGTTCTGCGCGGACTTAATCTTTTTGATTTGGAAAAGTATTTTTCTGCTATAGTTGCAGAAGAAGACACTATAAATCATAAGCCTTTGCCGGAACCGGTTTTTAAAGCGCTGGATCTTCTTGATTGTAAAGCAGATCGGGCATTAATGATCGGCGATAGTGTTTCTGATATAGCCAGCGCACGAAATGCAAGAGTCGCCAGTGTACTGGTTGCATGGAGCAATCTGCCTGAAGATCAGCTGATTAAAGCACGTCCTGATTTTTATTTGAGTACGATGTCTTTAAATCATATCGAGCAAATAATTACCCAGTTAAACCAACGGAGCAACCAGGCGTAGTATCCTGCCCAGACAGCGCTGAGCGATGTTGTAATCATTATAGATATCCAGACTTATTTTTTCACTGATCTTCAATGTATCATTAAAGTCATTCTGCACCGCGGCCGCTATAGTTTGACCGTGGAAATAAGCTGAACATTCATAGTGCAGATAAAAACTTCGATAATCAACATTGATAGTTCCAACTACTGTTCTCATGTTATCTGATACAATAGCTTTAGTATGGATAATTCCGGGCGTGAATTCATATATTTTGATCCCAGACTGCAATAATTCAGGATAATAAGAACAGCCAAGCCAGCGCATATATTTTTTATCGCATGTGCGCGGAAGCAAAAGATTAACATCTATACCCCGTCTGGATGCATATTTGAGTGCTTCCAAAACATCATGATCAGGAGCCAGATACGGTGTAATAATATTTACATTATTTCCGGCATTGTTTATTATGTCCACATAGGTTTTTTCTCCAAGATGATGTTCCAGCAAAGGATTATCCCCGAATGGAATAATAAATTCATTAATCGCCGGATCTGCAACCATATTTCCTGTTGTTGTTTCCGCTTCTTTTTTTTCTGACATACCGCATGTTGATCGAGAAAAGTCAAAGTATTTTTCCAGATTTTCGGCGCTATGATCTTTACTCATCATATTCCATTGTTCCAAAAACATAGCTGTAAAACATTTCACAGCTTCCCCTTCGATACGAACGCCTCCGTCTTTCCAGAATATATAATCTTTTTGTTCATTAATATATTTATCCGCCAGATTAATGCCGCCGGTAAAAACTACCTCACCATCAACGATGATCATTTTACGATGATCACGATTATTAAGATAATTAGCCAGCAAAGGAATCATCCGTGAAAAACAGCGGCAGTTGATCCCGATCGCAGATAACCGGGAGGCTAAATCATCGGGAGCAACTTTCCAGCTGCCAAAGCCGTCATAAATTAGACGCACTTCTACCCCTTCACGTATTCTTTGAAGCAGAATATCCTGAAGATCATTCCACATCCTGCTGCCCGGGTCAACCACAAAATACTCCAGAAAAACAAACTTTTTTGCTTGCTGTACAGATGTCAGAATTTCATTGTACATATCAATGGCCATTGAGTAATATTCAGCCTTTTCCAAAGCATATGCTGCATATCCTCCGGTTTGATAAATATATTCAGCAAAACCTGTAATTTCTGCAGCATTATTCTGCATAGCCAATCTAATATAATCATCCTGTTTGAGCAGAGGTGATAACGTTTCAGCAAACAAGGCAGTTCTTTCTTTACAATGTCGGTTGACGATATCGTTGTGAAAAAGCAGATATAAGGGAATACCTACAAGAGGAAAGATCGCTATAAGTAAAATCCAGCTGGTTTTATAGCCAGGCTCATCTATACGATTCATTTCATAAATAATGACAATTATTCCGATTACAGTAACGGTTTCCCAAACGTAAAATGCGTCCTTAGCTGCGAGCCAGGTAAAGCAAGCCCAGATCAAAGCGACCTGAGCCAAAATAAAAAGTATCGTCAGTATTTTATTGGTATATACCAGCATCCTCATATAAAATCCATGTTGTTTAATTGATTTTATGCGGAATTCAGCTTTTTCCAGTAACTGGGATGAACTTCCGTATCCCTTTTGTTCATCATTTTTATTATTTTCACATATTTCGTTTTCTGATCCAGCCTTTTCTGTAATTAGGACTTCTTTATCATAAACTGCTGAATTATTATGAGCTGATTGATTTTCCCATTTATTAAGTTTATTGCTCATTATGCTGGTGCTCCCTTTCCGATCTCAGAAAACAATTATTATTTAATTAATATTAATTGGGCACTGCACTTACGACAGCAGAATAAGTGCTGTAAACCTTATTGCCGTTATTATCCAGCTTATAAGCCCTGACTTTGAATTTATAGGTATCACCATTGATCAGATTAGTAAAAATGCAGCTCGTTTTTGTTGTTGAATACGTCTTATATTTGCTGTTATCTCCGTACATTGCGTATATATAATAGCCGTCTGAACCTTCAGCTGCATCCCAGCTTAATTTAATTTTGCTATCTCCGGATACAGCTTGCAGATTATTAATGCGATCATCGCATGGAACAGCAGATACTACACTGCTGTATGATCCGTAGACCTTTTTGCCTGCTGAATTTATATTATAACCGCGTACCTTGAACTGATAAGTACTTCCATTGGCCAGATTAGTAAAATTACAACGATTTTTGACTGTGCTGTATGTCTTATACTTGCTGCCATCATTATACATGGCATAGATATAATATCCTTCGGCTGATTCAGATGCATTCCAATAGATATGGATTTTCTTATAAAATGAGAGTGAATTTAAGCCGGTTATTTTGGCAGGCTTAGGCTGGCCTGATACAACATCGGAATAAGTGCTGTAAACCTTATTGCCGTTATTATCCAGCTTATAAGCCCTGACTTTGAATTTATAAGTGTCACCATTGATCAGATTAGTAAAATTGCAGCTCGTTTTTGTTGTTGAATACGTTTTATATTTGCTGTTATCTCCGTACATTGCGTATATATAATAGCCGTCTGAACCTTCAGCTGCATCCCAGCTAATTTTAATCCTTGCATCATAGGAAACCGCTTTTAGGTTATATACACAGTCATCATATGGTATGGCTGATACCTGATCGCTGTAATCGCTGTAAGCAGTTTTCCCGTTGGAATATGTTATAAAGCTGCGAACTTTAAATTTATAAGCAGAACCATTTTCAAGATTGACAAAATTGCAGTAATTGGTAGTTACATCAGCTGACTTATATTTGCTTCCATCTTCATACATGGCATATACCTGATATCCTGTATTATAAATAACATCATCCCAATATACGTGAATCTTTTGGTTGAAGGCCAGAGTATCTACATTACTTACTGCTGTCGGTTCCATATCATCTGTGATAACAGTCCGCGGTCTATCATACCAGTAATTCATATCGCAATCGCCGTCGATACCATTCACACTGCCGCTTGAAGAATATTGCCACATGGAATATTTGAGTGTGTACTCGCAAACCGAGTAATATTGGGCAACCCAGCGATTCCAATCGCTGTTCTGCACCTTGCTGTCAGTCAATAAGTCATTCCACCAATATAAATTGGCATAAATACCAACTTCATATCCTGCATCAGTAATCGTATCGCAAAATGCTTTAGCAATAGATCCAATCTTAGCAGAACCCAATTTCTGAATAGTGCTGTCTTCTAAATCGTAATATATCGGAAAAGTAAGATTATAACCTTTAACCTGCTGCAAAACAAATTTAGCTTCTTTTACCGCAGCATCTGTACTGGTAGCATAAGAATAAAGATAACATCCGAACGGAATGGATAATGAAGTACATTTATTGGCATTAGTCTTCCATTTTGCATCTGCCGAAGTTGAATAGCCGCATCGCAAGATAGCATAATCAATGCCGTCATTTTTTACTTTTGCCCAGTTGATATCACTTTGCCATTCGCTGACATCTATACCTTTCATGGTAGGTGTTTTATTGGATGCTTCAGCTTGTTCAATGAATGCAGGGAAAAAACAGCATACTATGCCCGCAAAAAATAAAAGTCCGAATAAAATACCAATAATTATTTTCTGACCGATAATATTAGTTTGTTGCCTTTTCCAACTTGTTTTTGATATCATAACACACCTCGTACAATAGAAAGCGTTTTGCCATCCTGAGAACTATTCTTTGATTCGTTTGATTCTGACAACTGTTAATAACTTATCGGCAACCTGAAAGCTAATTTCAAAATCAGCAAAAGCAAAAGTGTAAACTCTGTCGGGATCATCCTGATAAGCCGGCCTCGGGTCACAGCTCAAAACCTGTTTTAAGAGTTTTATATATTCTTCATTTAATTTGCCGGCAAGATCGTCTGGGATTAAAACCTGCAAATGCGGCCAATGATCCTGACTGCTGAAACCATTTAATGCATTAGGATAACTGTCAGCAAAAGGCAGATATGGTTTTATATCTATTATCGGGGTCCCGTCCATCATATCAGCTCCCCTAACATAAATAACCGGTCCTTCAGAACTTTCGAGATCAATATGATCCAGCCTTACAACTGTCAATCCCAAGCCATTGGGCCGGAAAGGCGAACGGGTTGCAAAAACCCCCATTCGTTTATTGCCCCCCAGAACAGGCGGGCGTACCGTCGGTGACCAACCTGCTGAAATATTAGCCGAAAATTGCCAGATCAGCCACAGATGGGAATAGGATTCTATTCCTGCTAATGATTCGGGATAACGAAATTCCGGTTCAAAAACGATCTTTCCAGGTAAATCAGCAGCAAAACAGCTTTGACGAGGCAAGCCAAATTTTCCGTGAAACAAAGTACGGATACGGGCAATGATCTCCATAAATCATCCCACCGCCTGCTTTTTATTTTCTTCTTCCTCTTCCAGTTTACGATAGGCAACTTTGCCGACCAAAGTAGTGGGCAGACTTTCTCTGAATTCAATTTCACGCGGAAGAGCGTACTTGGCAATATTCTTACGACAATAATCCATGATTTCTTCCTTAGTCGCTTCATCAGAAGTGACGCCTGATTTAAGCATTATAAACGCTTTCACTGCCTGCATTTTATAAGCATCAGGAACCCCTATCACACAACTCATATGAACTTTATCATGAGCATCTATAATATTTTCCAGTTGTCCCGGATAAATATTATAGCCGCTGCTGATGATCATTCGCTTTGCGCGACCGCGGAAATAAACAAATCCCTGTTCATCCATAACACCTAAATCTCCGGTATATACCCAAGCCATCCCGTCATCGTGTATCCTCAGCGTTTCTGCTGTTTCACGCGGATGATTTACATATCCAAGCATGACTGTCGGCCCGGCCAGTAAAATCTCCCCTTCTTTGCCGTATGGCAATTCTTCCTCCGTGCCTGGCTTAACGATTTTGATATATGTATCAGGGAACGGTACACCTATGCTTCCTTCTTTGGACATATGCGGAGGAGTAAGGCAACAGGCTGTAACCGTTTCAGTAGTTCCGTAACCTTCGCGGATTTTCACTGAAGAGTTATGATCAGACAAAAATGAATCTACCTTTTTTTTCAGTTCTACCGACAAGGAATCGCCGCCGGAAAAAACACCTTTCAGGCATGAGAGATCAGCTTTTTCCATAGATGGCAAACGCAGCAACGCTTCATATAAAGTAGGTACACCTGCAATAAAATTGCATTTATATTTGGTAATTAATTTAGCATAGCTTTTGGCAGTGAAACGAGGCACTAATACACAACGTCCTCCGTTAGCAAGCATGGAATGGATGCATACACCAAGGCCAAATCCATGGAACAAAGGCATAGCCGCCAGCATTTTATCTCCGGGACCAAACATAGGATTGGTTGCCACGATCTGCTGAGCAAGAGCATTGAAATTTTTGTTCGTCAGCATGATCCCTTTTGTTTTGCCTGTCGTGCCTCCCGAATATAAAATAACGGCAGGATCCTGACCTATGCGCTGAACTCTGAAATTCCAGAAGCAAGATTTACCTAAACGCATAAAATCATGCCAGCGAATGACAGGAGCATCATCGGGGATCTTTTCTATCTTGCGTCCTTCTGTCAGCATATATCCCGCTTTGACAGGTTTGGAAAGTGCATCCTTGATGCTGGCGATGATAACATTTACAACTCGTGTATTTTTACGGATCGATTCAAACTTATGGTAAAACTGATCCAAGGTTATCAGAGAAACACTTCCTGAATCATTCAGATAAAACTCGATTTCCTTTTCCGCTGACAGAGGATGTATCATATTAGCGATCGCTCCTATCAGATTAAGTCCGTAAAACATATAGATAGCCTGCGGGCAATTGGGCAGAGCGATCGTAACGTTATCCCCCTCTCTTATACCTATAGTCTTCAGGCTCTTAGCACAGCGATCGATTTCCTGGATCATTTTTTTATATGTAGTTGATCTGCCCATAAAATCAAACGCTACAAAATTGGGATATTTTTCAGCCACGCGCGCAAGTGCATCATACATCGATCCCTCAAAATAATCCAAATGAGCAGGAACTCCGCCCATATTTTTTATCCAGGGGGTTCGTACATCCGATATATTATTGCTCATTAATATTCGACCTCCTCATCAAGCGGCAGTTCCAGCAGCTCCGGATGCTCAAGCAGATGTTTTATCAGCCGCACTGATCGGGCATAATAATATCCGTCAGCCAAACGCTCGTCTATAGTTATTCCCAGATCAACTGTCTGATGCATTTCATAATGTCCTGTTTCATCAAATACAGGGCGCATTTTTATCTCACCTATCAGGCAAAAAAGCGAACAGGTTCCCCAGTTTGTAAGATGATGATATCCGCTTTTCAACTTTATGGAACCGACGTTAGACAGCAATATCGATGAATAATAAGGATCGGTAGCTATTAAAAACTGCGGAGCCCATCCATGTTTATCTAAAAACATCGCAAATTTAATTATACGTCTGGATATAAATCTAGGCATTTTAGTTAAAATATCCATCGCTGAGCTGGAAGTATCTATTTTATCACTGCGGCAAAAATACACTTGCTCTTTGATCTTTTCATATACAGACTGCAAATTATCATTATCACGCATATGTAAAAATGCCAGCGCTTCCGAACCGCTGTCTGAAAACTTTTTCTTGACAACGAAAGCTGCTGAAACTTCATTGCGTTGATAAAAGTTTCCTCTGACAATAAAACGGTTCAGCTTAGGCCGCAAAGTAATCGTTTTGACCATTGCAGTTACCAGCAAATGAAAAAACTTGAAAGGATATTCAGGGTCTGCTTCGATATTTTTCTGTTCAAGATAGGAATTAATATTACTTAAATCGATTCGCTCGGCAATATATGCCTCATTGTCGCAGCGATTAGGATAGATAATACCTGTTATATAATGAAGGGCATCCAGATCTCTTATCAAAACTCCGTCCCGTCTGTCTCCGAGGCGGCGTTTCTTTTTATCCATTGTATTTCCTCCCGTTTTTATGAAGATATTTGATTGATATTATAGCATTTTTTGCCGATATATTCAATATAAAAATAAAACCGGCAGATAAACCTCTGCCGGTCGATAATAAACGGTTGATTATTATTCATGTTTTATTGATTTATTCATACGTTTCAACGTAGGATCCGACGCTCTGCAAAGAAACGATTTCTTCTGATGTCACATTTATCGCTGCTAATGAACTGCCATAGCTGCCGACATACTGGTCATACAAAGCTTTATCTTTATCATAATCCTCTTCCGCACAACTGCAGACAATGCTTATCAAAATAAATGGCTCATCAGGATCAAACTGCTGTTTATTTTTATCGTCAGATTGAATAATATCAAGCAATATAGAGCTCAATTGCTTTATATTAGTTTGTCCTTCTTCATAAACTTCTTCATCATCATAATCGGACAGATAAATGGCTGTATCAAAGTATTCATCAGAATAAACTGCATTACAGTTTAGTTCTATATCAGAATATAATCCGTAAATACCGGAACTGCCATTATCCTGATCCAGTGCTTTAAGCAAGCGAATCGTCTGCTGCATATTGCTTATTGTTGCTTCCTCGTTATTGATCGTTGCTCCGGTGTTATTGCATATATCGCCTATACAGGAGATCGTTTCCTTCATAAACGGCAAAATCTCATATGCATTATAAAAACCGGTAAGCATATGCTGCCCGTTGATTTCCGCAGTAATAAACGATGGTTCGGACAGACTTTTTCCCTGATGATACTCAGAAAAGCCTTTTATCTGCAGTTTTTGAGCATCAGTCAAAGACTGATATTCTTTAACAAAAGCATTCCATATCTCTTTTGTGTTTTTATCATTCATGCTTAGAGAAACGTATGGGCTGAAGACAATATTATTAATCATATCTTCTTCCGGTAATTTCAGATATGCCTGTAAATATTCATCAGATTTCATAAAACTATTCAATAAAGCATCGTAATCATTCTGATTTAATCTAACATTGCGGTAAAACAGTTTTCCGTTATTGTTTTTATACGCAAGATGGATCGTACATGGATCGGAATAATTACTGTAGTAATCTGTCAGGGAATTCCTGATATTATTCACGGATTTTTCCAAAGCAGCGGCGGACAGATCAACGGCATCAGCATTATTCACCTCAACTCCATTGCAGCAAATCATTTCAAAAGCAATATCTTGATATACTTCATTGACTCCCATGAAGTTTGTGACGCTGCTTATGTTTTCGGCTGTCAGGTCCTGATCAAGAATATGGGAACGCACAGCAATCATAGAGGCACCGAATACTAAAGACAGCACCAATATAATAGCCAGATAAGGAGTTGCCCTCAGCATTTTCCCCATATTTTTGGAAGTTATCAACTCATACATATAATAAACTATCAGCGTCAATAACAACATGATGATAAACGGCGGCCAATCAAAATAATCATTGTAAATACTGCTCAATAAAAGTGCGGTACAGAGCAATGCAAAAGGCAGTGTAACGGCACATCTGAAGATATGCTGCAATCCTCTGCTGGGAGCACTCTGCCCGGCCATTTCACTTCTGCGCTTTTTATATAACCATCCGGCCAGGATAATAAAAAACGATCCGATAATCAGAGTATAGGTCAGCAATGCAGGGCTCGTGTAGACCATTTCCTTCGGAATGCCTCCGGCCATCTGAATCAGAACTGCCAATGGTAAAAAAGCCTGCGGAGCTACAAAACTCCAGTTTGCTGCCGGCAACGCAAAAACAGGAACAATGTCTTCTAAAATAAAAACAACGATCAAACATATTACTCTGGTAAAACAGACCAATAAGGCACCGATAGCCAGATTAGATATAAGAGTTCCTGTCAGCATCATTGCAGTTGCCATTAAACCCGCAAGCATCAAAGAACCCAACATAAAAGCAACGAAGATCAGGATCAGATCACCTGCAGCAAAGCTCCAGCCCGGCATAATTCCCCAGCATATAGCTTCCAGAGCTAAAGAAGACAAGGCAATAATAATTACCCAGCTCAGCACAGCCGCCATAAAACTACCGTATACACATACACGAGACTGAGGGATAGCATGATAAAAATCAGATTGTTTTCGATCATTTAAAAAACCGAACATTAAAAGAACAAATAATAATACGAAAGGAAACAAGGGAAGTAAAGGAGCTGCCAATTGATTAATCGGAAGCGCCTCAATTATTTGCTCATTTTCTGATGTAATATATGCGAGCAGCGGAATTATACCGCTGATAGAAAGACATATGATGGCACAGGCAACGCCTGCCAGTTTTATTCTGCGCATTCCGACCCAAAACAATTTTCTGTCAATTATTTTTCCCATATTCTCACCCCCGTTAATTAATATCCTGAAAGGCGTAACCCAACGCTTCCATTTCATAAATAAAAACCTCTTCCAGATTCAGCGGCAAAACATCCAAAAGCAGCGGCTGCATAGATCTCAGGCCGGCGATAGTCTGCTCCCGGTCTCCGCGACAGATAAAATTACATACCGATCCGGTCTGCTGATAGTTAATGATATCCAACCCAGCAAAATCTGCTTTGCTGAACTCGTGATCAAACGCTGCCTGGATCTTAAACAGGTTAGTTTTCAGATTTTGAATATCACTTTCGAACACGATACCGCCTTTATGAAGCAGCGCCAGCTGATCGCATGTATCCTCCAGTTCACGCAATGAATGGGAAGTAATTATAGTAGTAGTTTGTCTTTCCATTACATCCTCATAAATTATATTTTTAACCAGATTGCGCATTACAGGATCCAGCCCGTCAAATGTTTCATCAAAGAAAAGATATTTGGGCTTTGAGGCCAGAGCAAGTATAGTTGCTGCCTGACGTTTCATGCCTTTGGAAAAGGAATTTATATTTATGTCAGGATCTAGGCCGAATATCATTATTAATTCCTCGAAACGTTCTTCACTGTACTGAGGATATAATGCTTTATATAAGATGCTCATATTACGCATATTGGACTGAGGTAAAAAATATAAATCATCAGGAATAAAAACGATCTGCTCTTTTACCGACTGATTATCATAAACCGATTTACCGTCAATCAAAATATCGCCTGCTTCCTGACGATATATTCCGCTCAGGCAGCGTAAAAATGTTGATTTTCCTGCTCCGTTGCTGCCGACAAGACCGTAAATGCATCCGTCAGGAATTGTACAGCTTAAATTATTGATAGCTGTACAATCAGCAAATCTTTTAGTTATATTTGATGCAGAAATCATAGAACGGCCTCCTTCTTCTGTTTTTCTATAACTAATGATTTATTATTATTCTTATCGTTATTTATTTATTTTATCCGGGTCTTCTGCCGATTGCCGTAAAAATGTATCTGCTTTCAGATAAGCCGAATTTACTGCATTGATAACTAATTCTCTGTCAACATTAGAACATGCCATATTAAATACCGTATCTTCCAGTTCACTCAATCTATTCTCTGCTTGCTGTTGAATTATTTCTATAGCTTGCGGAGTAACAAAATACCCGTTTCCCTTAGATGATGCGATCACACCTCTGCGCGCCAGCTCAAGATATGATTTCTGAATAGTATTAGGATTTATGCCAAGCCTACCGGACATTTCCCTAACCGATGGAATTTGTTCATTTTCACGCAGCAGACGCAGAACTATTTCCTTCTGCAAAGCTTCAACTATCTGTTCATAGATAGGAACAGTAGAAAATTTATCCACTTTCAGCAATAAACAACCCTCCCCTCTTCCAACGACTATGTTTTGATATTGCTTATAAAATAAATAACTGTACTATTACAACTAGTGCAGTTATTATACAAATAAATATATGGTTTGTCAAGTACTCTTTTATATTAAAAAATTAGTTTTATTAATTCGCTGTTGATTTGACTACCTTGCTGTAAGTACCATAAACTTTGCTGCCCGCAGCGTTCTTCTTATACTCTTTTACCTTGAACTGATAGGTTTTGCCTGATATCAGATTGTTGAAATTGCAGGTAGTTTTGGTAGTGTTGTAGGTCTTGTATTTGCTGCCGTCGGCGTACATTGCGTAGATGTTGTAGCCTTCCGCTTTATCCACGGCGGTCCAGCTCAAGGCTATCTTGTTGGCCCCAGGCACAGCTTTCAGGCCGGTCACCTTATCGTTGTACGGCTTGACCGATTCATAGGAGGTATACTTGCCGTATACCTTGCTGCCTTTGGAGTTCAGCTCGTAGGCACGAACTCTGAACTTATAAGTCTTGCTGTTGGTAAGCTTGGTGAAGTTGCAGTAGGTTTTGGTAGTGCTGTAATTCTTGTACAGTGTTCCGTCGCTGTAAACTACGTTGATGTAGTATCCGTCCGCTTTGTCCATCTTATCCCAGCTTACGTTTACCTTCTTATCAAAAGCCAGAGCCTTGAATCCGCTCACCGCATCCATGCGCGGTGTAGCCGAGACTGAAGCTGAATAATCGCCATAACCTTTAACCCCGTTGGAATCCAGTTGATAAGTCCTGATCTTGAAATTATATTTGCTGCCGTTGATCAGACTGGTGAAATTGCAGCTTGTCTTAGTCGTGCTGTAGGTTTTGTATTTACTGCCGTCCGAGTACATTGCATAGATGTAATAGCCGTCAGCGCTCTCCGTTTCATCCCATGTTAGTCTGATCTTTTGATCATATGACGCAGCCTTCAGGTTTTGTATCGTATCATCGACCGTCGATGCGCTTATCGTTGAACTGTAGGCACCATAAACATTGCTGTTATTCACCGTTTTATACGCTCTGACCATAAACTGATAAGTATTGCCGTTAGTAAGTTTACTAAAATAACAATAGTTGTTTACAGTATCATATGTTTTATATTTGCTGCCGTCAGAGTACATCGCATAGATATGATAGCCGTCTGCACCAGATACAGACTGCCAGTTAAGCCGTATTTTATGATTAAAAGACAGCGCCTGTAAATTATTAACTTGTTCCGGCATGCAGGAAACTGCTGTGCATTGTGCAGTCAAATCACCTAAATTTACAGTAATAACTGCTGAACCTGGACCCAATGCGGATATTATCCCATCATTGACCCTGATACAGAGCGGATCACTGCTGCTCCAGACAAATTCTTCGCTGGTCAGAGCATGCGTTCGAAAACTGATTGAGTCTTTGAAATTATAAACCGTCAGCTGGATCGGATCATCAGGAACAACACTGATTTCCGAAGGATTAAAAAGCAAATTAAGTCTGTTCTCACTTGCAGAAATATTTTGATCTACGGTGCAGTCATTAGGCTGAACTATCATTTCAGGGGTGCCGTCACTGAATATTTGGATCCAATAGATTATCCCGTCTATTTTAAATACTCCGACTCCTGCACAAGTAAATCCTGATGTAAGTATATTTGCTTTATGCCCTTCTGACTGCATCCAATCAGACATAACCCGCGATGCCGAAGTCTGCCCTGCAGCCAGATTTTCACCCAGCATTGAATACGATCGTGTAACAGCTGTAAAACAATCAGTGTTATCAGGGCGTGTATGTGTACAATAAATAACTGCTTCCGCAGCTCTGAGCATTGCACTTTCCATCAGCGAATAATCCATTGAAACTGCCGGCAGACCAACGGATGCTCTTTCAGTATTGATCAGATCCAGCACCTTATATGCCTCACTATATAAGCGATCGCCGGAAAGCGTTACAGTATGGTTAACAGAATAATCGGATGAGGATGATCTCAATAATACTCTTTCATCATTATATATCTCGGCATTATCAGTGCCCATACTAAATGCTTCACCAATATATTCCTGGCTATCATTTTCATTTGCTGAAGCCGCATCCAGAAAAAACTCTGCACAGATAATTGAAAAAAGCAGCAACAAAGTCATAACATAAATTTTAGCTTTCATAGTTCTAAATAATTCAGTTGTGATTATTTTGCCAGATTGTTTATTCTCATTTGAATTTTCATTATGCTTATAATTATGATTATGATCCATTTTTTCTCCTTATTCTTTTATTTTATATCTTCATACTTCTCACTTTTTATTGCTTTTCCCTATTTACTACGCTAAATTTCAGCTATAATTCATTTTCCCGCATAATTCAGGAAATAAGACAAAAATGCAGGATCTAACCGATCCCGCATTTAAAATATGGTGGAAACAGGGGGGCTCGAACCCTCGACCTTTCGGATGTGAACCGAACGCTCTGACCAACTGAGCTATGCTTCCTTATGGTGGATCTGGAGGGATTCGAACCCTTGGCCTCTGC
This sequence comes from Thermoanaerobacteraceae bacterium, assembly GCA_045544075.1. Taxonomy (GTDB): domain Bacteria; phylum Bacillota; class JAZPYJ01; order JAZPYJ01; family JAZPYJ01; genus JAZPYJ01. The sequence goes on from JAZPYJ010000081.1 coordinate 18,538, forward strand.
GATGCGAACGCAGCGCTCTCCCAGCTGAGCTACAGACCCATAAAACTATTCGATAAAAACATTATTTAATAAATATATGTTACTCAAAATAATTCATATTGTCAAGTATCTCACTCGGCCATTTTGTTAAAATAATTTGATTAATCTTCAATTTATTATTTGATATTAAAATAAAAAAGATATTATTAAAAAACGGAGTTGATAAGATATGCTTTCCCGTTACAGTGTAAAAAAACCTTATACCGTACTAGTGGCTGTTATAGTCATTATTATTCTTGGA